>JAVBPN010000362.1:0-10240 GCA_031549585.1 Bacteroidales bacterium
GGAAGAAGAAAAGCAGCCGTTGCCCGCGTATATGTGAGCGAAGGTAAAGGCAATATTACCATTAACGATAAGGATTTACAAACATATTTCCCTTTAGGTACCCTTCAATACATTGTGGAACAACCGATCCACACCCTTGAAGTAGAAGGTAAGTACGATATCAAGGTTAATTTGGACGGTGGTGGAATCAAAGGTCAAGCTGAAGCATTGCGTTTGGCTATCTCACGTGCTTTTGTGAAGATCGACGAAACCAACAAACCGAAATTGAAAGCTGCCGGTTTTATGACACGTGATCCTCGTGAAGTGGAACGTAAGAAACCCGGAAGACCTAAAGCACGCAAGCGCTTCCAATTCAGCAAACGTTAATAGATGCAAGCCGGGATTAATCGGCTACATCGTTTGTTTAGTATCTAAATCCCATAGACCTTCCTTCTTTAGAATGGCAAGCTACCGTGGGGTTGCATCTGTCAAAAAGAATGTAAACAATTAAAAAATTAAAAATGTCAAGAGTAACCGTACAACAGTTATTAGATGCAGGTTGTCATTTTGGACACCTCAAAAGAAAATGGAATCCACACATGGCTCCTTATATCTTTATGGAGCGTAATGGAATCCACATTATTGATTTACAAAAAACACAAGTAAAGCTTGATGAAGCTGCACAAGCTATCAAGCAAATCACCAAGTCAGGGCGAAAAGTCTTGTTTGTAGCTACAAAAAAACAGGCAAAAGATATTATAGCCGAGAAAGTTGGCGCAATCAATATGCCTTATGTTACAGAACGTTGGCCGGGTGGAATGTTAACCAATTTCCAAACCATTCGTAAAGCTGTGAAAAAGATGGCGACTATTGACAAAATGGCCACTGATGGCACATTTGACAATATGTCGAAAAGGGAAAAACTTCAAGTGAATCGCCAACGTGCTAAATTGGAAAAAACACTCGGTAGTATTTCCGACATGGCACGCCTTCCGGCAGCTCTTTTTGTTATCGATATTATGAAAGAGCATATTGCTGTAGCTGAAGCTCGTCGTTTGAATATCCCTGTTTTCGGAATGGTTGATACCAACTCTGATCCTGAAAGTATTGATTTTCCTATTCCAGCCAATGATGATGCAGCAAACTCCATAGCGTTGATTGTTGATGTTGTATCGCAGGCAATTCAAGAGGGTTTGAATGAGCGTAAGTTGGAAAAGGACAATGACGATGAATCCGCTCCGCAACAGCCTAAAAAGTCTAAAAAGACAAATACAAAAAGGCAAACTACGGTTGACGAAGAGGATGATAATGCTGGTGACAAAAAATCCGCTAAAAAGTTGACAAAGAAAGCGGTTGGTAATGAAGATAAAGAATAAAAATCAAGTTATTCAAACCTTTTGGGGCGGATAACACAAAAAGTAAAGGACAAGTATATGGCTATAAGTGCAACGGAAGTAGCAAAACTCAGAAAAATGACAGGTGCAGGCATGATGGACTGCAAGAAAGCCTTAGAAGAAGCAAATGGTGATTATGAACAAGCCATTGCAATTATTCGTAAAAAAGGTCAATTAGTTGCCAATAAACGTGCTGACCGCGAAGCAACCGAAGGTTGTGTGATTGCAAAAGTTTCTGCTGATGCAACCAAAGGCGTATTGGCCGTATTGAGTTGCGAAACAGATTTTGTGGCTAAAGGCGCTGATTTTATCAAATTTACCGAAGATATTGTTGATGCAGCATTGCAAAATAACGCTGCTGATTTGGAAGCAGTAAAACAATTGAACGTAAACGGTATAAGCGTTGCTGAAGGCGTTAATGAAAAAGTAGCTGTCATTGGTGAAAAAATTGATTTAACCTTTTTTGATAAATTGGATGCAGCTGAAATCGTTGCTTATATTCATCCTGGTAATAAATTGGCTTGCTTGGTAGGATTCAATAAAAAATTGAGCAATCCTCAGGTAGGCCGTGATATTGCTATGCAAGTAGCAGCCATGAGCCCTGTAGCTGTTGATAAAGAAAGTGTTCCTGCAGAAGTTGTTAAGAAAGAATTGGAAATCGCATTGGATCAAACCAAAAACGATCCCAAAAATGCCGGTAAACCTGCTGATCTGTTGGAAAAAATAGCATCTGGCAAATTGGAAAAATTCTTTAAAGAAATGACTTTGATCAATCAGGAATTTATTAAGGATAATAAGAAAACCATTGCCCAATATCTGAAAGAATCAGACAAAGACCTTGCTGTGGTCAAATTTGTCCGGTTTGCATTGGCAGTATAAATTCTTATTTCTATAAGCATAAAAAAGGCAAGGTCGTATTCGGCTTTGCCTTTTTTCTTTTACATTTTGCAATACTATTGCATGGGGAAAGCTTTATTTTAGCATAAAAATTGTTTCAAGAAACGAAAAGAACATCCAAATGAAATTACCTTTTCACGATCGAAAATTTGTATTGCTAATCTGTGCAGTGATATTTGCTGTTGCATTAGAGGTGTTGTCAATAATAGGCATCCAAATACCGACGCCTTACGCTTTTTACATTTATGCTGCTTTTGTTCTCGGTACAGGGTATCATGTATTATGGGGAGGCTTAAAATCGTTGTTCCGGTTAAATTTTAGCAGCATCAACCTATTGATGTTGATTGCTGTTTGTGCCGCTTTCTATTTGGGTGAATATCCGGAAGCGGCTGTAGTCATTGTTCTGTATGTATTAGGAGAAAAATTGGAAGATATTGGCATGGAACAAAGCATGTCGGAATTGGATAAATTGGTAAGTAATGTACCCAAAACAGCAACGGTAAAATCGACGGGAATGACCACCCCAGTTGATCAAATACAAATAGGAACGATTATTCAAGTCAAACCGCACGATATGATTCCATTGGATGGTATTGTAGAAGTCGGAGAATCGGCTATTGACGAATCCTCCATTACCGGAGAACCGATACCTAAAGAAAAAAATATCGGGGATACGGTTTTTGCCGGAACGATGAACCAAAAAGGATTTTTGGAGGTAAAAACAACAAAATTGGCCAATGATACGACTTTTGCTAAAATTGTTGCATTAACTTATGAGGCGCAAGCCAATAAGTCGGATGCCCAAAAATTTATCCAGCGGTTTGCAAAAATTTATACGCCAATAGTTATTGTATTATCCCTATCGTTATTTCTTATTCCTGTTTTTATCTTGGGACAGGATTTAAACCATTGGCTCAATCAAGCTGTTACATTGCTTGTGATTTCTTGTCCTTGTGCGTTGGTCATTTCAACCCCGGTTGCTATCTATGCGGCAATTGGAAATGCTTCATCTAAAGGGGCATTGATCAAAGGAGGCAAATACCTTGAAGCATTGGCTGGCATTGGCGCGATAGCTTTAGACAAAACCCGGACAATTACATATGGTAATCCGGTTGTGTCTGATATGATTCCATTGAATGGGGCAGACAAGGAAGAGCTTTTGTCATGTAGTGCGGGGACTGAGATTTTTTCTGAACATCCTTTAGCGCAATCTATTGTTGATGCTGCCCGGAAAGAAGGTTTTGAACCGCATTCGGCCCAAAAGTTTGAAAGCGTTGCGGGGGAAGGAGCCAAAGCCGTTTGCTTGGCGTGCGATGAAAAACCTGTTTTGATTGGTAAATTAAAATTCATTGAACAACATCAACCGGTTGGGGAGGAGGTGAAATCGATTGTCGAGCAGTTTTCAGAACAAGGTAAAACATCAGTTGTAATTAGTTGCAATCACGAGATAAAAGGAGTGATTGCATTAATGGATGAAGTGAAGCCCGATAGCCGGAAATCCATTGATCAGATACGTTCGTTAGGTATTGAACCGGTGATGGTTAGTGGTGATAGCAAAAAAGCAGCAGAATATGTGGCCGCTCAGGTTGGAATTAATAAGGTTTACGGTGAACTTCTTCCTCAGAATAAGTCTACCATTATTCACGATTTAATGCAACAATATCAGGCAGTAGCAATGGTTGGCGACGGAATCAATGACGCGCCGGCAATGGCTGCATCAACTGTAGGAATTGCAATGGGAGCAGCAGGAAGCGATACGGCTATAGAAGTTGCCAATATCGCATTGATGAATGATCGATTATCATTGATCCCATTTTTGGTTCGGTTGAGCCGGAAAACGGTGTCTACTATCAAAAGGAATGCGATTGGCGCTATTGCCATAAAAATTTTCTTTATTTTGCTTGCTTTCTTGGGATTTAGTAACTTAGTGCTTGCTATTACAGCCGACGTGGGTGTAACCATCGTTGTGATTTTGATTAGTTTACGGTTGATGAATACCAAATAATGAAACATGAAAAACAGATCATAGATAAGCTTTTACATAGAGATATCAAGCCTACGGCTATGCGTATTCTTGTTTTAGATATGCTTTTAAAGCAAGAATATGCGATTAGTTTGAATGATCTGGAAATGATGTTTGATAAAGCTGACCGGGTAACCTTATTTCGAACGTTGAAAACATTCGAGAAACATCGCTTGATTCATCGGATTGACGACGGTACAGGAGCGTTTAAATATGCCCTTTGTAATGATGCATGTGATTGTACGCCGGAAGAATTCCATGTGCATTTTCATTGCATTGGTTGCAAAAAGACTTATTGTCTACCCGATAGCCCTGTGCCCGGTATTAGGCTTCCTAAGAATTTCAAAATGCAGGAAATGAATATTGTCATCAAGGGTTGGTGCGAAAAATGTTCTTCCATATCATCGTCATTTGATCAACAGGTAGAATGAAAACTGCTGTTATCTTAATGAATATAGGCACGCCCGATAGTCTGAAACGAAAGGATGTGCGCCGTTATCTTTCTCAGTTTTTGGATGATCCCCATGTCATCAATATATCCTGGTTGTGGCGTAAAATATTGGTCAAATTGATTATTGTTCCTTTCAGAACACGCCATTCGGCTGCTTTGTATCAGAAATTATGGACAGAAGAAGGTTCTCCATTGAGGTATTATTCGATGTGTCTAAGAGAAAGTTTACAGAAGCTATATGATGGACAAACCGATATTTATATTGCGATGAACTATGGTTATCCCAATGTGTCTGCTGTCATGCAAGAAATCCGGGAAAAGGAATATATCCAACTAATCGTTTTACCGCTTTTTCCGCATTATGCGATGTCAACTACCGGTAGTGCGATTGATGCTGTTGCAAAGAATATGGCGAAATGGGCAGTAAAGCCAACCATCAAAATCATTGACCGATTTTTCAATCATCCGGCATTTTTGGATGCTTGGGTTGACCGGATTATGCCTTATGATCCCAAACGATTCGATCATGTTGTTTTTAGTTTTCATGGATTGCCTTTGAGCCATATTCCCAAAGAATGCCGGATGAAACAGGGTAATTCAGAAAATCACAATTGTCTTGAAAAACAACCTTGTTACCAAGCGTCTTGTTATGTAACGGCTCGAAGTTTGGCAGATCGTTTAGGGCTGTCGCATCAGCAATATACTGCTTCTTTTCAATCGCACATGGGGAAGCATTGGCTTAGACCTTTTACTGATCAGGCCTTGAAAGATTTAGCTCATCGGGGTGTATCTACTATATTGGTTATTGCTCCCTCTTTTGTTGCCGATTGCCTTGAAACAACGATTGAACTGGGTGATGAATACAAAGAATTGTTTTTATCAAACGGAGGACGGGAATATGTATGGGTTGAAAGCTTGAATGATAGCCCAAAATGGACACATGCGTTGAAAGAGATTATTGATTGCCAATAAATATTGCTATCTACAAGCCAATTCCATTTCCTTTGTTGGAAACAAATTTGGATAATAAACGAATGTATGCTACCTGATAATTTCCCATTGGCTCGGTGATTTCCCATGAGTTCAACGGCCACCGAGTATTAAAATCTTTGTACATTTTGGCTGGTGGTTGATTAACCGGAATTTCTTCAGAGAAACATGTCGCAGTGTTAGCATTGTATTCACATCCGAATGGACAACAGTTATCCCATTTATAGTGCTCATTGGGGCCACCGGAAAGATAACCCGGAGCCGGGCCGGGAGTTGTGTCACTTACTTTATTCCATTTCTCGCTGTTGTGGTTAAACCAATAGTGGAAGATTTCCGTTATACTATTGGAAGCGCCGTAACGATTCATGTTCGTAAGATAAACAAACCCAAAGGGATTGACACCATGGATATAATGCAGGTAATCTTGGGCTGCATCGGTATACAAACGGCTCTTGTCCGGTTCTATCGATTTATCAGCCAACAAATAAAATGTCAATCCGTAATACGATTTGTACCTGTTAGAGCCCCAATTATATTCCTTGATGAATGAACGATAGCCGTCCCTTCCTATTTTACCGGCATAGTCACCCGGTTTGTTTGCGGCTGTTTTCAGCGTGTTGATTATTTTATTTTTAACAGTTTCGGAAATACCATTCAAAGAGAGGTAATAAAGGCATAGAAAATGGTCGGTACTGTAATATTGCTGCATATCATTGCCCCCAGCAAAAAGAGGTAAAACAGTATACTCATTTTCGAAAATGCTAAGAAACTGCCGGTCATTTGTTATCTCATAAAGATATAAAGCTGCTGTAATACGAATAGCTGTCCGTTTATGCGGGGCGTCTGTTTCCTGGTCGCCGGCTCCTAAACCTGTTGATCCGTATGCTGAGGAATTGTTGTGAAAAATGACATTCGGATGTTGTTCTGCCCAATCCCACGCTTTCAAGGCTGCTATTTTGAGTTTTTCGGCATAATCAGTCATACCGATTTGTTTATAAGCCTTATATCCCACAGCAAAAGCTTTTGAAGCTGAAAAGGATGCCGTTGTAGATGCCGGCCCATACAGGCTCTGTCCTTTTGCTGCCGACGGCGGAGAGGCTTCACTGAGTCCTACAATACTCAAAACCGAGCCATCATCTTCTTGCATGCGAAGCAACCAATCCATGCCCCATTTGGCTTCATCCAAAATATCCGGCACTCCATTTCCTGATTCGGGAATGTTGTAATCGTCTGTCCAAATATCAGGGTTCTCCAAATAGGAGAAGAGCAGCGTTTCAATATAAAGACAAGCCCAATTCGTATATTTATTATAATCGCCGGCATCGTACCAACCGCCGTGTAAATCCCGTTCGGTCGTTGCATCGTCTTTTTTGTTGTATAGCCGGCAATTCTTATCCTGGAGCGGCCCTATATGGCTGGCGTTGTCTGCCCAGCCTGCTCCTGCAAATTGTGCTGGTTTTTCGCATCCTGCTCTTTGGTAGAAAAACATGCGAACCGCATGTTTCAAAACTTCGTTGTAAACATTATCTCCAATTCGGAAAGGATAAGACCGCACATTTTTTTCCTTATCCAGAATATAGTATTCTCCCGGAATGGAAAGCGGAGAAAAATCGAACCACCAAATTTGGTCGCCCGAAGCGATATCTGTATTTCCATTATTGAATAAAACAGGAGCGCCTTCAAAAACCGGCTGATTCCTTTGTTTGTCGATTACCTGATAAATATTGCCGGGCATGAAAGACTGGAGGCTATCAAACCCAATTTGGGGATTTTTAATAACGGCCGTCTTGGTAGCTTGCGGCAAATAGCCGAATTGGTCTATTAGAATAGTCGTCGATATATTTTGTTCTTGGGCTGCAACAAAAAGAACTGAAATAAATGTTAACAATATTCCGCAGAGAGAACGACGTTGTGTTTTCATGACGTTTAGTTTACATTGTACAACAAGGACTTGTTAAAAGATAAGGACTCAAGTTTATATTTGCGTTTTTAAATCATTTTTTGATGCTTCTTTTGTCACTTTTTGACGCCGCAAAAAGTAACCAAAAACGGCTTGACGATTTAAACGCGCTCCGCCTATCGGCTTCGCTTGAACGGAAAATCGTCAATAAGGTATGCTTCGCATGTGTAAACGGGCTAACGCCCGTTGCGTTTCAGTTATGACTTAGACGGACGTATTTAAAGTATACAACGCTTATATTAACTACAGCTAAAGATAAGTTATTTGCAAATAAATGGTGATTCATTGAAAAAGGTAAATTCTCTTTAAATGTAGTTTTTTTCCATAAAATAAGCATCATGAAAATGCATCATGATTGCGTTAACTCGTGGAAAATCTCTTCTAAAGTTTTGGTGTGTTGCTGCATGCCCAATACAGCCAATCCGTGTTCTACTGCAACTCGAAATAACGTTTCGCGAATGTCATTGTGGCTGTAAATAATCCATTTGCTATGGTTAATGGCTTTTACTTGTATCACATCGGGAATGCTTAAAAGTACCGCTTCTTCAATTGGCGCATTAAATTCAACCGTAATCGTTTGTTCTTGATGTTGTATATCATCCACACCGGTATTTGCAATAATCTTTCCTTTATTGATAATCATCGTCCGATTACAGATTGCTTCTGCTTCTTGCATGATATGCGTGGAGAACAATACAGTCTTGGATTTCCCTACTTCAGAAATCAAATTACGGATTTCAATAATTTGATTGGGATCAAGCCCCGTTGTGGGCTCGTCGAGTATCAGCACTTTCGGATCGTGGATCAATGCTTGAGCTAAACCAACACGCTGACGGTAACCTTTGGATAGCGATCCTATTTTCTTGTGTTGTTCATTTCCTAATCCTGTTGCATCAATCATCTCATTCACACGCTTCGATGACGTTTTGCCTAAACCATATATGCCTGAAACAAAAGCCAAATATTCCTTTACGTACATATCTAAGTAAAGAGGATTATTTTCCGGCAAATAACCAATGCTTCGGCGTACTTGAATTGACTGGGTTTTTACATCATAACCATTTACCAAAACTATTCCCGAAGTAGCCGAAATATATGCGCAGATGATCTTCATCATCGTAGATTTTCCCGCTCCATTGGGGCCGATAAATCCGACAATCTCACCTTGATTGATTTCAAAGGAAACACCATTAACAGCATATTGGTTTTTGTATTTTTTGACTACATCTTTGGCTATGATAGACATGCTAATGGATTTTTTGCAAAAATAAGGAAAATCAATGGATTTGTGAAAATACCAAAATATGGCTTATTGGAAAAGAGCAAACGATTACAACATTTCTTTGTTGAGCCCGAACTTTTCTTCCGAATGTTGTTTTCCTTTGGGTTCAATGTGCACCACGATATCATATACATTTTCAACTGACTGTTTGATGCTTTCTTCAACAGCTTGCGCTATATCGTGGGCGTCGTTTAAGGAAAGATCACCATTGACTTCAATGTCAAGCGAAATAACATACATGTTGCCGAGTTGCCGCATCCTAACCCTGTGTGGATTATTAGCGCCGGGTACGTGCTCCACGGCATCAAATATTTTTTGATAAACGGATGTGTCTTGAACACCGTCCATCAAAACAACATTAGTTTCTATAAAAATGTCTATGGACGATTTGATGATATAAAGGCTGATAACTAAACCCGTAATCGAGTCAAGAATGGGTAATTTCAAAACAAATGTAAATATCAATCCTATTAAAACACCTGCAGAAATAACCACATCATTACGCATGTTCTTGGCATTGGCCTTCAACATAGAACTGTTGGTTCGTTTGCCTTGCCGGAACAAATAATATGATAAAGCCAACTTGCCCATCATGGAAAAAATAGTAATGTAAATAGCAATATTGGCGGGCATTTCTTTTGGAGTGGCAGCAAAGATACTTTTGCAGGCAGAAATTAACATCTGAATCCCGGCAAAAAATATCACCATAGAAAGGATTTTAGTCGCTACATTATCTGCTTTTTCATATCCGTATACATATTTCCGGTCGGGTGGACGGCTTACAATGCGGGCAGTAAATAAAGTGACCAATGAAATCACCACGTCTGTGGCGGAGTCAATACCATCACCTAAAACGGCCAAACTTCCGGCAAAGATACCGACAGTAATTTTTGAAGCCGATAAGATGGCATTGCCAATCACACTGATCCATGAGGAACGGATCAATATTTTTTCTCTTTCCATGCATGAATGAATTGAAATGCAAAAGTAATCAAAGAAATGACATGTGGCTGAGCGAATGTATAATTATGTAAGGTGTTGACAGGTTATGTTTGTATGTATTTCGAGTATTAGTAATTTCTAGTTATTTGTATGAATAAATCAATCGTTCATCTTGATTTGCTGATACTGTGCCTCTCTTTGAAATGCTTGAAAAACAAAAATAAACATTTGACGTTAACGGTTTTTGATCTTCAATTGCTCATAAAACGATTATTTTTGTAAAAACTGGTTTAAAAGATGATCTGTATCTTTTGTAATAAAA
>JAVBPN010000021.1:0-9975 GCA_031549585.1 Bacteroidales bacterium
GAATATTCGCCCGAAAATACCGGACAATTCACCCGTTTTATATTGGACAAGCCGATTTATGTGACTTCCAATTATTGGATCGGTTGGGTACAGGTAACATCTGGATTTTTGAATATCGGATTTGATAAAAATTATAATGACAAGGGCAGCTTGAAATACAATACTTCCGGTTCTTGGCAACTAGATAACAATGAAGGTACATTAATGATGCGTCCCGTATTTGGTAAACGGGAGGATATACCGTCTTCTGCCCGGATAAGCGAGCAGATGCCTGCCGTAAAAGTATATCCAAATCCAGCGTCGCAAGATGTTTATATCGAAATCGATACAAACAATAATTTGTCTGAATATGATATTGAAATATTCAGCTATACCGGTCAATTGCGATATCGGTCTGTTCTTTCGGCGACATCAATTGACGTGAGCGGATTGGAACCCGGATTGTATGTGATGCGGGTGATACATCGAAAGTCAAGATATACAAACACTCAAAAAATATTGATTTATAGATGATGAGGTGTAAGATACTTTTACTTTGTACATTATTTGGTTTGACGCTTTTTCCTGCAAAAGGACAGGTAAAATTGGGCGTTTTCTTTGATCCGGCCGTGTCGTGGTTTCGTTCGGACGAGCCGACTTCTGATCCAGTGAAAGCCCGGATGGGTATGAATGTTGGATTGATGGTTGATATGTTCTTTGCAAAAAACTATGCCTTTGCAACAGGCATTTCGCTGTTTACCACCGGTGGAACGATTAAGTATAAAAATGGGATCACTCTTCATACCAAAAATGGCATTGATGGAAAGGTTAATGCTGGTGGGGATGTTCTTTATAAAATACAATACTTGCGGATTCCGGCGGGTTTAAAGTTAAAAACCCACATGATTGGTCGGTTTACCTATTATGCCGATTTAGGGTTGGATCCCTTAATCCGGGTTGGTGCGCGGGCTAATTACGGCAATGAAACCAATGTTGGCATTGGTAAAGAGATTAAGCCGTTTAATATTGCTTTCCATGTTGGTGGAGGAGCGGAATATTCGTTAGGC
Source organism: Bacteroidales bacterium (assembly GCA_031549585.1). GTDB lineage: Bacteria > Bacteroidota > Bacteroidia > Bacteroidales > UBA4181 > JAIRLS01. The sequence goes on from JAVBPN010000021.1 coordinate 1,047, forward strand.
AAAGAGGCAGCTTTGATTTTTGGCCTTACTTATATGAATGCCTTTGCCGATATGACGTCACCATCGTCCGATAGAATATGCTTGAATACAATAATGTTACGGCTTGGTGTCGCTTTTTAATTTGATGCAGACATGACTATAACTGATTTGCATCAAATCAATACCATTCTAATTGATTTTGACGGCGTGATTGCCGATACGGAAAAAGGGCGTTACGAAGCCTATTGTGACATTTTGGCCGAATATGGTTACGATATGCGTAGTCGGTGCACTATGCTCGATTTAGTAGGTTTCACGGGCGATGGGTTTATGAGTAAATTCTTTCCGGAAATTCCCCGCGAACAGGTTCGGGAAATGGTACATAAGCGGCAAAACCATTACATGGAGAACCTTAACCGGTTTTGTGTTCCTTATCCCGGCATGCGGCAAACCATAGCCGATTTGAAAGCGCAAGGATACTTTTTAGCACTTACCACAGCTAATGCTACAGTTGTTGCTAAGCAACTGTTGGAAGTAGTTGGCGTGCGTGAATATTTTGATGCGGTGTGTGGACGCGAAATATGTGAAAATCCTGTAACCAAAGTCAAGGATTATAGTTTAGTTCCGGCACAAATAAACAAAAAAATAGAGAAGTGTGTTGTTATTGAAGACTCGCCGGTAGGCGTGTCCGGAGCAAAAAGATCGGGATTTTATTGTATTGCCTTTGACCATTTTAACGATCCGGCGGTTTCTACTCAGGCGGATGTCGTAGTACATGATTATAATAATTTGCGGCGATTATTCGGTTTGCCGGATATTAATTTGGTAAGATAAGTAATTGATTATTGATGATCGACTATTGAATATTAGTGTAACTTTCATTAGGTCAATCTTAAATGAATACGATTATATTGGCGGGAACACTTAGAAATGACGCGGGAAAAGGTAATTTTTTATTGTTGAAAAATCCTTTTCTATTTTGACAGGAAAATTTGATAAATAATTCATCCATTTTCTTCTATAAATAAAATGATTGCAGAAGAATTAAAAAAAATATTCAAATCCGGCAGTGCATTGACAAAATTGATATATATCAACATTGCTGTCTTTTTATTCTATCACATTGCTCATTTGTTCTTTTATCTTTTTGCAGCAGGTGATCACTTTAAACTCTATTCATGGCTAGCAGTTCCATCTAACATGGAAACACTACTCACTCGCCCTTGGACTTTGATTACCTACATGTTTTTCCATACGGAGTTTTTCCACATATTATTCAATATGCTTTGGTTATACTGGTTTGGACGCATTTTTCTTTCGTATTTCAGCAATAGGCAGATGATTAGTGTATATCTTTGGGGAGGAGTTGTAGGAGCTATTTTTTACATTGCAGCCTACAATATTTTTCCGGTTTTTGCCGTCCAAAAATATAGCGCATTTGCTCTGGGAGCGTCTGCTGCGGTGATAGCTATTGTTAGTGGCATATCTGTATATGTGCCTAACTATACCATTAATCTCCTGTTTTTGGGACGAATAAAGTTGATTTATATTGCCTTGTTTACTATAGTACTTGACATTATCAGTATTTCTGTAAGCAATGCTGGTGGGCATATTGCTCATCTTGGCGGCGCTTTCTTTGGGTATTTATTTGCCAGCAACATCAAAAAAGGAGTGGATATTACGGCTTGGTTCTCATCATTACGCCGGAAGATAAAGAAGCTATTTAAGCGTAAACCCAAGATGAAAGCTTATACCAACACGAAACCTCCGGTAGATGACAGAGAATACAATCGCCAAAAACATGCAACGCAACAAGAAATAGACCATATTTTGGATAAAATATCCAAGAGTGGTTATGAAGGCCTAACACAAAAAGAGAAAGAAATATTATTCAGCCAGAAAAAATAGTCTGATTCTCAGTTGATCAAAAACAAATCGGGTAAATGATTGCTTTTCACATGTTGATATGCCAGCATGCCCGTCTTCCGCGCACCAATCACATTGTGCTCCAAGTCGTCAATAAATAACGTTTCGGCAGGCTTCAACCCTTCGGCTTGCAGTACATATTCAAAAGCATCCCGGTTAGGTTTTCGATAACCGATTTCATGTGAATAGAATGTGCGGTCAAATAAGTCGGGCAGGAGGGGAGAACCGGTTTCTTTGTGTAGTTTTTCCAAATACCAATCAATGTGCATCTGGTTGGTATTGCTCAGCAAATAAAGTTTATAGCCTCCTATGCGTAATTTGCGCAACATATCAATGTTTTCTTCAGGTAAATCGAGCAACATGGCACACCAAGCATCATCGATTTGTTCGTCGCTTAAAACAGCTTGTGTATGGCTACGGATCGCATCACGAAATTCCGGCAACGATATTTTTCCGGTATCGAGCCGGTCAAAAACTTCCGATTGCTTCATCATGGTATACAGCGAATCGAAGTCGTCTACGCCTAATTCCTTAAATTTTTTGATGGTCAGGCCGGGATCAATACGGATGATAACATTGCCTAAATCAAAAATAATATTCTTAATGGGTTTATTTAGAATATGCTGTTCTTTCAATTTGGCAACGAACTGAGGATGTAACATAAAAAAATTGCGTAATAAAGTTTGTGAATCTTCTGCAAAGATGTAATTTTGCAGTCCGATTTCAAAATAAATCAGGTCCCTTAGCTCAGTTGGTTAGAGCACCTGACTCATAATCAGGGGGTCGTAGGATCATGCCCTACAGGGACCACAAAGAAAATCAAAGACTTACCAAAATGGTAGGTCTTTTTTGTTTTTAAATTATCAATGATTTTATTTTTTTAGCTTTGTATGGAATTCTGTTTATATAAAAGCATCAATCTGCTGCTCGTTATACTAACAAAAAAATATTTTGATCGTATAATTAATTTATATGGCAATTGATTGGTAACTGCAATATGTTACTGATAATGGCGAAATGTAAGAAAAAACGAACATCATGAACCCAAAAATCTTTTTAATCGCAGTATTGGCCATTAGTTTGGCCGGCTGCGGCAATAGCGCATCGAAAAACAAAAAACAGGCCGTCGGTAGCGAACTTGTTGCACAAGTGCAACCTACCACAGCGCAAATCCAAACAACCGATTGCGCTTCCCCGTACAGGACAATGTCGTTAAAATCCATAGGACAGAAAAAGGATTTTCAATTGAAAATTGCTTTTTGTGATGAAGATATAAAAACAGGTTATGTGCTCTACGATGGACAAACAGAGACTATTCCCATTCGCTTCTACCGTTCGGAAACCACAGAAGAAGGCGAAGACGGACGCCCCGTTACACGACAGTTGTTTTACAACGAAATATACCATGATGAAATAAACGACACGTATGTCCTGACCATACAAGGCGCAAGGTTTTACGGAGCCTATTACCTGCGGAAAAAAGACAATAAAAAAATAGAACTGGAAATAATAGACGATGACCTATAAGGTAGACGGATGTCTCGACTTCGCTCGACATGACGACGACAAATAAAAGTGAAAAAGGGGATTTGTGGGGAGCAGCTTCGTCGCCCCCACAAATCCCACCTTCCACTCCACAATGAACCGTCATGTCGAGCGGAACGAGTGAGGAACGAACGAGTACAGTTGAGACATCTGTCGAATAAACACAACAACGTAAATTAGAACAAATGAATAAAATCAATATGAATCCAAAAATCATTTTAATAGCCTCATCGGTAATTTTTTCTGTTAGTTGTGGGCAAAAAAAAGCAAAAGTAAACAATAACAATCCGGACAATGAAAGCGCAATCATAATAAGTGATGAGGTTGAAAATGAGCCTAAAGAGGTTTGGGCGTTAATATCAATGAAGGGAACATCCAAAGAACATCCCGATAATATACAGTTAGAAGAGGACGATATCCAAAAATTCAAGGAATTGTATTTTACTTTTTCAAAAGATACTTTAATTGCCAATGATAAATATAAAGCATTGATAACAAGGGATACAATAGATTCCCGTAAGTTCTTCAGAAGAAACTACGTATACGATTTTTATATAGATTTTTTCAATCAGAATATCCATTCCGACATCTTTAAAAAGTTAGTTTATATGAATGTAGGCGGCATTAATGAAGAAAGCATTGCTTTTTTTAAATTTCTAAACAGGATGAACTATGATGACCCTTCGCCGATTTTAAGTAACAATCAAATAATCGTTAGTTATTTCGGGCATATTCTTATTTATGGGAAGTTCGACGAACAAAAAAAATCTATTCCGAATAGCAACATGCCTTTGAATCACAAATCGGACGATACGAATACAATAACGATTGACCACTCTTATTTTGAAACCCATGAAGGAACCAAGCCGATACATCATTACGATAGCGAGTATGGTGAATATGGAATCACATCGCTAAACCCTTTGGGGATGGCGGAAAGTTTTGTGTATGACAATATGGATGTTTCGTTTTCGATTATTTCGGAAATCGAACTGTATGACAACATCCGTAGTTTAATCATTCGCGGCGATACGGAACACACGCTTGGGATTTGGTTAGTTAATTATGATAATAATCACGAATATATTGATTCTTACCCTGTCGGATACGACGAATGGGCAGAAAGCGCAAGTTGGACGACTTCGGTCATTCATATTCAGTCTGAACCATATATAGAACAGGAATCTGTCAGTTGGGAAGATAAGGAAAACAGTAGTATAGAAATACTTCAATCAGGAAAATTCAAAGTAACCAAAACAGCTCATTCCAAACATGAAATGTGATAAAATATGAATCCAAAAATCCTTTCAATCCTGTTATTGGCCTTAGTGCTTTTCGTATTGATAGTATATTACTTCAATGGGAAATACGACCGTGAAGAAACGGCGCAAATCGGGCGGTTTTTGGAACAAACATCGGCGGATGGCGTGAAGACCAACGGGCAGGTATTGGGTTACTGCAAACGGTTGCCGCTCTTTTGGGGAGGTGTCATCACCATCACACATAGAGACGGCGCGCGCACCGTCTCTACAGTCGGGTTCTTTGACAAACGAGGAAGCGGACGCACGCAACTCAAAGGGACGCTGTGTTTGTCTGATTTCAAAAACATAAAAGCACTACACATTGAAAGAAATGCGATAGACACATTGATGTTGATAAACTGTGAAAGTTTGGAAGAGATTCTTTGTTTCAACAACAACTTGCAAAGCCTGTCCATAACAAATTGTCCCCGTTTAACCCATTTGTCAATCAGCGACAATCCACTTGAAACCATAGACGTAACGGGTTGTCCCGGCCTGAAAGAATTCGAAGCGGCACGTTGCCCGTTGAAAGAATTGAAGGTTTTGGAAAGTCAACCGTGGCAAACATGGGGCATAGATACCACATTCGTTCACATAATCATAACTTTGCAAAAATAAACTCGTAATGGAAAAAATAGTAATCATATTAAGGATAGCGCAGTTTTGCATTCCGTTAGGAATGTTTCGCTCGGTAGAGAAACGCACAATCCTCAAACCTGTATTCCATCAGAAATGCAACCCGACAACGCATAAATAAAACAGCAATGAAAAAAATAATAATCATATTAAGCATTCTTGCGTTAATCGCAAGCGGTTGCGGACAAGCAACGAAAAAACAGGCAGAAACGGTAAACGGAACAATTGCCGGACAGAATAACAAAATAGACGAATTTGTTATTGAGGGAAATAGTGATAGAAAAGTAAAGTACTTTTTCCAAGCCAATGGTGGTAGTGTTGTGTTTTTTGATGACGGCACAGCCTATCGATGTGCGCAATGCGATTTAGATGAAAATTTAGAAGACTACAAGCCGAACATTACCTACAAAGAATTTCCAACCTACTTGCTTATGGAAGGAAATATGGATTGGCAATTATACAACGAAGACGGTTGTATTGCTATGGATTGGGTAATAGTAGACTATAAAGAGAACCATAATAAGATTGCTGTTGAAATGCTTAGTGATTTTTACACTCAATACATTACAGAGTGCGACAAAATGCCTTTAAACACTGAAGCCATTGACAAGATAAAAGAAAAATTTCTTACCGAAGAGTTAATCCAAAAATTGAAAACGGCAGAATTGGATTACGACCCTTTTCTCTATGCGCAGGATTGCGACCTTTCGTGGCTTGAAACATTCGGAATTGGTTGCGCAGGACAAGACAATGCTTACTATGCTTGCTATTCCTATTCGCCAAACCACACAAGGTGCGTTACGCTCTATCTCGTGGGAAAAGACGGATATTATTTAATTAACGATTTAGAAGAATTTAGATAAAGAAAGTACTGTACAAACGCCGGACGACAACACGCAGCTTGCCGCAATCAAGTGACAGTGCAACAGGACAATGGCAATTTGACATCAAAATAAAATTGAAATGAAAAAAGCAGTAATCATATTAAGCATTCTTGCGTTAATTGCAGGCAGTTGCGGACAAGCAACAAAAAAACAGGCGGAAACAGTAAATAACGAAAACATCTCCGCAACTTCTAATGACATAAAGAATGCCGAAAAAGTTCCTTTTGATTATAAGGCATTACCTGCGGAATGGGTGGTGTTGACATCTACGGGTGAAGACGGAAAATATGTGATTTCTGAAGGAGAGACATTGACAATAGAAGGGAATGAATTAGTCTATTGGAGTAACAGATATGACATTTTGAAATCATATCAAATAGGCGACACTATTGTGATTAATACAATGTCAAAAATGCCAATACAATTGTCAATATCGTCAGAAGAACAAGAATGGAATTTTAAAATCTTTTGGTTTGACAAAGATAAGGGACTTGCTCAATGGACTATCAATGATGAAAATCTTGGAGATAGTGGTCTATTCGTTATCAAGGAAAAAATGTCTGAATATCCGGTAGTGGTACCAACCTTTGCTGATTAGAAGTATTACTTTGGCTGACTTTGATTTTGAAGATTGGTAAAACAAACAAAAATTCTTTTAACCACAGCATTGTCATCATGGTGAAAAGATAAACAGAAATGAAATTCTTTAGCGTAAAAATCAAACGATTGGTATTTTATTGGCTGACAAGTTTTTTGTTGGCTGTGGCCTTGTATTATATAATATTCTACCTGTTTACCAACGATATTTTTATGACATGGCTGTTTACCGGACATTATCATAAAATACATCCGGTTCCGTACATTGCTATTCTTTGTTTTTTCTACGGGATTTTTGCGAGCCTGTTGTCCGATCGGTTTGCCAAATCCGGTAATGGCAAACAAATACTTTGGACATTGCTGATTATTGCATTGGCCATACTCGCCGCTTCGCCATTCGGAGGAATATTGACTTATTATTACGACATGCAGGCAGGGTATTTTCCTGAAAACTGGCCATGTATTCTACTGACAAAGGGCGCACTTGGCGGACTTCAGGCAGGATGGTTCTTATGCTTAACATCCGTTCCTTACAGTATTATTTGTGCCATCGGGTGTTATTTCCTGACAAAAACGGGAGTTATATTATTTAAAAATGAATAGACGAATATGAATACAGAAAAGAAATCCAATAGAAGCGCATTTAAACAAGGAGTATTAGGATTCGTCATAACTTTTATCCTGATGGTTATTCTGCTAACCATAATGTTCCTGACCAAAGATAGCAATGATATATTTAATAGGAATCTTGACTTTTCAATAATTCTGGAAGTTACTTTTTATGGACTTATATCAATGGTAGCACTTTCATTACCTGTCAGCGTTCTGGTAATGACTATTGTATATTATCGGCAACTTCTCAGGCAAGGTCAAAAAACAATAAGATTTAAAAATAGCCTTTTATTCTCAATACCCATTTCTATCGTTTGTTTTATATGGCTTTCATTTGTGTCGCCGATTAATAACTTACACATGTTAGGTTTAGTTTATGACATTCGATGTACTGCGCCTGATGAACCACTGGTACGAAACGATATAACCTTATTTAAGGACAGTCCAATGGCCAATAATTATTTTCAGGTCGGACATGCCATCGATTCACTAAAAACCGAACAATCATCTGCAACCGAATATGATATGCGGTCTTATTCCAAACAAATTGCAAAATGGCAAATGAAAAGAGCCGAAATGACCGGTTTCCCTTTTCGAATATTTATACTGTTTTATTTTGGAATGTCTTTAGGGATTTTAAACAGGCAAAACAAACTTGTCTATATTTTATTAGGCGTCTATTTTCTAGTTTTACCGATTATTTATTATTTGCCAATATATTTTGACAATCTCGCACGCCAGTCTGTTTTTTCTCCGGCTGTGGCTCAATTTATTCATCTTCTGATATTGGCAGTACTTACTGTTGTCTTGTTTTTATGTACAAAAAGGAAAAAACAAAATGTCAATCCCACTACAACGCCCGTCATTCCGACCGAAGCACGCGACGATAGGAGTGTGCGAAGTGGAGGAATCTGTTGAGTAACCGAACAAGGTAAATAGAATAATCATGCAAAAAGGTGGATTTATCTATATAATGACCAATAAAAACAAGACGACGCTTTACATTGGTGTTACAAATAATTTGCAACGCCGTGTGTGGGAACATCGCACACATTACAATAAAGAATCATTTACGGCAAAATATAATCTAGAACATTGTGTCTATTATGAATATTTCCACGGCATTGAACAAGCAATAAATCGAGAAACTCAATTAAAAAAATGGAACAGGGCAAAGAAAGAAACGCTTATCAATAATATGAATCCCGAATGGGAAGACTTGTGGGAAGAAATAAAATGTGGGTAATGTGAAAAAACAAATGTTTCAGCAAGCGTTTATAAACGAATTACGTATTGCAACGGATGTCTCGACTCCGCTGCGCTACGCTCGACATGACGATACAAGCAAGGAAAGAGACGAGGATTTTTTGGGGGGGGGGGGGGGGCCCCGCCCCACACCCCCCACCCACCCCCCCCCCCCCCCCCCCACACCCCCCCCACCCCACCCAA
>JAVBPN010000148.1:0-17457 GCA_031549585.1 Bacteroidales bacterium
AAGAATTAAAATGGCGCGGCATGATACATGACGTGATGCCGGGCACCGAAGAGTTATTACAGAAAGAAATGACAACGGCTTACGTGGGTATTGATCCTACAGCCGATTCGCTTCACATTGGCCACTTGGTAAGCGTAATGATCTTACGCCACTTCCAACATTGTGGGCACAAACCGTTGTCTTTGGTGGGTGGCGCTACAGGTATGATTGGCGACCCATCGATGAAATCGCAGGAACGCAACCTGTTGAGCGAAGATGAATTGCGACACAACCAGGCATGCATCAAACAGCAATTATCCAAGTTCCTCGACTTTGATTCAAAAGCGCCGAATGCAGCCGAAATGGTGAATAATTATGATTGGATGAAAGGATTTACCTTTCTCGATTTCATCCGTGATGTTGGCAAACACATCACCGTGAATTACATGATGAGTAAAGATTCTGTAAAAAAACGCTTGTCTGGCGAAGGCGAAGGCATGTCGTTCACTGAATTTACTTATCAACTGGTGCAAGGGTATGATTATCTGCACCTCTACAAAACAAAAAATTGCAAGCTACAAATGGGTGGCTCCGACCAATGGGGCAACATCACCACCGGTACTGAACTGATCCGCCGCGTCACCGGAGGCGAAGCATTTGCATTAACTTGTCCTTTGATTACCAAAGCTGACGGCGGAAAATTCGGCAAAACCGAATCGGGCAACATATGGCTTGATCCCAAACGCACATCACCATATAAGTTTTATCAATTTTGGCTGAATGTCAGCGATGCGGACGCCGAAAAATATATCAAGATATTTACCGGATTGAATCAAACCGAAATAGAAAGCCTTATTGAACAACAACGTAATGAACCTCATTTACGTATCCTGCAAAAGACATTGGCAAAGGAAGTAACTTCTATGGTACACTCGCTTGCCGATGTTCAAGCTGCCGAAGAAGCATCGCAAATGCTATTTGGGCAAGGTACAGCCGAGTCGTTGGCTGCATTGGACGAAGAAACATTTTTGAGCGTTTTTGAAGGAGTTCCGCAATTCGATTTGGATTTATCAGCACTACAGGCGGGTATTCCATTGCTCGACTTCTTGAGTGTTCATACTACTGTATTTCCCTCAAAAGGCGAAGCCCGCCGTATGGTGGAAGGCGGTGGATTGAGTATCAATAAGGAAAAAATCGCCGACATAAACAGTGTTGTTAATACCAGCAAGCTGATTAAAAACAAATATATGCTGGTACAAAAAGGCAAGAAAAATTATTACGTAATCGTCATTAAATAGTGATGAATGTTGAACTATGAGTAATGAGTGGCTGTTAACTCATCATTCATAACTTATAACTTATCTCTTATCATCAAAAATCATGTTAAGAATCGCTGTTCAGGCCAAAGGCCGTTTATATGAAGAAACCATGTCGTTACTTACCGAAGCAGGCATCCGCTTGGAGTCGGGTAAACGGACGCTGTTGCTTCCCGCTAAAGGATTTCCGGTAGAAATACTCTTTTTACGCGATGACGATATCCCGCAAGCAGTAGCCGATGGCATCGCCGATGTAGGCATTGTGGGCGAAAACGAATATGCCGAACGCAAAAAAAATGTCAACGTGATCAAACGGCTTGGGTTCAGCAAATGCCGTCTATCGCTTGCCATTCCGAAAGATGAAGAATATAACAGTCTGTCATGGTTTAATGGTAAAACGATTGCTACCTCCTACCCTATTATTCTGAAAGACTTTCTTGCGTCAAAAAACATACAAGCTGAAACACATATTATTTCCGGATCAGTGGAAATCGCCCCCGGCATAGGTTTGGCTGATGCCATATTTGATATTGTCAGCTCTGGAGGTACCTTAGTCAGCAATCATCTGAAAGAGGTGGAAACGGTCATGAAATCGGAAGCGTTGTTGATTGGCCATACCAAGCTAACTTCCGAAAAACAAGCCATCCTTGATGAAGTAATATTCCGGATCAACTCGGTACAAACAGCCGCCGGCAAAAAATATATCCTGCTCAATGCACCCAACAACAAAATTGACGAAATCATCCAGATATTGCCGGGAATGAAAAGCCCATCGATCATACCGCTTGCCAAAGAAGGCTGGAGTTCGCTCCATTCGGTGATTGACGAAGACCGTTTCTGGGAAATCATTGGAAAATTAAAAGCATTAGGCGCTGAAGGCATTTTGGTTATTCCGATTGAAAAGATGATTGTATAAAACGATGAAATATGGCCTTTGTGATGGACAGGCAAACATTTGCCGATCTGGAAATTTTCGAAGGCGGGAAAAGCAAAAAGTCCGTATTCAAACTTTTTAACGCTACTGTATCTCGCGGCGGGAAACAGGAACTACTTGATATGTTCCGAAATCCGTTATCAGACTTAAAGTCGATACAGGAAAGGCAAGAATTAATCCATTACATCAACAAAGAAAGATCGACCTTTACTATCGATAAGTATTTGCTTGATTTTATTGAATCCTATCTTTTGATCGGCAATAAACCGAACAAAGTTTCACGATTCAACGCATGGCACAAATCCCTGAAATACCAAATTCAACCGACTAACGAACGCTACATCATACAACGAAGTATCGTTTACATCATTGACTTCTTACAGGAATTGTACGCTTATGCAACAGAGAATGCCGAAGAAAACCGCCCGAAATACTTTCAATTGATCGAAGAAACCATTCGAGACACTGAATTAAATCAAGTTCTCGGATTCAACACAAAGAAAAAAATCAAAGCCATAGACATCGAACGGTTTGATTATATCTTTCGTTATGGCCAATATGACCGCTTGAAAGATATGTTGCAGGTAGTCTACCAAATAGATGCTTTTCAGGCTGTTGGCATCGCAATCAGTAAATATAATTTCGTATTTCCTGAAATATCCGACCAACAAGAAATACAGATCAATGGTTTATATCACCCATTCTTAGAAGAACCAATTGCAAACGATATTCAGCTTAACGCAGATGGCAATCTCTTTTTCGTTACAGGAGCTAATATGGCCGGTAAATCCACATTCCTGAAAGCATTTGGAATAGCCGTTTATTTGGCTCATTTGGGGTTTCCTATTCCTGCCGTTTCTATGCGATTAGGTGTTTTCAACGGGTTGTTCTCCACCATCAACATTGCTGATAATTTGAATAAAGGTTATAGTCATTTTTACAGCGAAGTGTTCCGTATCAAAGAAATCGCACAAGAAATGAATAAATCGAGAAATTTAGTAGTGATTTTTGACGAATTGTTCCGTGGAACGAATGTGAAAGATGCATATGATGCTTCCCTGGCTATCATTTCGGCATTCGCAAAAGTAAAAAACAGTATGTTTCTTGTGTCAACACACATGATGGAAATTGCCGAAAAACTTCGTTGTATTGACAATATCCGGTTCGGATATTTTCACACAACCATTGATCATAAAACGCCAACATATAGCTACTGTTTGAAAGAAGGGGTAACTGAAGAACGTTTGGGCATGTTGATACTTGAAAATGAAAAAATTATAGAAATTATTGAAGCAGGAATATAGGTAACAGATAAGCAAATAATAGATTCTACCTACGAGCTATACCAAATTCACCAAATCGAACATATTGATCTTATTTTAAACAACTTACCGGAATTTACAAGCAATCTATAAGTGAAATATTGCATATTTCGGAAAAAAATCTAATTTTGCACACCTTAATACAAATAATCATGCAAACAATAGACAAGTATAATTTTAAAGGCAAAAAAGCCATCGTCAGAGTTGATTTTAATGTTCCGCTGGATAAACAAACATTTGCGGTAACCGATGATACACGTATTCGGGGTGCATTACCAACCATCAACAAAATATTAAGCGATGGTGGTTCAGTTATCTTGATGTCCCATTTGGGCAGACCTAAAGGGGTTGAAGAAAAGTATTCGCTCAAACACATACTTGGCCGCTTATCCGAATTGTTGGGCAAAGACGTACAATTTGCCGATGATTGTATGGGTGAAAGCGCCAAAACAAAAGCAGCAGCTTTGAAACCCGGTGAAGTATTGTTATTGGAAAATCTTCGTTTTTATGCAGAAGAAGAAGGTAAACCCCGTTTGCCTGAAACAGCTACCGACGAAGAAAAGAAAGTAGCCAAAGCCGCTTTGAAAGAAAAACAAAAAGAATTTGCCAAGCAATTGGCCAGCTATGCCGACGTATATGTAAACGATGCGTTTGGCACAGCCCACCGCGCTCATGCCTCAACTGCAATCATCGCTAACTATGTCCAAGATAAAATGTTTGGATATTTGATCAACAGCGAATTGGCTGCAATGGATAAGGTATTGAACTCAAACGCCAAGCCTTTTACCGCCATTATGGGTGGAGCTAAAGTGTCCGACAAGATATTGATCATTGAAAACCTACTCGATCGGGTTCAAAACTTGATTATCGGAGGAGGTATGACTTATACTTTTGTTAAAGCCATGGGAGGCAAAATCGGTAAATCTTTATGTGAAGAAGACAAACTTGAATTAGCGCTTGACATTCTCAATAAAGCCAAAGCCAAAGGAGTAAAGGTATATCTTCCAATTGACGCCATCAATGCCGATGCTTTTGACGCCAACGCCAATACATGCGTATCTAAAGTGAATGAAACCCCTGATGGGTGGATGGGATTGGATATTGCCGAACAATCAATCAAGGAGTTCAGCGATGTTATCGCCAATTCTAAAACAGTGCTTTGGAACGGCCCAATGGGTGTTTTTGAATTCGAAAAATTCTCAAAAGGCACTTCGGCCATTGCACAAGCAGTAGCAAAAGCAACTGCTAATGGTGCTTTCAGCTTAATCGGAGGAGGTGACTCTGTAGCTGCAATCAATAAGAACAAGTTAGCTGACAAGGTAAGCTATGTATCTACCGGAGGCGGCGCTATGCTTGAATATATGGAAGGAAAAGAACTTCCCGGCATCAAAGCCATTCAAGGATAAAAACATTCAGACACATTTCTATTCATTGCGTTAATAGCATGTGTCGAAATAAAACCTAACAGGTATTGATATCCTGTTAGGTTTTAATTGGTTTTTAATCTATAAATCTGTATTTATCATTAATTTAAAACAACAATGAACCATTTATTTTCTATTAAAAGGCTACAAGTGATCGTTTTGTCAGGATTAATTGGCCTACTATGTGCTTGTTCTGGCGGAAAGAGTTCGAGCGAATCCGGTGACGGTAATTTTTTCGAAGGATCAGGTGATGTCGGAAATGTCCAAATACCCGGAACTATTAGCTATAACAAATCAACCAAAGTATACACGCTGACTGGCTCCGGAGCAAACATTTGGGCAAAAAGCGATGAATTCTTTTATGCATGGAAGAAAGTAACCGGAGATTTTTCAATGTCTGCAAAACTTTCATTTGAAGGAGTAAACACGGTGCACCGTAAAATCGGCATTATGATCCGGGAAACATTAGACGGAGATGCTAAATATGCAGATATCAGCATTCATGGTGACGGCTTGAATTCCCTGCAATGGCGTCCTGAGAAAGGCGAAAATACCCTTGAAATAGCCTCGGTAATCGAAATGCCCGACCATATCATCATAGAGCGCCACGGCAACAAGATCACAATGAAAACAGCTATTGGGCAATGGCCTGACAAGATCGATGCCGCAAAACGGTCGCAAGATTTTCCGTCGGGAACCGAAACGACCATTGAACTCCCCGAAACTTGTTATGTCGGCATATTTATTTGTTCACACGTCGCTGACAAGAGTGAAAAAGCATATTTTTCGGAGATTACACTTAAAAAACTGTAATTGTTATTCATTTATATAAAATCATATTTGACTAACAATACGGCGGGATCACACATTTCGCCGTATTGTTGCATTAATACAAAGTCAAGTACCCTCCAACCATTTGTTTAACAAGCCATTTTATTACATAAAAAACAAACAAATGTGATTTTAATTCGTAAAAAAGAAGAAATAAGGTATTGATTAACAAGCAAAAATGCACATAAACTGTTTTAACGGTGTAATCAATGTATAAACCAGTTGTTGTGCAATAAAAATTTAAAGAGTTATGATGACGAGTGAAGAAAAAATCAAAAGTGCATTTAATGACAAGACGTGGAATGAAATAAAAACCGAAGATTCATGGCGTATTTTCAAAATCATGTCAGAATTTGTCGAAGGATTTGAAAAATTGGGAAGAATCGGTCCATGTGTTTCTATTTTTGGGTCAGCACGTACCGCTCCCGACCACAAGTACTACAAGATGGCCGAAGATATTGCCTTTAAACTCACTCAATTTGGATATGGAGTAATTACAGGAGGCGGCCCCGGTATCATGGAAGCCGGAAATCTTGGCGCTTTGAGAGGAAAAGGAAGATCGGTCGGATTGAATATTAATTTACCGTTTGAACAATCTCATAATCTATTTATTGATCCCGATAAATTAATCACATTTGACCATTTCTTTGTAAGAAAAACCATGTTTGTCAAATATGCACAAGGTTTTATCGCTTTACCCGGTGGATTTGGCACACTTGACGAGTTATTCGAATCATTGACACTGATCCAAACGGAGAAAATCGGACAATTTCCCATTATTCTGGTTGGAAGTTCGTATTGGGAAGGGTTAATAAATTGGATCAAAGAGGTAATGTTAAACAAATATAATTACGTAAGTGCTAAAGACTTAGATGTGTTTACTGTCGTCGATGACGCTGATAGTGCAGTAGAACTAATCAACAAATTTTACTCAAAATACTTATTAAGCCCCAACTTTTAAGAATATTGTGCGTTTTTAATAATAAAAAGCATTATTTTTGTTCCCCGAATGATGTAAATCATTTTTAATTACATTCATGCATCGATTTCTTGCATTAATTATTAGCGGAATATCATTTTTCGTCTTTACGTCATTTTTTCAACAAAGAGACGTCAAAGTAACGATAGATATGCCTGAAACGATTGAAGCTGGAACAAGTATCACGGTGAATGTGACCATTCAAAAGGGCAAAGCATCTGGATTCGCCAGATTTCAGCAAGAATTACCTTATGGATTTACGGCCGCGCCTATAAATTCTGCAAATGCTGATTTTGGATTCCAGGATCAAAAAGTCCGGTTGATTTGGCTCAGTCTTCCGAGTGACGAAACTATTACCGCTTCATATCACATTATTGCTAATGAACGAATCAAGGGAAACATTAATCTGAATGGCCGTTTTTCATATATTGATAACAATGACCGTAAATATGTGGACGCGATGAACGTTGCGTTGTCCATTACGCCATCTCCATCCATTGATCCGCTATTGGTAGTGGATATACGTGATTATCCTAAGATAGCTAAAAGTCAGGAAACATATAACAGCACCATTACGTGTATCCAACAAGACCCTGTTTGGGTGGCAGATCAAAAAGTATTTTTGGTAACACTTTTGGTCAATAAAGGGAACTTGCAAGGCTTTGCAAGAATTGAAGAAACTATCCCAGACGGATACACTGCCGTCGCAACAGATAGTAAAGGGGCAACATTCACAAATGTAGGCAACACTGTGAGGTTTGTTTGGATGAATCCACCTGTAGATCCATATTTTACAGTCACTTACAAGTTGCAACCAAAACCTGGAACTGTTGTCAATCCTGCAACTATGAAAGTTGCCGGGACATTTTCCTATACGGACGGAGACAAAGCCGTCTCTTCTGCTGTAGTTTCTACAAAAGAAACATTGATTGGACTGTCTCAAAGCCAAGTTAATCGTCTGATTGCTTCATCATCACAAAGTTCTGCTCCGGTAACGGTAGCATCTCTCGAAAGGCCATCGACTCCGGCAACTCAACGCCCAACAACCACAAATAATTCGGCTCAAAGTATTTATTACCGGGTGCAGATCGCCGCCGGCCATAAACCGTTAAACCCCCAACAACATTTCAGAAAATATAAATTGGGATATACCGTAATGCGTGAAGAACATAACGGATGGTATAAATATTCAGTAGGCCCTTTCAAAGAATATAAGGACGCCCGCGATTACAGAGTCCGGATAAGCAAGCTTGACGGGTTGGATGGGCCATTCATTGCCGCTTATAATAACGGAAGACGTATCACAGTACAAGAAGCTCTAATGGCCTTGAATCAAAAATGGTATAGATGATGGGCTTCAAAAAAATACTTTTTACATTATTCATGGGGATCATCGCGTTGGGAACCTTACACGCCCAAGACGATGACGATTACTATGACCAATTGTTAAGGCGTGAAATAGACGTCAATCCCGTATACATGCCTGTAATCGGAATTGGAGTCGGTTATTTGAATTATTACGGTGACGTAGAGGACGCATACCGTAGTTATACCGCCGGGACATTAAGCCCACGTATCAATGTTTAGGTTTTTCTGGGTAAAAAGCACAACTTCAAAGGAAACCTCTTTTTCATAACCGGTAGCTTAACCGGCACACAGCGTTCAGTTTCCGATTCAACACGAAATCTGAATTTTTCCTCCAATATCTATAATTTCGGAGCAAATATTGAATATAGCTTTAAGCCTCTCTTAAAAGGAAAATATTTTACGCCCTTTATTTCTGTGGGCATTGAAACGCTCCAATTTGATTCAAAAGCCGATTATTTGGACAGGAATGGGCTGCCGTATCACTATTGGAGCGATGGTACAATTCGTACAGTTAGCGAAAAAGTAGGTGACCCTGGTAACACGCATCTTACACAACGGGATTATGTATACGAAACCGACTTGCGAAAAAAGGATCGTAGCGGATTAGGCAATTACGGACAAATGACCTTCGCCATCCCCGTCGATGTGGGATTTGATTTTATTATTTCCAACCGTGTTACTTTGCGGGCTGCAACTTCCTTGCATTATACATTTACCGATGTGATCGATGACATGACGTCTCAATCGAAAAATCCCGATTATAGGGGGAAATCGGGAAATGATATGTATACCTTTACCTATGTATCGCTTCATTTAGACTTATTCTCGTCTCCAAAAACCAAAGTTGTTGAAGATGTATATGCTTCTTTGGACGATTTCGATATGGCCATGTATGATGACGAAGACAATGACGGCGTTTTCGATGGATTTGATGAATGCCCTGGTACACCCGAAGGAGTCCCTGTTGATTCGCTCGGTTGTCCATTTGATACGGATTTAGATGGCATTCCTGATTATTTAGACCGTGAAGTCTCAGCACCCGGAGCCATTGTTGACGAGTACGGCGTCGAAATTAAGGACGAAACTGTTATTGCATTTCTTGAAATGCAAGCAATCAAACGAAGTGATGTAGAAGCATATTTAGCGATGTATAAGGGACAAAATAAGGTACGCCGGTCAGGGCCTATCGTTATCCCTGATAAATTCAAGAAAGTGGATATAGACCGGGATGGGTATATATCTTTCGATGAGCTGCTCAGGACAATCGATAATTATTTCGACGGCACATCGGATTACACGCCAAATGATATCAAAGAATTAAACAATTTCTTCTTTGAACAATAATGGCCGTGTGGCAGCAGTTCTAATATAATTTTCATATTATCTTTGCTGCCAATTAAACAATGTGGTGAACATCATTTTAATATAATTTGTTATTACGGGAACATATTTGTAAATCATTATCATGCAAGTGAAAGTATTTAAGTACATAGCGTTTTGTATCGGATTCAGCGTAATTTTTACAGGATTATATGGACAATCGGATAGTGATAAAGCTATTCGTGAAGCCAAAACACAAACCGCAAACATTGCCAGCAAACCGGAAAAATTGCCCGACACTTTGAATTGGAAGAAAGGAGGAAGCGTCGCCTTAAACTTCTCTCAGACTTATCTTTCTAACTGGTCTGCAGGGGGTGAACCGATGATCGCATTTAATTCTACGCTCAATCTATTTGCCAATTACAAAAAGAATAAATTCATTTGGGAAAATTATGCGTTTTTCGCTTATGGTTTAGTAAAAAAAGACGACCGTAAAGCAACAAAAAATGATGACCAAATTAATGTCTCATCGCGAGTTGGCTACCAAATGTCTAAAAATTGGTACTACACCGCCTCTGTTTTAGGAAAAACGCAATTTACATCCGGGTATAAATATTCTAGTACTGATACGGTGCGTATTTCAGATTTTTTTGCACCTGCATACCTGTATGTGTCTTTGGGGTTGGACTATAAACCCAATGACAAATTCTCCGCATTGATTTCTCCTTTAATGGGAAAAGGCACATTCGTACGTTCCGACAATGAAATTGTTAAACGAAGCGCGGGGTTGACCGACGATTTAATTGCAGATGGAAAGAAGTCCCGGTATGAGTTTGGGGGAGGTATGATATTTCTCTTAAAAGGAGACACCTTTGCCAAAAGAGTAACTTACTATTCTCAATTAGAGCTATTTACTAATTACTTGAAGAATCCCCAGAATGTAGACGTATCGTGGGATTTTCAATTGCGGTTTGCTTTGACAAAATTTATCTCGGCCAACTTACGTTTGAATATGGTGTATGACGACGACCAAAAAGCTACAGATAGTTCCGGAAATGTAATAGGGCCTAAATTGCAGGTAAAAGAATATTTTGAAATCGGAGTATTCTATAACTTTTAATAGCTCAAGTTTATATTTGCGTTGCTAAATCTTATTCATTAAGAAACATATTTATCCGGGGAACTTCGGGCGTAGCCCGATTTGTCCATGCGGAGCATACCTTTTCGACAAAATTCCGTCCAAGCGAAGCCGTTAGGCGGAGCGCGTTTATTTTGTCAAGCCTTTTTTGATTCTTTTTTGGGCGGCAACTTAGGTAAAGCCGTTTTCACGACCGAAGGGAGTAAAAAAGAATGACGAGAAATCAGAAATAGATCTATAACACGATCATTAACTACAGCCCTTTTAATTGCCAAATGATTCCAAGTCAACCTCATTTTGAAGATATCCATTCTCTGCGTTTTGCTCTTCATCCATCAGCAAGCTAAAATCTATCTCTTCTAATGGGTTGAATTCAGTCACATGCTCATTTTCGCATTTCAATGTCCTAAATGGATATTTCTTAAGCAGGTTATAATTGTGCGTCACCATCACTACGGTTCTGCCCGAATTTTTGATATCAACCAACAATCCCATAATTTCCGACGAGGTTTCGGGATCTAAATTCCCGGTTGGTTCATCTGCCAAAATCAGCATAGGATTGTTCAGGAGCGCCCGAGCAATGGAAACCCGTTGCTGTTCGCCGCCCGAAAGTTGGTGCGGCATCTTATAGCCTTTATTTGCCAATCCAACCTTTTCCAATACCTCTTGGATACGTTTGTCTATATCATTCTTTCTTTTCCAACCGGTAGCTTGCAACACAAAAGCCAGATTGCTATATATATTCCGGTCGCTCAAAAGCTGAAAATCCTGAAAAACAATTCCCATTTTTCTTCTCAGATACGGCAACTGTTTACTTTTTAAATCCAATAAGGAATAACCGACCACATTGGCTTTGCCTCTTCTTAAAGGAATTTCAGCATTCAAGGTTTTGATCAGGCTCGTCTTTCCGCTTCCAACCTTTCCAATGATATAAACAAACTCACCGGGATTAATAGAAAAAGAAACATCGACAAGGACTAAATGATCTCCCTGAAAGATACTTGCCTTATCAAAGGATATGATGGGTGTATTGGAAGAAGTACTCATTGAAACGAAACCAACTTTTGTGTTTGACAAAGTTACAAATAAGTAACGGAGAATCGCTATCCATTTTTAATATGATTGTCGGATATTGTACCTAAAGAACTCCAAAAGTTAAATAAGAACGTCATTGCGAGGTGCTTTCACCGAAGTAATCTAAAATAAAATAGGTTTCAGATTTGATATATTCTTTGTAAACATTGAGATTGCTTCCGGCTCGTACCCTGCCCGATTTCGTCATTCAGGCGGGCTCGCCGTCGCAATGACGGGTTGAAAATTATTATTAGGTATTAAAACAGATAGTCATTTTTTTAATTCCCAATTGGCTTCGCCGAGCTAAAGGTTTTCCATTTTCAACTTTCAACTTTCAATTCAGCTCTCGGTTACCAAAACGCTTGTTCGCCATCCTCATACGTAAACGGTCTTTCTTCTTTTCCTCGGGTATGGTTATGTAAAAGGAATAAAGCGCCTGTAGGAACATTTTCAAAATGAAGTTCATAGTCCTCAGCAACCTGATGTCCTAATGATTTCCAACCGCCATTAACCCAATATATCAATTCATAATCATCTCCCGGGCGAATATTGTTGTCGTCGTTTCTAAATAAGTATCGAATATTGGTCAGATTTTGCGGCTTATCAAACTCAAGCCCCGTCCATGTTCCGCTGACTTCATCTTTTGCCCGGTAGTATGTAAGCGGATCGCCATCGAATACCTTGTCGGATGTCTTCTTGGGATCATCCAAATGAGATCCCTCTGTACCTATTGGTTTTCCCGACAATTTTACATCATTTGAGAAAAATTCCACTTCTGCTATATAGTTGCGCCCATTGGTAACCGACATGTAACGGGCATATTTGAATTTCCGGGAATCGGGTTTTAAATTAATCGTTTGCCATATCATTTCGGCTTTGGTTGGAATGGTGTATAAAGTAACCGCATCGCTGAAATCGGGTTTATTCGCACCTTGGAACTGACCACCAATAGCGCATATCCGGGTCCGCTCCCACCATTCCGGGTAAAAATATTTACGCGCCACTTTTATATGCTGAGTGTGTAATGTATCGGCTACGACAAATCGAACCGAACCGTCCCTATTCATGATAAACGGTTCCGAAACGGGCAAAGCATGGCCTGATATATAATCAGATATCTGAAAAAGTACACCAGGCTGTAAATAACGAAATTGTATTTTTCCTTTATTCACCTCACTCCATGCCATAGGTATCCAATTCGTATTATTGAACACACTTAGATACATGACATCTCCATTTTGATGCCCTTCCCCAACGGGCAATTCAACAGCATTATCCGGAAAGTAATCCGATGAAACATCTTTTATAAATATATCATCCAGGGTGGATGGGATTTCTTTTCCCCTATGTTTGACGGGTAATGATTCCCGTTGTAATTGGAAATATTTACGGTATACTTTACCTCGTTTACGGGCATCGGTAATATCTTGACCAAAAACCTTTGTATCGTAATATTCAAACCCGATGCTTTTTCCGGCAGTATCCCGCATATAGTCCCATTCATGTACGCTCGCCGCCATATCGGGATGCTGGACATACAGATCCATTCCTGTGGGAATACCCACTGAACGCATGGCATAAATAAACATTTCAACCTGTTCCCTGCACATGCCCCATCTCATATCAAGCAGGGCAAGCGCTCCCAAATCAGGCGTTACCAGATCATGGTCATATACATATGCCCAATCTTCATTATTATGCAGGAAACGAAACAACATACCCGCAACAGCCACAGGATCATTTTTATTGGCAACCGTATCGACCATCGGGCGGTATCTTTGGTAATATACCTCTTTCCAATCTTCAATCGGTTCCTTGCCTATACGATAAGGAAGAATTTCTTCGCAGAAGTGATCAAATGATACATGTTTGCCCCAAGGCATTTCGTGCCAAAGACGAAATGAAAAATCAATGTTGCGGATCAAGTAATCCGCAGTCATCACATGAGCATCATATATGGCATCATATGGGATATTCGATAAAGGCCCGTATTGGTTTTCAAATTCCGAAATCGTACGAGATCCGGGCGTATGGGAGGCAATATGATGCCTGAATATATCTAAAGTCTCATGGCTCAATGTATAATGATACGGCATATTGGCAATCAAAAACTCCGCAGCTTTTAGTTTTAAACTATCTTCCGGATGCTGATTGTAATGTTTTAATACTTTTTCCAATTCGGTACGGTTATCACCAGCGAAACGTAAGGCTTTTTCCACATCATCCGGATAATGGGAGCACGAAAAAACAAAATATAGCGGCAGGATAAAAAAGATTCGATAAAGCGGCATCAAGTATTTGGTATTAAAGTTTTCAAAATTACTGATTTGTACCACAATTGACAAACAATTATTGTGATTGCATGATTATTTTCAGGTATAAATCCCACATTGCGGGATTGTTGACAGGAGAACCGATGAGTTGAATCCTGTTGTCTTTGTCCAATAAAAGAGTACGGTAGGGAGCCGGCGGGAAGCGGTTCAATTTGTCGAAATCATTATGGTAATCATAGATAATCGGATAGTTGAATTCGTTGAAACGCAACTCGTGGCCAAAGTACTCATAATCGGACGAGTGTACGGCAAATATGAATTTGACATTGATTTGCTGCCGGTAACAAGAATCGATCAATGCTTTCCATTGGGGTAAACCCAATTGGCAACTGGTACAGCCGATGGAGTCGATATAGGTAAAGATTTTGTACGGTTGATCCCATATATCTGGACATAAGGTGTCGCGCCCCAGTATTTTGTATGCCGGTTCGGCAGGTACTAAAACCTCCTTTCCCTGCCATTCCCGAACGATTTGTTTAATATCGTCCTTTCGTGATATATGGCAGGAAAATAGTAAAAATATTACCCACACAATTTGGGGTATCTTAACAAATGCTCTCATCTTTTTCATTTGGTTGTAAGTTTGTTCATCTCAGAAAAAGTTTATAACATTCCACTGCTCTGGGCGGCTCTGTAATCTTTCCTCTTTTATTTACTTCTAATAGACACAACGGTAATTCTTTATTCCTTTAATTGATATCTTTTTAAAATTATACGATCCGTTTCTAAATCGTTTGTGACTACAATAATGAAATCATCATTAGGAGAGACTAATAAGTTATAAAAAGGAATATCCGTCTGGTAGCTTTTTATATAGCTTCCATCCCAATCATATACATCAATGATATCGTGATAAGAAGTTGAATAACCTTTATAATCATCTGATAATGTGATATTACCATTCATGGTATATTCATTTTGTTTTATATAAATATATCTATCTGTAACCCAAGTTGATAATCGCCTATATTTAAAATCATCCTTAATTTGATAATCCCTTAATCCATCATTTCTGGATTCATATTCCGGAAAAATATTTTCAACAATTTTTCTTTGGGTTACCGCATAATTGTCCAAAGAAAATAGTTCAATATACCTTCCCCATCCACACACATATAAGTATCTGTCAAGCGATTTGTTGTGAAACACATTGGCATTATTTATATAAACTCCCTGTTTTATGCGGTCATTCATATTATACCCGTCATCTACCCAAAATTGCAACGGGATTATCTCTTGGGTATTCAAATTGATTATTGTAAGAATATTAGGACTCTCATAAACACCCGCAACTATTAACAATAAAGAGTCGTTTATACTCACATTACCTATGCCTGTTCTATGGTTTTGTATTTTGCTAAGGTCTAATTTCTCCCATAAAGAAGTGTTATATATATCAGTATTCGTGTCAATAACATAACCACTCCTAAATCCCATAGAAATTTCAAAAAAATATAATTTTTTACTATCAAGATCGTATGATGTTGTCATTATGTTTCCCTCATAAGGGCCTTTCCCTCGCGGTATTAACCGCCTTACTTTTGCGAGTGAGCCATCCTCTTTAATTTGAAGAACATTATATAAAACATCTTGCTCACGCGAAGACATATACAATGTCGAATCAATTAATACAACAAACGTCTGTCCAAACAAATCCGAATCTATTTTCATAGATTCTCCGGATAACAAAATGATTTCTCCTCGTTTTATATCTTTTCGATCACTACACGAAGTTTGTAAGGTTAAGCCGACCAATATTATAATTAAAAAACTTAGATGACTTCTGTAATTTGTCTGTGGTTTTGGTTCTTTCATTTTATTTTTTTGTTTTAGTTTTAATCTGTTTGTAAAGCAACATGTAAAGTTGATGATGAATAAAGAAATTGTCCAGATATTAACTATCCACCACCGTTGGTGGTGGCATAAGACCTAATTTATAGCTACCCACTGAGATTCTATAAGATGGTTTAGCTGCCTTGTTATTTTACAAAAGATTGATTCTATTTTTCAAAATCATATCCGAACCCCCAAGACCAATATATCATCTACCTGCGGAAGATCGCCTTTCCAGTTGTCCAAAGTGCGTTCCAGTGCTTTCTTTTGTTCGGACATATCCAAAGCATGAATGTCCAGCAATAGTTTCTTAAAGTTTTTCTTTTTGAATTTTTTCAACTGGTCTCCGCCAAATTGGTCGCAATAGCCGTCCGAAAGCATATATATGGCATCTCCGGACAGAATAGGCATACTTTGCGTAGAAAACGGGATGTTATCCATCGTATAAATACCAATTGGCATACGGTCCGGTTGCAGTTCAATTAATTCACTCGAATCGTCTGTTTGGCGTAAGAGATACAACGGAATATTGGCGCCGGCATATTCTATTTGCGCATGTTCCCAATCTATGACACACAATGCCATATCCATTCCGTCTTTTGCTTCTAAATCTTTACCTGTTTGTTTCAATGCCCTAATCACATAATTCCGCATGCGGTTCAACACATCATCCACACGCAAAGAATCAGTCCGAACAATTTCATTGAGAAAACTAATCCCCAAAATACTCATAAACGCTCCGGGTACTCAATGACCGGTACAGTCGGCCACTACCAAAATCGTTTTATTATCTTTAGCGGATACCCAATAAAAATCGCCACTTACAATATCGCGCGGCCTGAACAGAACGAAGTAATCATTCAAAATCTCATTAGTAAGTGTTGTTTCCGGCAATAATGCTGTTTGTATCCTACTTGCATACATAATGCTGGATGTAATCTCTTCCTTTTGTTGCTCTACTTCATCATACAATCGCAAAGCATTTTCGGTTTGCCATCTCAATTCGGTAGTTGTATCCTGCAATTCTCGTTCTTGCTGTTCAATTGCTTTTTTCTGTTGTTCTAATGTTTCTGTGATTCTTTCATTCGATTTTCGTTGTGCTTCTATTTCGTTATTTTTTTGAAATAATAATGAATTCGAAATTTTATTTTTGCGATACAGCCTTAAAACAACAACAAATAGTGCAATCAAAACAACCAAAGTAATCACCAATATGATAACAATAGTGTATAAATGATGTATTTCTACTTGATTATCCATGTCATTCGATTGTGCACTTATTGCAACCGACATAATGGGCTTACTCCATGTTGGTTGAATAAAGAACGGCTTAGCAGAAACCGTCGTAAAAAACCACCACAAAATGTCGATTATTAATTTCATTTTTACTAAACCACCAAAATACTTATCGGGTTCAAATTGCACAAATTTATATAAAAAAACACAATTCTGACATTTTGAAAAGATTATTCTTCGCGGTGTACAATTGAATAAGCAGAATACATGCAACATAACTTATGAAAGAACTTTTTATACTATATTGCTTTATGTCTATTCTTTCAAAAAAAAGATATACCTTTGCTCGCTATTTTACCTGTAGATTATG
>JAVBPN010000117.1:0-11819 GCA_031549585.1 Bacteroidales bacterium
ACTTTGTGTAAATTGGATATCTTATTCAAAACCATCTCAAATGCACCCCCTCCGAATAACAATAAAAAGATAACCAACAATAGAACAAGTAATAAGGCGGTAGCGCTTTTATTCCAATGGCGTGATTCGGTTAGGTATAAAAAAGGGTGGCGCAACAATACGTAGAACGTAAAAGCGCCTAATGCTCCGCCAAGGAAAAATCGTAACTCTTTAAAAATAAGAGCGCCAAGTAAGACAAGTACAATAAGGAATGATACTTGACGAATAATTTTATTTACATGAGATATATTCATAATACAACCGGCTTAAATTTCATGCTATAACAATCAAAATGAGAAAAAGTCTTTACAAATAAATCTTTTTGACCTGTCCGTTATAACTTTCATGCCCCTTTAAATTTAAAACAATTCTTAACCTAAAACAGACAAAACTTCTTGTTTTTTTTGCATATATTTCTTTGCTTTACGCGATTAAAATCACTTTAAAATTCAGAGATATGTTTCGTACAAAAATGACTCAAATAATTTGCGTGGCTTGTATCGCGCTTTTGGTTGGTTGTGCAGCAGGAAACGATCCACAACCTTTTCCGGGAGGTTCGGGTAAATATACCCATCTCGTGTGGCAGGATGAATTTGACAAGGAGGGACTTCCCGACACCAGTAAATGGAACTATGAACGTGGTTATTTGCGTAACAGGGAATTGCAGTATTATACGGTCGGAAGAACAGAAAATGTAACACAACGTAATGGTAATTTGGTCATTACGGCGCGTAACGATTCGGCGATGATTGATGGGCAGGTGTGTCCGGTAACTTCTGCAAGTATTACCTCACGCAACAAAGGAGATTGGAAATATGGGCGTATAGAGGTTCGTGCTAAATTGCCCTTATGTTTGGGCACATGGCCGGCTATTTGGATGATGCCGACAAAAGGTACATACGGAGGATGGCCGAAAAGCGGTGAAATAGATATCATGGAACACGTAGGGTATGAACCAAACAAAATTTATTTTAACTTACATACCGAAAAATATAACCACACCAAAGGAACGGGAAGAGGATCATCAGTCGATTGTTCGGATGCTTACAAAGAATTTCATGTATATGCTGTCGAATGGTTTGAAGATCATATTGATTGGTTTTTTGACAACAACAAAGTTTTTTCCGTACAAAATGACCAAACAGGTTGGGAGTCTTGGCCGATCGATCAACCTTTTTATATCATTCTCAACTTTGCTTTTGGCGGAGCTTGGGGAGGGCAAAAAGGCGTTGATTTGTCCGCATTGCCTCAGGAATACTTAATCGACTATGTAAGAGTTTTTCAATAATTCTTGTGGACTGTGTACCTTGCACCATTCACCGTATATGCTTAAATTTGAAACTTTAAATTTTTATAAAATCAAGAACGTTTAATGGCACTTCAATGCGGTATTGTTGGGCTTCCTAATGTAGGTAAGTCTACGCTTTTCAATTGTTTATCAAGCGCTAAGGCGCAAGCAGCTAATTTTCCATTTTGTACCATCGAGCCCAATGTCGGGGTCATCACTGTTCCCGATGAACGGTTGAACGCGTTGGAATCTATTGACCATCCGCTGAAAGTGATACCGGCTACGGTGGAAATTGTTGATATTGCCGGATTGGTAAAAGGCGCAAGTAAAGGAGAAGGGTTAGGAAATAAATTTTTGGCCAATATCCGCGAAACGGATGCAATTCTGCACGTATTACGTTGTTTTGACGATCCCAATGTAACCCACGTTGACGGCTCGGTTGATCCGGTGCGCGACAAAGAAATCATTGATACCGAATTGCAAATTAAGGATTTGGAAACGGTAGAATCACGTATTGGGAAAGTACAAAAACAAGCCCAAACCGGCGGTGACAAAGTTGCTAAAAGAATATATGAAATATTGCTGCAATACCGTGATGCATTGCAACAAGGCAAATCAGCCCGGACAGTGAAACTCGACAATAAAGATGATGTAAAATTGGCTCGGGAGTTCTTTTTATTGACAGACAAACCGGTGCTTTATGTCTGTAATGTTGATGAAGCATCTGCCAAAGCCGGTAACAAATACGTAGAAGCATTGAGAGAAGCGATTAAGGAAGAAAATGCCGGATTATTGGTTGTTGCAGCCAAAACCGAAGCCGAAATTGCAGAATTGGAAACATATGAAGAACGGCAAATGTTTCTTGAAGAAATGGGGTTGGAAGAATCTGGTGTATCTCGCCTCATCAAGTCGGCTTATGCTTTGTTGGAACTAGAAACCTATTTTACCACAGGAAAAGACGAGACCCGTGCATGGACATATATCAAAGGAACTAAAGCTCCCCAAGCTGCCGGAATCATACATACCGACTTTGAAAAGGGTTTTATCCGTGCTGAAGTCATCAAATATGATGATTATGTACGTTTAGGTTCGGAAACAGCATGCCGCGATGCCGGTAAAATAGCTGTAGAAGGCAAAGAATATATAGTACAAGACGGAGACATCATGCATTTTAGGTTTAATGTATGATATTTTAGATCTTATTTTCTTTGTTATCACTTGAGTAGATATATATTCGCAAGTATTGTAAACGTTATTAATTATATATTTATAAAAATAAAAAACCGGGTTGAGCGGCAATTGCATTGCCGCTCTTCATCATCGTTGAACCTTTAACTCGCCGCAGGCAGTTTCAAATTCAACAATATTGAGCGACGGCATTACAACTTAGCGAAGCGTTCTCACGAAGCGTCAGCGAGTAAATGCCGCCGAATACGGAGGCACTCCGAAGGTACAGAATTTTTGTGTCCTTAGTGGTGATATAAAAGTATATTCACAAGGTATCTAAACGTTATTTCTCATATTTCAATCAAACATTGAACATTGAAAATCAAAAATATCTAAATGGCCATCCGGCTGCTGCTGAGTACAATTTTTTATTTGAATCTTGCCGGGCTGCTTTTGCTGGAACAACTATTTCTTTTCCGGATCATATCAACACGGAAAAATTTTTGGAGTTATTGCAATACCACAAGTTAATAACTCATCTTTATCCTTTTTTCAAAAACCAATGTAGTAATTTTCCTTCCGGATTATTGCTAACGTTACAGTTACTTGTGAAAAAGAATAATTTGCGGTTATTGCAATTATCTGCTGAATTATTTAGCCTATCAGATATTTTTAAAAAGTATAACATTCCATGGATTTGTGTAAAAGGAATGGCTTTGGCAATGCAGTTATATGGCGATGTAGCTGTCCGTCAATCGGGTGATTTAGACATATTGGTTAAAGAAAAGGACTTGGATCTTGCCAAACAGGCATTGCAAGATGCAGGCTATGAGCCTCGGACGGATGAAAACAATTTCAATAAAAAGCAACTTCGGCATGTTAGGGCTTATGCTTCCGATCAATCGTTTTGGCATCCGGATAAAAAAATCCAGGTAGAATTGCATTGGCGGTTGACCCAAAGCGATAAAGTCGGGCCTTCTACCGACGAATTATTTGCATATAAAACGGATATCCATATCGGGAATCGCCTTATTCCTACACTTGATCTTGCGATGCATACTCTATATCTATGCCGGCACGGAAGTTTGCATTTATGGTTCAGGTTGTTTTGGTTATGGGATGTTGCCTATATTTTTCAGCACATTAGCGAGGATGAAAGCAAAAAGTTGTTAGCACTTGCTCGCCAGTTTCATTTGGAAAAAGCGCTAAGCCAAAGTCTTTACTTATCACAACAAATATTTGGGGTAATTATACCTTCATCTTTTAATGGACTTAAACCTTTTCCATATTTTATTAGCGCAGCTCAAAAGCGTATTCTCTGGAATAACCGTACCGATACATGGGGGAAAATGCGGCGTGATTTTTTATACCGAATGCGGTTACAATCGGATTGGCATTATTGGTGGGCGATCGTTGCTTTAAGAATGAATAATCCCCGCGATTGGCAAACAATTAGGCTTCCGGAATCTCTCTTTTTCTTGTATTATTTTATTAAGCCGGTTAGTCTTTTGGTTCGCAAGATTCAGAAGTAATCTTAAAAAAATTTAGATTTTAACATACTATACCGTATGGTATAGTAAAATAAATAACATATCTTCATAATTCATTAGGTCTATTTATTTGTGACGGCGGCAAGAAGGGCTTTTAATAGAATTAATTCATCATCTTCCAAAGATGATGTCAATGTTATAAATAAAAAAGGCGTTGAATATTCAACGCCTTATAATAGATTTATTATTCCCAGAAAGCCGTACAATTTTGTATGGCAGCTGTGAAATCTTTTTCGAAATTAGCATCTTTGAATGTAATATTAATGTCATCATCATCATTATCAGGTATGTCAATTTCAATATATTGGCCATAATTACTATAAAAGTTAAGGAAACATGACATAGCAGCCGATTCTGTTGTAGCGCTTGCACAACCGCAAAGGTCATCAGCGGCTTTAGTTCCGACAGATTTTTCATCATCTTTCTTACAAGCTGCAAATACAATTACAACTGCCAATAGGGCAATGCTTAAAAAAGCGAATAATTTTCTAGATTTTTTCATTGAATCAATGGTTTTAATGAATTAATGTGGATAATAATTTTACAAGTATATACGAGTTTTAAATAAAATAGTTACACTCAGCCGGTAGTGCATTTAGAAAATGAGTTTATGATAATTACGCCGACTTAGCGTAAGCGATCTCATGACCGAAGGGAGTAATATTCAATAATCGATCATCAATATTCAATTATTTACATCTTGATTCCAATCAAAAGCACATCATCTACCTGATCGTGGGTTCCTTTCCATTCATCATATATTGTTGCTATCATTTGTTCTTGATCTTTTATAGGCAATTGATGTATTTCGAGTAGTTTATCTTTCAATCTTTTTGAAGAAAACTTTTTCTGTTTGCTTCCGCCAAATTGGTCGGCATAACCATCGGAGAACATATAAAAACAATCGCCTGGAGCCAACTTAACCATATTGTTGGTAAATTCTTCTTTCCCGTATTCATAATAAGCTACAGGCATTTTGTCGGCCTTGATTTCCTGCAGTTGGTTCTCTCTGATCATAATCAACGGGTTGTATGCGCCGGCATACTGTAAAGTCATGCTTGGATAATCGATTACACATAAAGCCATATCCATGCCTTCTTTGGCTTCATTCCCTTTTTTCCCGGCTTGATTCAAAGATTTGATAATGTGTTCCCGTAATTTATTAAGGATATTGTTGGCATACACATCTGTTTCGTTGCTTACAATTTCGTTAAGAAAAGCGACGCCCAACATGCTCATAAAAGCGCCCGGCACACCATGTCCTGTGCAGTCGGCGGCAACAATAATGAGTTTATCTTCTTTTTTAGACATCCAATAAAAGTCGCCACTCACAATATCTCTTGGCCGGTAAAAGATAAACATATCAATGATATCTTCCAGAACATAACGTTTGGGCAATATGGCTTTTTGTATCCTTTCCGCGCTAATAATGCTGTCGGTGATTTCTTTGTTTTGCCGGGCAATCCGGTTGCGTTGATCCAAAAGGACAACATTTTGTTTTTCTATTTCCGTATTCTTTGCTTCAAGAATTTGGTTTGTGCGTTGCTTTTGCTTGTAATTACGATAAGCGTACCAACCAAATATGGCCAAAAATACCAACAACAATCCGCCTAAAATGATGATTACATTCTGCATCTTCAACTTAGCCAACTGTTCATTAATTCGGGTGCTTAAATCTCCTATTTGCGTTTGTTTGACAGCAATTTCTTCGTTGATTTCGGCATTGATCTGTGTTTGTTTCTCTATTTCCTTCTGTTTTGATCCGATCAATTGTTCCTGTTGCTGGATTTCTACATTTTGCTCGTTCAATTCTTTCTGCTTGGCCGAGATATTAGCTGATAAATTGGATAGCCGTGTTTGTTGTTGTGCTATTTCCTTTTGTTGGCGTTTTATTTCCGTATTTTGTATGGCAATTTCTTCCGCTTGTTGTGCTATTTCTTGCTCCTGTTCTTCTATCTCCTGCTTTTGGCGTGATGTGACTACTTTTTCTTCTTCCAATTCTTGTTTGGTTGCCATAAAAAGTGTTTCCCAGTCCTCTTTCGTTTTGATAGCGGCGAAAGGTAAAACACGGGAATAAGTAAATCCTTGTTTTTGCAAAGCCGCTTCATTCAATTCATAGCGCATTTGATCGTTGACCACAATAAAATTAATCATCGATTGCTGGAATTGTGCCGCTTCAGTGATGACCAATGTATTTTTCTTGTCAAGCGCTTTCATTAAGCTATCGATATTCGCTTGGGGCATCCATTGTTTGTTGACATAAATAACCTGAAGAGCCGGTAATTCTTTCAGGCTCTTTAATGTAATTACTTCCAATGGTTTGTTTCGGATATTTCCTAACTCTACTGCTTTACTACGGATTTCTGTGCTTAAATCGCTATTGTTGTCTACAATCCCTACTTTAAGAGATTTTAAGGAAGATTCCCCAGGCCAATTGATTTGCCGGATAAACTCGTAAATGTAAGTAGCCCTTCGTTGGTTATTGATATTTTCTTGGGCAAAAATGTTTCCAAGGAAAAGGCACAGTAATAATGCAGCAAATATTTTCTTTTTCATAATCATTGATTTGTTTATAAAAGCCAAATACGGCCTTTGTTTTCTCAATCGTACGGATTTAGATAAAAGCCAATAAATCTTTGAAATCCATTAAAATGACATTTCAAATTTATATTTGAAATAACCTCAAGCATACTTGTGAAGACATGTACTTTCTTTATTGTGTGAAATAAATCGATTAGATTCAATTATTCCATTTCAATAAATCGACTTTTGTGCGAGTCCTCACAATGATGCAAATGACAATTCGAGAATAGAGAACGACAAATTTTGTCGTTCTTGCAAATGTTTATTTACAGGTGAGCCCTAAATTTTTTGCAGCAGCAATTTCGTCAGCGCCACAAAAAACTTCTGACTTATCTGTATCTGTATTTGTACAAGTTTGGCAGTCGTCGTCATCATCTTTGCTACATGAGGCTATCCCAATAACTACAAAAATTGCTAATAGACAAAATAAACCAATAAACTTTTTTAATAAACTTTTCTTCATGTTCTTAATATTTAATTATATGCTTTAAAATAAAGGTTTAAAAAGAGGAACTAAAATAGCAAATATAAATGTTTCAAAAAAAAATTCATACCAGAAGATCACTTACTACTCTGGCATAGGTCATTATACCTTGCACATTTACCATTTACCATTTATCATTAATCATTACTTGTTTACCACCATTCATGGGTACATTCCCTCATACGCGACGCCTTGCGGGTTTTCTGAGGCTGCGGAATCCTCACCGAAAGCATAATCTCATGGGACCCTTGCGAATATGCAGACAAATTGTTTCCCGCATTGTAATCATACGAGTAACCCAACATAATATTAGGTGTGATATAAGCTCCCAACAAAGCAACGATAGACTCCTCCACGCGATATGATGCTCCTACCCAAAATACTTTCTTGTAAAACACAATAGCGTTGGCTTCAAATTGTTGCACCGTTTTGCTATTGTGCCATGAAAAAGCCGGTGTTAATTGCCATTTTTGTGATAAATCAATCATTCCACGTGCATAGGCATAAAAATGGGGAGAACTTTCATCAATCTTATTATCGAAAGCATTGCCCAAATGAGTGACAGAAGTGCCTACACTAATATGCTTTGAGTTATATTCAAGGCCAAAATCAAAATCGGGTTTTACACCGGATTCAACCTGATACAAGCGGTTGGGGTCCGTAGGATTTTCATAGACAAGGCTTGCTCCATCCGTAGTTTTATAAAGTACTCCGGCGCTTAATCCTAATGAAAGGGACGATTTGCTCCTCATGAAAGGGATATGGTAAGCATAAGTAATTTTAGGGTTAACGCTTTGTTGATGTCCCAACATATCGCCGACTACTGAAAATCCCCATCCGGAACGTGTCCATGGGACAAAAGTGCTTCCATTGAGCACAATGGTTTGTGGTGCATTTTTGAAACCAACCCATTGTTGCCGGGCAAGCAAATAGAAATTAAGGTCCTCAGAAAGTCCGGTTGCCGCAGGGTTATAATTGATCCGGCTAAATAATTGCTGGCTCAATTGTACATCATTTTGAGCGAAAATATATTGTCCGTTCAATAACATTCCCATGCAAAATATAACCTGAACGATCTTGGATGCCATATGTTTTCTAAAGGTAAACATCTAATTTATGTCAATTTATATTCAACTTTATCTTTGTAATAATACGGAACTCTTGTATTCTTTTCCTGTAATGTCATCAATCAAGACATAGAAATAAGTTCCGGCGGGCATCAATTGTCCTTTATAATAGCCATCCCAACCGTCACTTCCATCGTACAATAAATATCCCCATCTGTCGTATACTCGAATGTGGTATTTTTCCAATAATCGGTCATTGTATCCATCGCCATCAGGCGTGAATGCAGTGGGTAAATCAAGCGTAACTAAAGGTTCGGTGATGATTGCAGTTTCCGTAATAATACATTTCCATTGGTCTGTAACCGTAACGGTATATTGTCCCGCTTGCAGATGATTACGGAATGCGGTATTCAATGATGGATTATCAGCCCAGGCATATGTATATGCCGGTTGGCCTCCAGATACATTGACGGTAATGGTTCCATCATCGGCAGTTTGGAAAGTTTCATCGGTTACGGTCAAATCAACAACCAATTTTACAGCAGGTCCATCGATAAGGATACTGCTCAATGCAACGGTACACAAAGCGCTATCGGCAACAATTACATGGTATGTTCCGGCAGGCAATTGGTCTCTCGTTCCAGTGGTAGTGGTTATTCCGTCGCTCCATGTGTACGTATATTGTCCCCAACCGCCTGATGCAGTAACAGCTATTTCTCCTGTAAGGTCATCCTTACAAGCAACGTCAGTGGTTGACAATACCGATGCTGACATCGCTGTGGCGGGTTCTTTGATCACATAGCTGGCACGGGCAAATTCGCATCCTTTGGAATCTCCGATAGCTACATCATACTGACGTGCAGTGAGAGAATTAATGGTGGCCGTGCTGGCGGTAAACCCTGCCGGATTACTTGTCCAACTGATGAAGTAAGCAGGATTACCTCCTTCAATCGTTAATGCAATAGAACCATTGTTATCACCTTTACAAATTATATCATTTTTTGTAAATGAACTGATGGCGATCTGATCGGGTTGTGTCACTACCATTGTATCGCTTATGCTACAATTCTTGGAATCGACAACATTGATTATATAAGTCCCTGCCTGTAATCCAGTCAAGTCATCTAATCCGTTTCCTGCAGGGAAAGCAACATTGTCTTTTTTCCAACTGATGGTATAAGCGCCCGGCCAACCTCCGGATAGAGTAGTGGAAATTGCTCCGTCATAAAGGACAGGTACACCTTCAAAACGGCCTTCGAAACAACTCAGAGAAGTTATATTATCAACAGCAATATTTAAAGCAGCGGCCGGCCCTTGTACAGTGAATGTAAAGGATGTATCGGTCGGTTGGCTCCACACATCAGTAATGGTGACCGTATAAGATCCGGCATCTAAATTACTAATGGTTTCGTTGCCTGAGGTAAAATGGTACGCGGTAAATCCATTGGGGCCTGTCCAATCATAATGATATGCCCCTGAAGAAGCTCCGGTCTCCCCTCCCCTTGCTTTAATGGTAATGGCGCCGCTTGCATCATCGCTACAAATCAAATCTGTTATCGACGGGGTATTGATCTTAATGTCGTCGTCCACAATAGTTGACGTGGCAATCAATGTGCCGGGCAATGCCGATTTGATATTGCTCAGGGTAACTTGTACGGTTTTAGCCATCTCGGGTATACTGTCAGAAATCATTTCCACATACACATATTGTATGGTATCTGAAGCCGTGTACGTCAAGGTAATTGGCGTAATAGCCGTCAGAGGCTGCGTGATGTAATCATAATTTAAGCCTGGCGTTCCCGGAGGGCCTCCTATCGCTGTTCCGCCTGTTGTTGCCCATTGGGCTTCAACAGTTTGGTAAGTCGGATTGCTTAATTTGACGACAAAGGTCATATTTTTCGTTCCGTAGCTATGCCCAACTCCTGTGATCTTCGTTCCTTCACTGATGGAATCATTCAGTGCATAGATCTTAATGGTAGGTGGCAGGTCATTGTCTTTGATAGCGACAACAGCCGTATCATTGACCAATGAAACATCCAAATTCGAAGGATTTGCAATATAAGCGACAAAAGCTTCATCAACACTTCCCTCATATATATTGTCATCAACAATATTGATTTTGACAGTTTTTTGTGTTTCGTTGGCGGCAAACGAAATATGGTCGGTAAGCGAACTGCGCCAAGCATCGATTCCGTATGCATCGGATGTTCCTAAACGGGCTTCACCATAAGGTTGAGCCAAAGCAAAAGTCGGTGTCAGAGACTTTTGGATAAATCCTACATCAAATGAATAAGCAGAAAGGTCACCTACGCGCTCAATAATGATTTCTAACTCACCGTGATTTTCATTCACATTATACACAGGCGGGTCTTGGTGGAAACGTAAGCTGCTAAACTGTATTGGAGTTGGTACTGTGTTGAGCGACGACTGCACATCAGTATCATTGGCTTTAGGATCGGTTCCAAGTGTTGAACTATCTGTAGCGGCACAACCTTGCGTATTGATGGCAGTTATTTTTGCGTTATTTTTGAACACTTTTCCATCGTAAAGCATATTGGGCTTTGCTTTAAATGTCAATGTGACAGTTTCGGTCGAGTCGGCTTCAATAATACCGGAACTGAGTACCATTCCGCTTCCTGCATAGCCCACAGTTCCGTCCAACTTAACATTAGATGTGGTAACTTGGA
The DNA here is from genome assembly GCA_031549585.1 of Bacteroidales bacterium. GTDB lineage: Bacteria > Bacteroidota > Bacteroidia > Bacteroidales > UBA4181 > JAIRLS01. Next base: position 10,866 of record JAVBPN010000117.1, read on the forward strand.
AATCTTTCATATCAATCATTCCTTCAAACATACCCAATAGATCGTCTTCGATCATTACATTGGTCATTTGTACATTACTGTAATTGACAATTGTGTATGTGTATGTCACATCATAATATGAATCGGCATTCAAAGTTCTGGTTACATCCTTTGCCAACCCAATTTCGTTGGTGTATACATATACTACCAATGTATCGGTTGCTAAGGCGCTGGTTCCGGTTTGGCAAGCATTGGATGAACCGCCATAGATATTGAGAACGAAATCGTTTTCATATGTCAATCCCGAAGCGGTTGGATCAAGGACTACCGGAATATTGTAATCCACCATAAGATTTTGGATGGTTTTTGCCGAATATGTAACTGGTAATTTCCATTTCAGCTTGCGAACGCCGTTTTCTATCCTTTCATCATACACGGTGGTCGGATCTTCGCCAATATCAAGTGTCGGTGGGTTAGGCGAATAATCATAATAACTGATAACCGGAGTAGCACTTGGATCAAGAGTGAAATATGTCGGCATTTCCAACTCAAAATAATCGTCTTGTATTTCACCGAAGCCGGTTCTTCTGAAAGACCCCATCAAGGTTTTCTTGGTTTTGGTCGGATCGCACACAGCAAACATATACCCATTAGGGCCATTGATTTCGTCGTAGAGCGTATAGTAACGGAATCCTCGTAAAAATATCCGGTCGCCAACAATGGTGTCTCCATTTCCGAGCGCAGTAGTTCCGCAAGGCCTGTCACCGAATATTTCCGCAAATATCGTTGCACTGTCTGCATTGAATGTACATTCGGTATTCAACAAGAAACGTAAGATAATCGTACGGTCTGTTGGACTGGATTTATAAAGCCCTTTCAAAGAAAAATTGGGATTGTTGGTCACATCGCTCATTTTGAGCAATACCGGATTACCTGATCCATCAACTTCGATAAACATTTGGTCTTCTGCTGGGG
>JAVBPN010000157.1:0-14460 GCA_031549585.1 Bacteroidales bacterium
CATCGCATCGAAAAAGAAGCGATGCAGGATCCTTTTTTAGCTGATGCATTGGAAGGATACGAATCCGTTGCAGGCGATCATGCCAAAGCCATTGAGCAGTTACAAAGAATGGTAGACGACAAATCAACGACTAAGATTCGCCACATTGGGCTTTGGTTAAGCATTGCCGCAAGCATTGTGCTGATTACAGGCGCCGGATATTACCTATTGCGCCAAGAAACCTCGCAACCAACTGTAATATCAAGTGTTGCTCCACCTCCACCCGACAGCACGAAACATCCGGAAACGATCGCTATGGCAGAATCGACCGAAAAGGCGCAACCTGAGGTAAGTACACCAGAAAAACCGATTATTGTCGAAAAACAACCGATTGTTTCAGACATTCCTCAAGTGATGGAGGAATACTCAATAGCAGCAGATATGGCAATAATGGAATCTGTCGACACATTCCATGAAGAAGCGGATGAATCTTTAGAACAGCACGTTGCAGCACGTTCAATTCAGGGTTCGGTGGTAGACGCATCAGGTGAACCGTTACCAGGCGCAACGGTTGCCCTAAAAGGCACTAATGTGAGCACTATTACGGATGTATCCGGAAAATTCACTTTGCCTCATCAGGAGATCGGTACGGTGGTTGCTGGTTTTATTGGCTATTTGCCCAAAGAATTAAAAATAGACACCACAAAATTGTTGATTGCCATGCAGGAAGACGTAAGCCGGTTGGATGAAGTTGTGGTAGCCGCATACGGAGTACAAAAAAGATCAGATGCTACGGCTTCTGCAAGCAAACTCAGAGATGCTACAGATCCTGCACTTCAAACTATTGTTCCCGAACCGGTTGATGGTTGGCAAACATACAAACGATACCTTGAAAAGAACCTTATCCGGCCTACTGATAATGAATGTTCCGGCATTAAAGGAACGGTCTCTATCAAGTTTAATGTAAACGAAAATGGCAGGCCATACAATTTAAAAGTAACAAAAAGTCTTTGCGAAACGGCTGATCGCGAAGCCATCCGCCTTATCATGGAAGGTGGCAATTGGACAATCGGAAATACAGAAGCTACGGTAGAAGTAATATTTTAACCGAAGTTAAAATATTTATTCTTCTTTCAATTCCTTGATTTCACTCAAGCTTTTGATGATGGATTCTATGTTTTTTCCGTATATTCTTTTGTATGACCAGTAGCTAAACAGTGTTGCTACGACAAACATGCAGACTAGGAATATCCAAAGATAGAAAGGCGCTTTCATTGTAGCGTATGTAAGTACAGCAAGTATCACAAAAATAGGTATTAGAATTAAATATTGGAATATTGTTTCTCGCTTTATTTGAATATTATACCTGTTCATGTAATAAATGTTATCGCCAATTTTTTTCGAAAAGTCCACTTTCATTAATCCATAAATCTTATATACTTGCCAGATGAAGCCCAAAAAACTTACAATAAGCGAAAATATCACCAAAATATCCCATGCCCAGAACTTTCCTCTAAATTGATCAAAGAAAAAAGCGCCAAATGGGATTATTAATATTAATACTATTGCACCGAATAAATCCAAATTAATCAGTTTACTCATCGACTTTCCGGCTTTGGTTTGTATCATTTCAAGAATGATTGTTTCTTTAAATTCTTCATTTTTCTTTAACCGATTATCCAACGCTGTCCATGCGGCTTTCATATCATTCAATTCCATGACTTTAGATTTTAAAGATTCGACATTTGTATTAATTTTTCTTTGGAGCGTTTCAGTTTAGTGGCTACATTACAAATCGACAATCCTGTGATATCTGCAATTTCCTGATAGGATTTTTCTTCCAGATAAAGCAAAACAATCGCTTTTTCTATAGTTTTTAATTGATTGACTAAACGATACATTTCCCGGATATTGTCTTCCATGCTCTCAGTTGCAGGAATCGATTCTGCCAGCGCTGCCGCCGAAACATTGTTTTTAGGCCGACGGATTTCTTTGCGTATACCGGAAATGCAAGTGTTCAATGCAATCCGGTAAATCCAAGTAGAAACAGAGCTCTCGTTTCTGAATTTAGGAAATCCGCCCCAAAGATTGCAAACGACCTCCTGATAAAGATCTGCAATCGGAAATTCGTCCGAAGCATAAAAAGAGCAAACTTTGTAAATCAACCTTTCGTTTTGCCGGATGACTTCGATAAATGCTCTTTCCATTTCCGTTTTGTCCATTATCTTCTTTTTTCTATTAGTCGTAAAATTTGGAAAAAAATTGCAACTATCGTAAAATATTTTGATAACCACTGCTTTTTCCTTACGTACAAATGACTTTCGAATAAAGAAAAATGTATATTTGTGCCTTATAAAAAATAAAAATTATGAGAATCTTATTCATTGTTATCATACTTTCTGTTATGCAAACAGCGATGAAGGCGGCCACGCCTATTGTAACATTGTCCAATACAAAAATTGAAGTGGGTATCGCTCCCGAATTGGGAGGCAGGGTAGTTTATCTCCGTAAACCCGGCACGGAAGGCATTTTGCTTTCCGACCGCAAAATCTGGGAAGACCCATCATTTGTCGCACCTGAAATCACGGAGACACCGGCATTTTATCCTTTCAATGGTATTACCCTATGGGTTGGCCCGCAATCAGGCTTCTGGAAAAACCAATCATATAACGCGCAATTAAAAGAACGGGCATCCAATTGGCCTCCTGATCCTTTTGGCGAATACGGGCGTTTCGAAATCGTGAAACAAGAAAAAGATTATGTTGAAATGTTGGGGCCCAAAAGCCCTGTAACCGGTTTACAGTTGCGTAAAACCGTCCGGATCACTTCCGATGGAAAAGTTGAATTGGGTTTTACCGGGACGAATCACCGTTCGCAGCCTGTAGAATGTGATTTATGGGTAAACGTACGTGCTAATTGCCATGCAAAAGCATCTGTTAAAGTCAAAAGTGTGGAGGATGTCCGTATAGAAAGTACATCTGTCCGAACCCGTGAAGCATTGGCTACGTCTTATGAAAATGGTATTTTTTCGGTTCTACCCGAAATGCCGTCAGCAGATAAAAAGACAAGAACCGGAAAGGTATTTCTTTATCCTGAAACTCCAGAAATTATTGCCACCTACAAAGGAGAACGCATGATTATCCGTTTTGATAAAGTCCCCAAAGAACAAATACATCCGGAACAAGGAGCAATTGAATTGTATAGCAATATTGCAGACGAGCCAAATCCTGCTTCGGAGCTGCTCGAATTGGAATTTCATGGCCCATATGGAACGATATTGCCCAGTGAAAGCAAATCCATCCGGTGCACAATTGAGCTGGATTAAGAGTAAAGGTGCACGGTACAAGGCAAATGGCACACGGTACATTTTTTATTTATAAATAAATTTTTCATTTTTTACGTTTTAAGTTGTAATTTTTTTGCAAAAAAAGAGAGATAATATAAAAATCTTTATATTTGTGCGTTGTTTGAGAATGAGAGGTCGAATTTTAGTCTTATTGTAGATACTACTGTTTGTCGTTGTTTTCAACCAAAATACTGTTTTAATTTAATTTTATTTTTTTATGAATATCTATGTTTCAAATTTAAGTTTTAAGGTTGGAGATAATGACTTAAGACAATTGTTTGAAGAATATGGCGAAGTATCTTCCGCCAGAGTGGTCACAGATCGTCACACAGGACGTTCTAGAGGTTTTGCATTCGTTGAAATGCCAGACCAAGATGCGGCTAGGAAAGCAATTGAAGAATTGCACCAAGCCGAATATGATGGCAGGGTGATTACAGTTAACGAAGCTCGTCCGCAAGAAGACCGTCCAAGAAGCAGCGGCAACAGAGGCGGAGGAGGCGGAAGCCGCGGTAATTTCCGTGGTGGTTCAGGTAGAAGAAATGAGTAAATACTGACGAAATCTGCAAATGATTTATGAAAAGCCGCTCCAGTCATGGGGTGGCTTTTTTGTTGATACGAAATTCAGGTTAAACCGGATTTTGTAAGTATACTTACGAGTTTAATTTTGTTACTCTCCATAAAAAATATAATTTTGTCCTTTTATATTCGCAAGGCAGGATTTGATATATTTTTAACGTAAATTACAATGGCAAAAATAATCGCATTAGCAAACCAAAAGGGCGGAGTCGGGAAAACCACAACTGCTATTAACCTGTCGGCCAGCATGGCTGTGCTTGAAAAGAAGATTCTACTGATTGATGCCGATCCTCAAGCAAATGCAACTTCTGGTTTAGGCTTTGATCTGCAAAACATTCAAAACAGCATTTACGAATGTATGATTGATAACATCAATCCCCACGATGCAATTTTAAAGACCGAAATTCCGGGATTGGATATAATTCCTTCCCACATTGATTTGGTGGGCGCTGAAATCGAAATGGTCAACCTTCCCAACCGGGAATACATTTTGAAAAATGTAGTACAACAAGTGCAAGGCGATTACGACTATGTATTGATTGATTGTTCGCCCTCGCTTGGCTTAATCACCATGAATGCACTTACCGCCGCCAACTCAGTGATTATTCCGGTTCAATGTGAATTTTTTGCACTCGAAGGATTGGGTAAACTGCTTAATACCATCAAATTGATTCAATCAAGATTGAATCCTTCTTTGGAAATTGAAGGATTTTTATTGACCATGTATGATGCACGCCTCCGCCTGAGCAATCAAGTGGTAGAAGAGGTAACCCGCCATTTCCAGCAAATGGTATTCAAAACCATCATTCAACGGAACGTTAAATTAAGCGAATCGCCAAGCTATGGCAAGCCGGTTATTTTATATGACGCTAATTCGACAGGATCAATTAATTATTTGAATTTAGCCAAAGAGTTATTACAGAAGAACCAAGGAAAGAATTAACGATTAACCGGAAAATCAGACTCGAACCAACATGGTAAAAAAGAATGCACTAGGTAAAGGATTGGGCGCATTGATCAAACAATCGGAAACAGAAATATCCAATTACCAAACCAATACGACCAATAGCATCCGTATACGCGATATTGAAACCAACCCGTTTCAACCAAGAACTAATTTTGACCAAGATGCATTGGAAGAATTGGCCGATTCAATCAGGCATTTAGGAATTATACAACCCATCACCGTTCGCGAAATATCGGATGGAAAATATCAGATTATTTCTGGAGAACGTCGTTACCGGGCTTCTCTGATTGCCGGGCTGGAAGAAATCCCTGCATTTATACGCCATGCCGACGACAATAATATGTTGGAATTAGCATTGGTTGAAAATATCCAACGCGAGGATTTAGACGCCATCGAAGTTGCCGTCAGTTACCAACGTTTGATAGAAGAATGCCGCATGACGCAGGAACGGATCAGCGAAAGAGTTGGAAAAAAACGGTCGACGGTAACTAATTACCTACGTTTATTGAAACTTCCGGCTGAAGTACAATTAGCAATTAAGGATCGTTCCATTTCTATGGGACACGCCCGTACATTGGTAAATATCGAAGATCAAGAACGCCAATTAAATTTATTGCGTGATATCCTTGAGCAAGGATTATCCGTACGTCAAGTGGAGCTTGCCGTACGGGAATTGAATGAATTGGAGGAAGCGCTTTCGCCAACCAATGAAAAACAACCAGGGAAAGTTGTATACGAAGACCCCAATGCGCCAGCTTTTGTACCGGACACTAAGGAATACCAACAACTGTTGAGCGGATGTTTTGGCACCAAAGTTAACGTCAAAAGGGATGTTTCGGGCGCCGGGCGTATCGTTATTTCTTTCCGCACCGATGCCGAATTGCAACATATTCTGCAAATGGCTGAGAAGATGAATGTAACAGGCGAGTAGCCGATGATCATATAATAAAGCATGTCAAAATTCCTGAAAAGATGCATTGCATGGGCAATTGCCTTAAGTTGCCATGCGGGAGTATTTGGTCAGGCGCTTACTGATTCTACGGTGATCGATAAGGACACCGTTTCATTTAAGGAAACACAAGATACAACTATTTTTACACGCCCACCAAGACAAGGAATGGTGTTGGTATCTGACACCACCTACACGGCAACAGATACGACTCGTTCAGTAGAAATAGCTTATAAAAAACATTCACCGGCCAAAGCGACCATGATGTCGGCCGTAGTTCCTGGACTAGGACAGGTTTACAACAAAAAGATATGGAAAGTTCCCATTGTTTGGGCTGCTATAGGTATTTCCTCTTATTATCTGATAAAATGGCAGAATGAATACCAGATGTACCGGCGTGCATATATCGATTACAAAGACCAAGACCCCACCACTAATTCTTTTGTAAATTTAAATATTCCACCGAATGTGTCTGCCGAAAACTATCTTACTTTTTATAAAGATAGGGATAGAAGGTATCGGGATTGGATGATTGTTGCGGTGGCTGCGTCCTATATGTTGAACATATTAGACGCTAATGTAGATGCCCATTTCTTTGATTACAATATCGATGACAATTTATCGATGCACGTAATGCCTGTTTTTTTTGATCGAAATCAAAAATCCTCAAAATTTGGTGTATATTTGTGCTTTACTTTTTAAGCTAAAAATCAATGCAATGAGTTGGATTAAGAAAATTTATCTTGTTAGTTTCGCATTTTTTCCATTCATTTTTTTGAATGCCAGCAGTTTAACTTCTCATGCGGACTCTATTCCTGTAGAATTATATCATTCAAATTTTGATAGAAACCTGGATAGTTTGATGCAAATTTGGTATGTACAGGAATCTATTGGTAGCGATTCCGATATATCTGAATTAGCTGTTGATGAAATATCTTACGCCAGGGAGTTTCATGATTCGATATACATCGAGCGGTTAAGTAAAATACCATCTCTTGTCCATTTGACATATAACAATATTGTTAGAAGTTATATCCACGTATATACCCTCAAAAAGCCGGATAAACTGGAAGTGATGTTGGGGCTGAAAGAATATTATTTCCCAATGATCGAAGAAGTGCTTGATTTATATGATTTGCCGCTGGAATTAAAATACTTGGCAGTCATTGAATCAGCCCTCAATCCTAGAGCTGTTTCCAGGGTTGGAGCTACCGGCATGTGGCAATTTATGCTGGGTACAGGACGTATGTACAAATTGGAAGTTAATTCTTTTGTAGATCAACGGCGCGACCCGATGGTAGCCACACATGCTGCAGCACAGTTTTTAAGGGATTTATACAACATCTATAATGATTGGGTATTGGTAATTGCCGCCTATAACTGTGGGCCGGGTAATGTTAACAAAGCGATCAGAAGATCAGGCGGAAAAACCTCTTATTGGGACATTTATCCTTATTTGCCCCGCGAAACCAGAGGTTACGTTCCGGCATACATTGGCGCGACCTACGCAATGAACTATTACAAAGAGCATAACCTGACTCCAAAATTTATTGATGTTCCGCCGGTATCCGATACGGTCATGATCAGGAAAGATGTCAACTTATCTCAAGTTGCCGAAGTATTGGGTATTCCTATACAATTGATGCGCGACCTGAATCCTCAGTACCGCAGGGAAATCGTTCCGGGAAAGAGCAAGGCTTATCCATTGCGTTTGCCGGCGTCCTATGCAACCAAGTTTCTTGATTTGGAAGATTCCATTTACAATTATAAGGCAAATGTATATCTCAGCAATGCTTTCCGTAGCATTGAACCGGCAGGTAGAAGTGCTTCTGTCAGTTCAACCAGTATTGCCGGCCGCACCCAGACATCGCATACCATTCGTTCCGGAGAAACACTTGGATCTATTGCCATGAAATATGGTGTAAGCGTTAACGATTTAAGGGATTGGAACGGAATTTCCGGATCTCGGATTACCGCCGGGAAAAAATTAGTAGTTTATGTTAAAAGCTCAACGACAGCTAAACCGGCAACAACAAGTGCACAAACAACAGCGGCAACTTCACCTGCAACAGTTCAACCGCAACAGAGTACCGGTGGATCTTTTGTATACTATACGGTTAAATCCGGCGATACATTATGGGAGATTGCCAAACAATACGAAGGCGTGTCTGACCGGGACATTATGCAGTGGAACAATATGTCACGGGCAAGCATACAACCCGGAATGCAATTGAAGATCAAGCAATAAAAGACGGCTGTTGCGAGTAAAATCTTGACAACATGCGCTTTTCTGCACTAAAAAAATATATTACCCAGCCGTCAATAATTATTCTTATTGTATGCTGGGTTTTTATTTTCTTGTGTGCCCGGATTCCACAACTAGCCGAGGCCTACATGCGGCATGTTTATCCCATTATTGCTACCTGTCTTTCTTTTGTATCACAGTGTAGTTCCTTTTCTTTGCTCGATCTTCTGATACTTATTGTTATCGGATTATTCATAGCAAGCCTGTTTATGTTAATCAGGCGCAAATGGACATTTACCCGTTGGCTCAAGAAATTTGTCCTATCTATACTCTATTTGATCGTTTGGTTTTATTTAGCATGGGGCATCGGTTATTTCCGACAGGATTTTTTCTCAAGATACGACATTGCAAAACAAGCAGAAGACAAAGATTATTTTGAACATTTGGTCATCCGGTATATTGATTCGCTGAACCGTTCCTATACGCCTGATATCATCATCAATAAAACGGAAGTTAGCCGCATAATCGAAACATCTTATGAATCGTGGCATCAGAAATTGCAACTCCCCTACCCTTGCGGCATGCGGCGCACCAAATACACCTTTTTTGAGCCCATGATGACCCGCATGGGCGTTGCGGGATATTTCGATCCTTTCCTTAACGAAGTGCAAGTGAATGACTTCTTGCTATCAATCAGTTATCCATTTACATTGGCGCACGAAAAAGCGCATCAATTCGGCATTGCAAGAGAATCCGAATGTAACTTTTATGCATCAGTTATTTGTACATCGAGCAATCATCCACTCATCAGGTACAGCGGATATCTGGAAACTACCGATTATTTACTGGGCAGTTTACGCCGGGTTTCTCCTGAGAAATACCGCGAAATATACTCATTGATTGACAGTCGTATCCAGAATGACTACAAACGCACCCAAGAACATTGGATGAAGGCTTTGAGCCCCGGCCTATCAAAGATGCATCGCAAAGTATATGACAGTTATCTAAAAACCAACCAACAAGCGAGCGGTATCAGAAGTTATTCCGAAATGGTAGAGTTATTGGTAGCTTGGGAGATGGCACAGGGTATTTGATTTTTCACATAGTACAGTTTGTTTTCGAGCGGAACGGCGAAGCCCTCATGCAATAATTGCAAATTCCGCTAAACAATATCTGACCGTATTACAGGCACTCTCGTTCGGCTGAATTTGCAATTCAGCCGTCGAATTTGACTTTTTGAATAATCAATAACCCTGACATTCAACACATAAAGCATATATCAAATAGCGTTTTGAACGGCATTTAATAGTGTTTTTTAGTATATTTAATTGACTTCATAAGTATATTTAATTCATTTCAGAAGAGTATTTAATTGACTTTGGAACGGTATTTAATGTATTTCAATTATCCATTTAATTGTGTTCGGAAGGGTATTTAATACCATTTAATTATCCAATAAATAGGGTTAGAAAGGATATTAAATCTACTTCTAATATTGATTAAATCTACTTCAATTGGGTATTTCAAAACTTAAACCGTCAATGAGAAACAAAATATATCATTAAGAGTCGACTTTACCTTCTTGTCGCTTTTAGATCATAACAAAGCGACTTAAAATCCAAAATTTGAGACATGAAACATTGATCTTTAAATAATTGTTATAGGATTGAATCCGACCAAAAGTAAATGCCTCACAGCGATTATAAATCCGTAAAAAAGTATAATTTTGCAGAATTAATCACATACACACAAATGGAACATCGCGAACGATACAAGATTAAGGATATTTTGGAATCTACCAGTTTTGGTAGTGAAATATTAGTGAAAGGTTGGGTACGTACCAAACGGGGCAATAAAAATGTTGCTTTTCTTGCCCTGAATGACGGATCTATTATTCACAATCTCCAAATCGTCGTTGATGTAACCCGTTTTGATGAAGCGTTACTCAAGCAAATCACTACCGGATCAAGTGTTGCTGTCGTTGGCTCATTGGTAGAGTCAAAGGGACAAGAACAAAGCGTGGAAGTGCACGCATCCGAGGTACAATTATACGGAACAGCCGATCCGGAAAGTTATCCTTTGCAGAAAAAAGGTCATACATTGGAATTTTTGCGCGAAATAGCTCATTTGCGCCCGCGTACCAACACTTTTGGCGCTATATTCCGAATACGTCATGCAATGGCTTTTGCCATACATAAATATTTCAACGATAACGGCTTTTTCTATTTGCATACGCCGATCATTACAGCATCTGATGCCGAAGGGGCCGGAGCTATGTTTCATGTGACGGCTTTAGAGTTAGAGCATTTGCCGAAAACGCAAGACGGAACAATAGATTATTCACAAGACTTCTTCGGACGAGCAACCAATTTAACTGTTTCCGGACAATTGGAAGGCGAATTGGGCGCTTTGGCTTTGGGACAGATATACACATTCGGCCCGACATTCCGTGCTGAAAACTCCAACACACCACGCCATTTATCGGAATTTTGGATGATCGAGCCGGAAATGGCTTTTTATGAAATCCGTGAAAACATGGATTTGGCCGAAGATTTCTTGAAATACCTGATTACATACGCATTGGAACATTGTGCTCCCGATCTGGAATTTTTAGCCAAGATGTATGATAACGAGTTGATGGACAGATTACGTTTTGTAATCGAAAACGATTTTGTCAGGTTGACTTATACCGAAGGCGTCAAGATTTTGGAACAATCAGGGCAAAAATTTGAATTCCCTGTTGCATGGGGCATTGATTTGCAAGCCGAACACGAACGTTACCTGGTCGAAAAACACTTTAAGAAACCGGTGATTTTAACGGATTATCCGAAGGATATTAAGGCTTTTTATATGAAGCAAAACGAGGACGGCAAGACAGTCCGCGCTATGGATATCCTTTTCCCGAAAATTGGAGAAATTATCGGCGGATCGCAACGTGAAGAAGATTATACCAAATTAAAAGCCCGCATCGATGAACTTCATATACCGGAAAAAGACCTTTGGTGGTATCTGGAAACCCGTAAGTTCGGCACAACGCCTCACAGCGGATTTGGATTGGGTTTTGAACGTTTACTGCTTTTCGTAACAGGAATGGCCAACATTCGTGATGTGATTCCTTTCCCAAGAACACCAAAAAATGCTGAATTTTAAGTCAAATAAGTGATCCTATGTTAAATCAACGCCTACAGCAAAAGCTCGTCCAAAAGTTATCTCCACAGCAAATCCAAATGATTAAGCTGTTGGAGATACCGACTATGCAATTGGAGGAACGGATCAAAGAGGAGATGGAAGAAAATCCGGCTTTGGAAGAGGGGATTGAAAAAACAGAAGATTCGGATGACCAAGAAGCTCCGGCAAACGAGAACCGAGATTTATCTATCGATGAATATTTAAGTTCCGACGATACGCCATTATATAAGCTAAGCACAAAGAACTACAATAAAGACGAACAAAAAGCAGAAATCCCATTCTCTGTAGGAACTAGTTTCCACGATCAATTGGAAAGCCAATTGGGATTGCGCGACATCAATCCAAGGCAACGCGCCTTAGCCGAATATTTAATTGGAAATATTGATGATGACGGTTATTTGCGCCGTGATTTGGAATCAGTAGCCGATGATATGGCCTTTTCTACAGGTATGGAAACCAATGAAACGGAATTGGATGAAGCATTAAAGATCATCCAGCAGTTTGATCCGCCGGGAGTAGGCGCTCGCGATTTAAAAGAATGCCTGATGTTACAACTGGAACAGAAAGAAGAAACATCGAGTATCAGGTTAGCGAAGTCGATATTGACGAATTACTTTAACGAATTCACTAAGAAGCATTACGACAAAATCATGGCGAAAATCGGCGCTTCGGAAGAAGAACTGAAAGACGCCGTTGACGAAATACTTAAATTGAATCCCCGTCCGGGAGGTTCGTTCCAATCGGATAAGGTGGCAGAGCATATTGTACCCGACTTCCTGCTCGAAAACAAAGACGGCGTGTTACAATTATCCTTGAATTCGCGCAATATTCCCGAATTACGTGTTAGTCGGATGTATAGCGATATGCTGGACTCATACAGCAAAAACAAGGCAGACAAGCAAAATAAAGATGCTGCAAGTTTTGTAAAGCAGAAATTAGATTCGGCCAAATGGTTCATTGATGCGATCAAACAACGACAAAATACGTTGATGCATACGATGCAAGCCATTGTAAATTATCAAAAAGACTATTTTTTGAGCGGTGGCGATGAAGCATTGCTCAATCCCATGATTTTAAAAGATATTGCGGACGTTACCGGTTTGGATATTTCAACAGTTTCGAGGGTTGCAAACAGTAAGTATGTACAAACACCTTTTGGTATTCTGCCTTTGAAGTTTTTCTTTTCGGAAGGATTGCAAACCGATTCTGGAGAAGAAGTTTCTACGCGTGAAATCAAGAAGATTCTGCAAGATTGTGTAGATAACGAATCGAAACGCAAACCGCTTACCGATGATGAATTGGCCGCTATTCTTCAAGAAAAAGGTTATCAAATTGCACGGCGCACGGTTGCCAAATATCGTGAACAGTTAAATATCCCCGTAGCACGGCTCCGGAAAGAGCTTTAGTATAGAAATCGATTGAAGGCCCAACAACATACCAGATTATCCAACATTTTATCCGTTGTATTGCATCCGCTGCTGATGCCAATGGCAGGGATTTCTTTTATTTTATTTTATTCCGGGTTATACATCACGATGCTTCCTCATGAAGCAAAGCAATTGATTGTACTGATTGTAGCTCTGGGCACATTGGCATTGCCTTTAGCCATGGTCAGCTTTTTCAAGATGTCGCATTTCATATCCAACTTTTATATTTCAGACCGACGAGAACGGGTTTTACCGCTCATCATTAGCGCCATTCTATACTACATTGCTTACCGTGTGTTGCACATGTTGCATACGCCTTATATTGTCCAAAAATTTATATTGGCTTCTACTGTCGCCATTTTCCTTACCTCGATCATATCCATGCGGTGGAAAATCAGTATTCACGGCGTTGGAATAGGAGGCATTATGGGAATGTTCGGCGCTTTATCCATGGTATCCACATCGATGTTGCCTTTTTTCCTAATATCTATTCTTTTGGCAGGGGTTGTCGGTTACGCACGTATTCGCCTTAACGCTCACACCCCAGCTCAAGTTTACGCTGGAATCTTATTGGGTTTTGGCGTTATACTCGGAATGTTCTTATTGGTATAATGAGGCCTATCGGGTCTTTGAAAATCTGCATTCTATATTGAAAACATATGAAAGAAGCAGCCTTTCCACCGTCTTTTTACAGTAAAAATCGCAAACGTTTGTCTGCTGTGCTACCCGAGCAAACAGTGGCATTGATTGTTTCCAATGATCAAATGCCCCGCAGTGGCGACCAATATTATGCGTTCCGGCAAAACTCGGATCTTTTCTATCTTTCAGGAATAACACAACCGCAAACTATTTTGGCTCTTTGCCCTGACCATCCCAATCCGAAATTTAAAGAAATATTATTTATCCTTCGGGCTGATGCTTTGCGCGAAGCATGGGACGGACATCGGTTAACACCTGCTGAAGCAACCAAAAAATCAGGAATACAAACCGTATTCCCTGTTGATCATTTCGATCAAGTAATTGATGATTTGGTTTATCCATCGAAACAGATATTTCTGAATATTACAGAAAATACAAAAAACACCAATGAATTAACCACACATGATATCCGGATAGCTAATCTATTGAAAATTCGTTATCCGTTGCACCAATATGGGCGTTTGGCCCCGTTGATGTCTTCGCTTCGCTTCAAAAAACAATCAGAAGAAATTCAAGTAATCCGCAATGCCTGTGAAATAACCCAAAGAGCATTTGAACGGATATTGCATAAAATACGTCCCGGCATGCATGAATACGAAGTAGAGGCGGAAATGACATACGAAATGGTCCGCCATGGTGCGTCGGGGCATGCATTTCACCCGATTGTTGCGTCGGGACGCAATGCTTGTGTCTTGCACTACAATGCAAACAATACAGTGATCAGCGAAAATGATTTGATATTGCTCGATTTTGGCGCTGAATTGGCTTATTATGCCTCTGATTGTTCCCGTACTATTCCGGTTTCTGGCCATTTCACCAAACGTCAACGGCAACTGTATGATGCGGTGTTACGGGTTTTCTATAAAGTAAGGCAATTGATGCATCCCGGTGTTTCAATTACCCAAATCAACGTACAAACAGGCCGGTTTTGGGAAGAGGAACATATCAAATTGGGGTTGTACTCTATGGAGGATTTAAAACGGCAAGATCCTGATCGCCCGCTATTCCAAAAATATTTTATGCATGGAGTAACTCATTCTATTGGTTTGGATGTACACGATGTAAGCGATCGGTATCAATCTC
>JAVBPN010000380.1:0-15051 GCA_031549585.1 Bacteroidales bacterium
AAAAAAGATACAGCAAAATAATACGGCAGATACTGCTCCTGATGCACCCACAGAGTTGTACCACGGATCATCTTTATGTTTGCGTAAAGTACTGATCGAAGAAATAATCAAACTCGACAAGTAAAAAAAGATATAACACAAAGTCGGCGTTTTCATCCACGTTACTGCTGACATTTGCTCAAAATATCTTTCTACATACCCTCAGAAAGAATACAATACCAGCATATTGATGATCAAATGCATCCAATCGGCATGCAAAAGGCCATGTGTAATCATCCGGTACCATTCTTTACGATGGTATACCTGATAGGGATTCAACTGCAATTTTGCAAACAGGTTTCTATTGGAGAATGCGATGATTGAAATCGCAGATGTGATCAAAACAATGATTAAAGTCATTTAATGTAAAATTTTAAAAACTAATTCTTTCATCAAGTCGCCATCAGAAGCCGAACTGTTACCCACACCTTTTGATTTCAGATCATATTCGCGTAGATGGGAAATAATTTGAACAATCTTAGCAGCCGGATACTTCCTTGCCGCACTTTCGTATTGTCTAACAAAATAAGGGTTGATCCGCAAAACAGAAGCGGCTTGAGATTTATCATCCAGATAATGATAAGAAAGAACTTTGACAAAGAATGAGAAAATGGATGAAACGATCATCACCATTGGATTATCTTTGGGATTACTTTCAAAATATCCAATAATCCGGTTGGTTTTTAATATGTCCTTATCTCCCAATGCTTTCTGTAATTCAAATACGTTATATTCCTTGCTTATGCCGACATTCCGTTCAACAAGCTCCGGCGTGATCTTTTTCTCTCCATTAGGTAACGAGATAATTAATTTACCGATCTCATTGGCAATTTTCTCCAAATTGTTTCCCAAATATTCGGACAACATAACACTTGCAGTC
This sequence comes from Bacteroidales bacterium, assembly GCA_031549585.1. Lineage (GTDB taxonomy): Bacteria > Bacteroidota > Bacteroidia > Bacteroidales > UBA4181 > JAIRLS01. Next base: position 920 of record JAVBPN010000380.1, read on the forward strand.
GGATGCGCAGAGTAACCTCGTTCGTCCAAATAGCCACTGATCCATTCGGGTATTTTATTGTCATACAACTTAGCTGAATCAAACAGCACAGCCGATTGATTTAACAACTTATACAATTTTGACCGTTTATCTAAGGTTTTATATTTATATGCAAAAACCAAAATGGTTGATGATAAGGGCTTTTCGGCATAAAACAACAATTTATCAATGTCTTTCAAATTTTGAGCTTCCTTGACAATCACTACTTGGTATTGCACCATCATCGGAAAACGTTTGGCGGCATCAATAATCGAATAAATGGATGCATCTTTTCCGTACAATACCAATTGATTAAACGCTTTGTCTTGTTCTGTCAACACATGTTCAGTGATATAATCGGTGATTTGATCAACAAAATAAGGTTCTTCACCCATTAGGAAGTACAACGGATGATACACCTTTTTTTTCAGATCAGACATGATTTGCTCAAAAGTCGCCATGGAAAAAAGTAAAATTGTTATACATTTGTCATTGGTATTTGTTATAACAACAAATATCGTCGATTTTTTTCCGCACTTTCGGCCGCAATTGCATGGTTGAAGGATAACCTAATGTAATAATCAATTCGGCACGTTTGCTTTTCGGAATATGAAGCAGTTCTTTTATTTTTTTCTCGTTGAACCAGCCCATGATACAGCTTCCAAGTCCTTCGGCTGTGGCTTGCAGACAAAATTGCAAGGCAACGATGCCGATATCCATTAGCGTATAAGGTTTATCTTTGAGCATGGTTCCGATTTTAGATGTTAGGTTAGGGCTTTCCCTAACGATAACTACCAAAAGAGGCGCTTGCCGGGTAAAATGGTTCATCGGCACCAATGGACCTGATGTAGTATACCCGGCCACTTGGTCTTTTAGTTCGGGATCATCCACGACAATGAATTTCCAAGGTTGGGCATTGCATGCAGAAGGCGCAATACGTGCCGCTTCCAAACACCGGGCTAATTTTTCCGGCTCAACAGGCTTATCTAAGTAACCGCGCACGCTTTGGCGTTGCTGCAGCACATCTAAGAGTTGGAACGGTTCCATAACGATTCAATTTAACACAAAAGAAATAAAACCAGGATGTACGCTAAAAGCTCGTTTTTCGAGTTTTAAATCGTATAAAGTTGGTTTTGCTGAAACAAATATATAATAATTTTCGTATAAAGGAAAAAACAGTATTTTGAAGAAGAAAATAAAAATTTTGATTTTTTTGCTGGCTCTGATGCCATTGCTATCCATACCGTTTAGTTGCGAAGACAAAAACGAATGCCCTGATTTATATGTCGATCCGTATTATAGTATTGTGACAATAGATTTTAATTCGGTAGCCGCATACGAATATATTAATGGAACACCGCAAATGTATGTAACGACACAGGATTATGCAACAGCAGTTTATTCTTGTGAAAATTTGGCATTATATTTTACAGCCGACTTGGATTTTCATTCCCAAAATATTCCCCGTTGGAATAATTTTTCTTTGATTCCACAGGCTTATGCTTTATGCAACAATCCAAGGCCCGGTTATATGGGGACTCAAGAACTAGTGGATAGAATATACATCAGTAGCGCCTACGATTTTGACGAAACGCATCCCAAAAACGCGATGTTAAATGACATTGTCGAAATATTTGCCTATTCAAAAACTGGGGATAATTCATTAGTTTCTTTGAGTGAATTTAATGCAACAGCGCCGCATCCCGCACCGGAACGTTTTTACCTATTATTGAAACAGAATCCGACTAAATCGAATATCCAAGAGTTTACTGTTGAATATCGTATGGTGAATGATGGAGGTATAGAAAGACGATTCAGAATGAAATGTCCTGAATTTCATGTTATTGTAAAAAATCAATAATCCCCGCTTAAACTGCATCATGTTTGTCCATTAATAAATTAATGAACCATACGAACGTGTGAGAATTTGCATCTTGAGCCGCAAAACTGTATGTTTGCAACTTAAAACAATCATAGGCTCAATCCTTGATTGATTTAAATGGAGAAATAACCCTTTTTAAGTTTTATTTTCGATGAAAATTCTTATTACAGGTTCTACCGGATTTATCGGCAGTTTTATTGTTGCCGAAGCACTCGCACGCGGATACGATGTATATGCAGGAATACGGTCTACCAGCAGCCTTAAATATTTGCCCGAAAATATTCGTACTGTTGCGCTGAATCTTGCCGATAAAAACGAACTAAAATCGCAATTATCCGCACTTGGCCGTTTTGACTATATTATTCATAATGCCGGCGTAACCAAATGTAACAATAAAAATGATTTTGACCGGGTAAACTATGGTTATACACGTAATTTCGTCGAAGCATTAATAGAAAGCGACACTGTACCGCAAAAGTTTTTGTTTGTTAGTAGTATGGCTGCCTTCGGCCCGGGTGATCCCAAAACACTGGAGGCAGTCAAATTGACCGATACGCCACACCCAGACACCTTATACGGGCAAAGCAAGTTAAAGGCTGAGCAATTCATTCTATCGCAAAAGGATTTTCCCTACTTGTTTTTACGGCCAACAGGCGTATACGGCCCACGCGAAAAAGACTATTTTGTATTTTTAAAGACTGTAAATAACCGGCTTGAACCGGCCATGGGGACAAATAAACAATACTTGACCTTTATTTACGTGACCGACTTAGTTAAAGTTATGTTTCTTGCTTTGGAATCAAACTACATTCAAAAAAGCTGGTTTGTGTCTGACGGCAATGTTTATGATAATCGAGAATACGCCGCTATTGTGAAAAAACATCTAAATAGAAAAGCTCTTTATCTTCCTGTCCCATTATTTTTAGTGAAAGCCATATCATATACGCTGGACACAGTCTGCGGATGGTTTGGTGTATCGCCCACACTCAATAAGGATAAATACAAAATTATGCGGGCAACCAATTGGAAATGTGAAATAGAGCCATTACAAAAGGAACTTGGTTTTCAAGCAGAATACGACCTTGATAAAGGGATTGCCTCCTGCGTAGAATGGTATCGGGCGAACGGTTGGTTATAATCTTTCCCTACATCCTATAATAAACATTTCTTCTGCTTTTTTGTTGAAAAAATAAGTTATTAATCAATCTTATTTTTTTACCATGAAAAAACTCATAGTTATTACGTTTGCCTTATTTTCTATGGCAAGTTCTTTGACCGCTCAAATTAGTAAAGGGGATTTCTTTGTAACAACCTCATTCCTTGGAGGTAGAAGTTTTGGCGCTTCAGGAAATGTATTGGACATAGCTTTTGGTGACCAATCCTCTTTTTATCTAAATAGTGGTGGTGGATATTTTCTGATCGATAACCTAGCACTGGTTGGAGATATGGGGTTCTCGTTTGCTGAAGATTATAATTCTTTTGTATTAGACGCTGGAGTTCGTTACTATTTTGCTGAAGTTGGACCAGGGGTTTTTTATGGAAGCGGGCTATTTGGATTCGATAAAGTAAAAGATATAGATGCCGTATTTGGATTGCAGCTTGGCGGCGGTTATGCTATATTTTTAACGTCAAATATAGCCATAGAGCCCCAACTAAAATTAGATATTCCATTTAAAGATGGATACAATGTCTCATTCCATATGGGAGGGTCTTTCAGTATCTATTTTTAATTATATAAATAGCTCAACCCAAAAGCTGTTCCACAATGGGGCAGCTTTTTCATTTTACTCATAAACCATATTTACCTCTGATTCCAAAAGGATTCCAAATTGCCCATTGACCGAATCACGGATTTTTGTCGCAAAAGACCATATTTCTTGTCCGGTAGCACCTCCATAGTTGACAATAACCAAAGGTTGTCCCGGATAAGTACCCACATTCTTTTCACGAACCCCTTTCCATCCGCATGTTTGAATCAGCCATGCGGCAGATATTTTGTATGAGGAAGAATCAACATGGTATAAAGGCACAGACGGATACTGCTCTTCAATGGCAGAGGCTTTTTCTCCATCAATAACAGGATTCTTAAAAAAACTCCCGGCATTGCTTATGTCAGCCGGATCGGGTAATTTTTTACGACGAATATCGATAATCGCCTGATATACAGTTTCAATAGATATTTCCCGACCATTCAAGCAATTTACTAGATCAACATATTTCAAGTTAGGAACAAAGCTTTTGGATAGTTTGAAATGAACAAAGGTGATGAGGTATTTTCCCTTGTTTTGTTTGAAATAACTATCGCGATAATTGAAATGACATTGCTCATTGTTGAATTGTCTATATTCTCCGGTGGACATGTCTACGGCTTCCACTTTCTCTATCGCATCTTTGACTTCAACGCCATATGCCCCAATGTTCTGTACCGGACAAGCACCAACATGACCCGGTATGAAAGCCAGATTTTCCACACCTGAATAACGATGCTGCACACACCAGGATACAAAATCCTGCCAATTTTCTCCTGCTCCTACACGAAGCCAAACATTTGTTTCATCTTCATTCGCTATTTCAATACCCTTAAAAGCCGGATGAATGACTAATGCGCAATGATCAGTTATAAAAAGTACATTGCTGCCTCCTCCTAAAATTAACGGAGAAGGATTGAACGTTGTTGACCGGATAAAATCGCTTAGTTCGTTTAAATTATCCGTTTCTATGTATTCCGAAGCGGTTGCTTGTACTCCAAAAGTATTGTAAGGAAGTAAAGAAACCTGTTGTTGTATTTTGATCATGGGGAATCGGTTGTAGCCTCACCCAGACTCGAACTGGAATTTAAAGTTTAGGAAACTTTCGTTCTATCCCTTGAACTATGAGGCCATAAAAATATTGCGAAGTGAAAGTGGGTTGTACTGGATTCGAACCAGTGACCCCTACCCTGTCAAGGTAATGCTCTAAACCAACTGAGCTAACAACCCTTTTGCGTGTGCAAATATAATACAATAACAGAAAACAGGCTATGCGATTTGAAATTCCTTTTTGAGGGTATCAACATAATCCAATTTTTCCCATCCAAAAAACTCGACAACTTTGGATGTTTCCCCGTTATATTCTATCCGGACAGCTTTCTGGTAAGGTTCTCTTCCGAAATGTCCATATGCCGCAGTATCACGGAAAATCGGATTCTTCAAACCAAATCTCTTGACTATACTGTATGGCCTTAAATCGAATATTTTAGCAACTTTTTGGGCGATTTCACCATCCGTTATGTTAATATGTGCACTTCCGTATGTATTGACATATAAACCCACCGGCTCGGCAACGCCAATAGCATAAGCCACTTGTACCAATACTTCATCGGCAATACCTGCTGCAACGATATTTTTAGCAATATGTCGCGTTGCATACGCTGCCGAACGATCTACTTTTGATGAATCTTTACCTGAAAAAGCGCCTCCACCGTGAGCTCCTTTGCCACCATAGGTATCAACAATGATCTTTCTGCCGGTAAGCCCTGTATCTCCATGAGGTCCGCCAATAACAAATTTGCCGGTCGGATTAACATGAAGAATCCATTCTCCATCAAATAATTTCTGAATTCTATCCGGCATTTTTTGAATTACTCGAGGGATCAATATCTTTTGTACATCATGACGAATTTTTTGAAGCATTACACATTCTTCATCAAAATCATCATGTTGTGTGGATATCACAATGGTATGTATGCGTTTGGGTTGATTATTATCATCATATTCAACAGTAACCTGTGACTTGGCGTCAGGCCGTAAGTAGGTCATTTCCTTTCCACCTCTACGAATGGTCGATAATTCTTGCAATAACTTATGAGCCAAGACCAAAGATAACGGCATATATTCATCGGTTTCCTTGCATGCATAGCCGAACATCATTCCTTGATCACCAGCGCCTTGGTCTTCTTCTTTAGCACGCACTACGCCCTGATTGATATCGGAAGATTGTTCGTGAATGGTCGATAAAACACCGCATGAAGTGCTTTCAAACATGTATTCTCCTTTGGTATAACCAATATCGCCGATTACATCCCTTGTGACTTTTTGCACATCAACATAACCACGCGTCTTTACTTCTCCGCTCAATATAACCAAACCTGTAGTAGTTAAGGTTTCGCATGCAACCTTCGAATCCGGATCACGCCTCAAAAATTCATCCAATAATGCATCCGATATTTGGTCGGAAACTTTATCCGGATGTCCTTCCGAAACAGATTCTGAGGTGAATAAATAAGACATGTTAATTAATTTTAAACATTAACGGCTCACCAACAGGCACTTACATGGCCGTTGGCCATTTTTAACAATGAGCCGCAAATATACGACCCTTTTTGCTTATTGCTATAAGCTTTTTAAAAAAACATTACCTTTGTCTTTTTAATACGCATTAATAATGTATATCAAAACGGCATGTTGGGTATCCTTTTTGGCTTTGGCCATATTTGTTTGCTCATGCAGCAAGCATCGCTATTTGCAAGTACCTAAAAATGTTGCGCAACAAGATACTTTATATTTGAAATCATTCGAAGAGTACGCAGTACAGCCGACGGATATCATAGATATTAGATTTATAACAGAAAAAGCAGAATATGCAACCTTATTCGGATCAAAGCAAGAAGCAACCTCAACCGTATCCGATTCGTATTTTTATATATCTGGCTATCATGTCGACCAAGAAGGGAATATTGAAATACCACTTGTAGGAAAAATGCATGTTGCCGGACTTACCGTTCCGGAAATACAAAAATTGATACACCAAAAGTTGTCGGCCATTGTGTATGATATACAAGTGGTTGCTCATTTAGTTAGTTTTAAGGTTTCCATAATCGGTGAAGTAAAATCGCCGGGACAATACACCATCTTCCGGGATCAGGCCAATATCCTCCAAGCATTGTCTTTAGCCGGAGATATGAATTATTATGGAAACCGGAAAGAAGTGATGATTTACCGTACCACAAAAGATGGGACTATTCCCTATTCTATTGATTTAACACAACGAACCGCATTATCATCATCGGTATTTTATTTACAACCAAATGATATGTTATATGTGCAACCTTTGCCTCGAACTCTTTTCCGGGTGACTGTTTCCGATTTTATGACTTATATGTCGGTAATCACTACATCCCTGACATTGGTAATTGCAATCATATCGCTTTCTAAATAACTATGAACGAATATCAGGAACAATACGTCAAAAATCAAGACGGGAGTTTTGATCTTAAAAAATTGCTGAATAATGTTCTTCGTATATGGTATTGGTTTGTATTCTCTGTATGCATCGCTTATGCGATTGCATGGTGGGTCAATCGCTATACAGTACCTCAATATAGCGTTTCCAGCACACTGATTATCAACGAAGAAAAAAAATCAACAGCAGAACTTTTGGTCAGTGTGATAGACCGGTATAGCCCAAGAAAGAATATTGACAATGAAATAGCCATTCTCAAATCATATCGCCTTGCATCAAAGACATTGCAATATCTGGATTTTGGTATTTCTTATTATGCGGTAGGACGGATCAAGGAATCGCAAATGTATCCGAATCCTCCTTTTATTGTTACCCCCGATACATCCAAACAAAATTCGTACGGAACAAAAGTATATGTCGAATTTTTGTCAAACAATCAATGTAAACTCTCCGTTGAAAACGTATTTGACCAAACGATTACTACGGGAGAAAAATTTGAACACCCGATGTTTTCTTTTACCATAACAAACCGGGAACCCCTCGCAAATCTAACAGGTAAAAAGTATTTTTTCGTAATCAACAATCCACATGGATTAGTCAACAGGTACAAAGGAAAATTAGCTGTTGCTTCAAACGATAAAAGAGGTAGCGTGCTCTCTCTGTCGCTTTCCGGAACTGTTCCACAACAGGAAGTTGATTATTTGAATACATTGATGGATGTATATATCCAATCCGGATTGGATGAAAAAAACCAAACATCTATCAATGCCATTGACTTTATTGACAGCCAATTACGCATTGTAACTGATTCATTGCAACGAGCAGAAGATTTGTTACAAGATTTCCGGGTAAGTAATAAATCATTTGATTTCAGCAAAGAAGGAGGTGTTATTCTTGATCGCCTGACAACTCTTCAGTCGGAAAAACAGGCAATCAATATGCAATTGAACTATTACGAATACTTGCAAAAATATATCACCACAAAGACAGAACTAAACCAAGTAGTTGCACCGTCCATTGTCGGGATATCCGATCCCTTGCTGAACGGTTTGGTAGACAATTTAGTTTCGCTAAGCAATGATAAAATCCGACTATCATCTGGTGGATCTGATCAAAACCCTGTGATTAAAAATATTGAACTTCAAATACAAACTATTTTAACTACACTCAAAGAAAATGTTACGCAATTAGTAGCATCGGCCGATATTGCCATGCAGGATGTTAATACCCGGATTAATCAAGTCGAAAAAGAGCTATTGAAATTACCGGCTGTAGAACGCCAATTGATGAATATCGAAAGGAACTTTGACCTGAATAATGAAACATATACTTTCTTATTGAAAAAACGTGCTGATGCGGCTATTTCAAAGGCATCAAACGTTGCTGATAATAAAGTGCTTGATTACGCCATGTCGCAAAATGCAGCCCAGATTGCTCCCAAAAAAGGACGGAATACAATGAGCGCTGTGTTATTGGGTGTCTTAATTCCGTTGGCATTCATTTTCCTTTTGGATTTCTTTAATACCAAAATAAACGATATACAAGACATTAAGAATAGCACAACCATACCGATTATTGGCACAATCGGGCATAACAAAACCGACTCGGAGGTGCCGGTAGCCGAAAATCCGGGATCTCCCTTGTCTGAATCGTTCAGGGCTTTGCGAACCAATTTGCACTATATTTTGCGGGATGGAAGCAAAAAAACCATTAATGTGACCTCAACGGTGAGTGGAGAAGGAAAAACTTTTATATCCATTAATTTGGCCACGATCATCGCACATTCCGGGAAAAAAGTGTTGTTGATGGGGCTTGACCTCCGTAAACCTAAAGTCAATAAGATATTTAACGTTGATAACAGTGAAGGTATTAGTACATATTTAATTGGTGATTCTTCATATGAAAATATCATCCAATCGACCAATATTCAAAATCTCTATATCGCTCCTGCAGGCCCTACACCGCCAAATCCGGCCGAATTGATCGAAACACCGGAAATGAATAAGTTAATGGAACAAGCCGAAAAAGATTTTGATTTTGTCATTATTGATACAACTCCGGTAGCCATTGTGGTAGATAGTTTGCTATTGGCACGTTTTGCCGATGTCACCATTTTTGTATTAAGGCAAGATTATTCATCAAAAGATTCGCTGCTGCTAGCTGAAGAATTGCGCAAACGGCAAGATATAAAGAATTTGAGTTTGGTCATCAATGACGTTAGTTATAGTGCTTCATATTATTTCGGCAACAAGTACCGTTATGATTACGGTTACGGATATGGTTATGGTAATTATGAAAAGAATAATTACTATACTTCCGATGACGGGCCTAAAAAGAGATGGAGATTTTTTAAATAATATATTGAGATCCTGTATACTTAACCATTAACCATTGTGTCCCACATTGTTCTTGTTATAGTGCTGCTGGCCAGCATTGGATTATTACTGTTTCTCGTTCTAAAATTAAAGGTACAAGCCTTTTTGGCATTATTGGTAGCCTCGATATTTTTAGGTATAGGAACAGGCATGCCTTTGTCGTCCATCATACAAAGCATCACAGATGGCATGGGTTCAACGCTCGGATTTATTGCTACCGTGGTAGGTATTGGCGCCATTTTCGGACAAATCCTTGAATCTTCGGGCGGAGCAGAATCATTGGCACATTTTCTTATAGGGAAATTCGGAAAAGAAAAAGCTCCGTATGCCTTATCTACCGCAGGTTTCATCATTGCTATCCCCGTTTTCTTTGATGTTGGCTTTATTATTTTAGTCCCCGTTCTATACGCATTGGCTCAAGACACAAAAAAGTCATTGTTATTTTATGCTATTCCATTGTTAGCCGGGTTGGCCGTCACACATGCTTTTATTCCGCCCACTCCGGGTCCCGTTGCTGTGGCCAAGTTAATAGGCGCTGACTTAGGTTGGCTGATCTTATTTGGATTCATTATCGGCATTCCCGTTACTTTATTAGCCGGCCCCATTTTTGGAAAGTATATTGGCAAAAAAATTCATGTGGGTATACCTCAAACTTTTGAAGCTCCTGACAAAAGAATAACCGACAACTTACCCCCATTCTGGCAAGTATTAAGCATCATCATCATCCCATTGGTTTTGATCTTAATGAATACAGCATCTTCCGTATTCGCCAAAGATTACTATGAAAGCGGATGGATAGGGAGTTCATTTGGATTTCTGGAAAACCCCATACGAATTAACATTTTTGATCTATTAGAATTTCTGGGGCATCCGTTTGTTGCCTTATTGATCGCAACGTTTCTGGCTATCTATATTTTGGGTCTTAAACGTGGGTTTTCAAAGGATGATATTCTACAACTAAGTACCAAAGCATTAGCTCCGGCCGGATTAATCATTTTAATTACAGGAGCAGGTGGTGTTTTTAAACAATTACTGATCGACAGCGGGATTGGTGTTTTTTTAGCGGAAAGTCTTTCCCAATCAGCCCTTCCTCCAATCGTATTGGCTTACATATTGGCAGTTATTGTGCGATTAACACAAGGGTCAGCAACTGTCGCCATGATTACATCGGCAGGTATTATTGCCCCGTTATTGGGTGCTTTTGAGTTAACAGAGGCACACAAAGCCCTGATTGTAATATCTATTGCGTCTGGAGCCACCATCTTTTCGCACGTAAACGATAGCGGATTTTGGTTGGTGGGCAAATATCTTGGTCTGAACGAAAAACAGACCATGCAATCGTGGTCAATTATGGAAACCATTATATCGGTTGCAGGGTTTACTTTTGCTTTAGCATTAAGTTTTTTTGTTTAAGGCTGAGTAACAAGAAACCCGTATTGTTTAAAAAACAATAGATTTTTCACGCGACAAATTCACATCATGATATTTATTGAAAAATTAAAAGATATAAAGGCATTTGCATTTGATGTAGATGGCGTCTTTTCCAATTTATTGACCTTGCATCCTTCCGGTGAATTGATGCGCACCATGAATGTAAAAGACGGATATGCTGCACAATATGCCTGCAAAAAAGGATATCCTATTGTGATCATCACAGGAGGAAATTCGGAATCCATACGCATCCGGTTTGAAGCATTGGGGATCAAGGATATTTATTTAAAAGCATCCGATAAACAGCATGATCTGGCTGATTTCGTCAAAAAGCACCAACTAGATTTCCAACAAGTTCTTTACATGGGTGATGATATTCCGGATATTGAAGTAATGAAATTATCTGGAGTTGCAGCATGCCCTGCCGATGCAGCTACTGAAATAAAAGAAATAGCAGACTATATTTCTCCGTACGGCGCAGGCAGCGGATGTGTACGCGACGTTATTGAACAAACACTCAAACTCCAAGGCCGATGGATGGAAGCCGATGCGCATAAATGGTGATACGAAAAATAGCTTCCTAAAAGCCAACAATTACTTCATCCATCAACACATCGTGCTTATCGTAGGGTATTTCTTTGAATAACTGAAAATCAAAACCCACGCCTATTTTATAAGCACTAAGCTGAGGCAATAACCGGTCATAATATCCTTTGCCCCTGCCCAGTCTATGCCGGCTCGTATCAAAAGCAATCCCGGGAACTATAACTAATTGAATTTGATAAATATCTTTAAAGTCTTCGCCCTGAGGCTCGTATAAATCCAATATCGCATTTTTCAAAAGGTTTTGTTCTCCGGCAAACAATTTAAGCCGAAGATGCTCCCCATCTACCACAGGCAAAATAAACGTTTTCTTTCTACAATGCTTTTTTATCCACTCATGTGTATATATCTCATCATGCATTGACCAATAGGCAAGGATAATAGAAGCTCGGATAAATTGTTCCATACGTTCCACTTGACGAAAAACGGTTTCCGATTGATGACGGATTTCCGCATCAGAAATAGTTTCTTTCAAGCATCTGATTTGATGCCGTATTTCTTCTTTAGTCGAAGCAAAATGATGCATATTTTAGAGAAGATATTTGAATTTACATCAAAAAGAAATCACCCTCATAACAGCCACTACCCTATCAGAGGCACATACCAAAACCATGCAAGTTTATTTTCGATAAACCTACATTTATATTATCGTATTGGATTTTGTTCAGTCAATTACAAAAGTCAATCATCCAAATAGTCCGAAAGTTTATCGACCGCACCTTTGGCTTTTTGTTTGGCTTTATGCAAAAGTTCATCGGCTTTATCTCCAGCCTGATTGGCAACATTAGTAATTTTATCTCCCACTTTATCAACCATCTGGTCGGCTTTATCAGTTAAATCTTCGTATTTCGATTTCGCCGTACTTGCCATGTGAGAGGCTTTAACTTTCATCATTTCAACCATATCTGGATCATCATCACATTCAATTAAATAATCCCTGAAAATACCGATGGATTGTTTCGCTTGCTCGTGAGTCAGTCCGACTTCTTTTTCCAATCTTTGAACTAAATCTTTCATATTTTTATGTATTAGATAAGGTATCTCGCTCTTTAAGGATAACAAATCTTGTCAGAAAAATGTTTCAGCTATTGGCAAAACTAACAAAAAATGCGATGTTTTAATCAAAAAAACAACGACACTTAAGCCAAATTTAGAATAAAATAATGCTTAATTTTAGAATAATTCTTCTTTGGCTCTCAAAGGAGAAACATATTTTAAACCGCTTATCGCATTTTTTACTAACTTTAACTCCTGATTTCTCAAGTGCTGGATAAGCAAAAAACTTACCAAGCACACTAATTATCAAACCTCAGAATAAATTGATTAATTAATCATCATAAAATATGAATACTGGTTTAAAGTATAAAAGTGTATTGTTAAAACTAAGCGGCGAAGCATTAATGGCCGATCAACCTGCGGGCATTGACACCAATCGCTTGATGGAATATGCAAAATATATTCAAGAAGCCGTACAAACAGGTGTCCGGATGGGAATTGTATTCGGAGGTGGCAATATTTTCAGAGGGTTAAAAGGCGTTGATAAAGGATTTGACCGGGTAAAAGGCGATTACATGGGGATGTTAGCCACTGTCATTAACGGATTGGCCATCAATTCGGCATTGGAAACCATTGGTGTAAAATCACGTTTGTTTACAGCTATCCGTATGGAACCGGTTGGCGAAGGGTACAGTAAATCGCGTGTTATGGAAGCGCTTGATCGTGGAGAAGTTGTGATTTTCAGTGGTGGCACAGGAAATCCGTATTTTACTACCGACACTGCATCAGCTTTACGAGCAGTAGAAATGGAAGCCGAAGTATTGTTAAAAGGGACGCGTGTAGATGGCATATACACCACCGACCCGGAAAAAGATCCCAATGCCGTTAAATTTGAAACCATCTCTTTTGATGATGCATACCAAAAGAACCTGAAAGTAATGGATATGACATCATTCACCATGTGTAAAGAAAATAAGATGCCGATCATCGTTTTCAATATGAATAAAGAAGGTGAATTGAACCGTGTGTTGCAAGGCGAAAACGTGGGAACTCTGGTTACGGTATAATATTTGCGTGACAAGGATCAAGGGTTAATTGGATGTAAAATTTTGTTAATAAACATTTTTTGCACCGGTTATCCGTATGAAAATAATCCACTACCTTTACCCTGTTTCATTGGAGAAATTTTATGATGAACCATAGGAGAGATGATTTTGGGTACGATGACGAAATGCTCAATTCCGTTAATCGATATGAAAACATGTTGAAAAGTCATTCTTCATGTTTTTTTGACGTTCACGAGTTTGAAGATATCATTGACTATTATTTAGATACCGAGAATTTTTCGCAAGCAGCACAAGTAGCTGACTATGCTGTACGTATCTACCCATCAGCCACATCGATTCAAATACGCATTGCCGAGATATTGATTGACAAAGGGCAACCTGTCGAAGCCATGCGCATATTAAACTTGCTCGAACAGCTCGAAGCCGGCGAATGTGATGTATACCTCTTGAAAGGTGCAGCATTCAATATGATGGGAAAACCCAAAGATGCACAACGCCAATTTGAAAAGGCAATTTCATTGGCTGATGAAAATAAAGAGG
>JAVBPN010000136.1:0-18289 GCA_031549585.1 Bacteroidales bacterium
GAATTAAGTGACTTCTACAGCAATGACGGTCAGTTTCAATTTTTGCATAACACCACAAGGATGGCTTATAAAGAGAAAATAACTAATTGCTCTTCGTTCACATCTGTTCCAAGCACTTCTCCTGTTTCCTCATTGACACAGAATCCGGTAATATAACGGTCGATTTCATACTTTCGAACTGGTTTACCATTCAAATCGAATATATGTATGATATTTCCACCCTGAACGGTAATTTCTCCTTGCTTCATTTTTTCCATTTCGTGTCCCCAGAACAAGGCATAAATGTATTTATCGCCGACAACTACATCGGTATAACCTCTGATGCCATTGGCAATAGCCCGGCCGCCCCGAAGCGTATATGTGGGTTCACCGCCTTCTCCAACCCACACACTTGTCCGGTCATTCTTCAAGTCGTATAATTCGAGTACCTCCCCGAATTGAGTGACTAAAGCCAAAATGCCATTGCGGGGATTATAATGGATAAAGGGGCGCCATGCTTCATTCAGGCTGGCACTGGTGGCGCCCCCGTGTCCTTCGGCGGGAATATGCCCCATCCGGCGGACAATTTCACCATTGCGGTCGATAAATACAATCCTATTGGCTCCGGAATAATCAAGGACAATAAATACAGAATCATTATAAAGAGTAAAATCCGGGCTACGGATAATTTCTTGCGGCAATTCTACCGAAGCGCCAACCTGTTGTCCGTCATAAGCATAGATTTTACGCGCAAAGGCATCCAGCAGATACATCATGCCTTTGGAGTCAAAACAAAGGTTGATGACATCGGTTACTTCTCCCGGCGCTTTTCCTCTGGGGGCAAACGATTTTTGATATTTCATCGACGGATATGCAAATTCATGGCAGAAAAAATCCAATGCATGTAAATCCGTTACATATATGGATGTTCCCGCTGCTTTGACCCGGTAAGGATATTTTACAAATACACTATCGAAACCCACTTGCCGGGTAACAATCGGAATGGTTTTAGAAAAATTGCCATGCCGTTTGTTTTCCCCGCCGCAGGAAAAAAGGTAAGGAAGTAAAATAAAAAGCCAATAGCCCTTGATCGCTTTCATCATCTATTGTAAATTATTTCTCAAAATGATTTGTATTTGTTATATGTTCCAGTCAAAAGATTCTTATTAATCTATACCAACAAATCTTACCAGAATACTATATCTGATTATTCAAACTTCACTCTATATTTACCTCCGTTACAATCAATATCACCAGGATCAAGACACGCCCAATCTCCTTCACCCTGTGCTATAGCCTCTATATTTTGCAAAATTATTTGATTGTCATTGGTTTTGTTATAGGTCAGATTAATATGTAACATTGCCATCCATATGCCAGCTAAACAAAACGTAGCGCCCAATAAAAAGTTTAGTTTTTTCATGGTTATTATATTAATAGGGTTCAATAATACGACAAAGATAAATCAAAACAGGCATTTTCAAATATTTTTGTTTATTATTTTGTAATATTCTGAAAATAATTCTAATTTTGTCATCATTAAAAGTATTTCTCATTAACATGAAGAAAATTTACGCTAAATATATCGGTACGGCTGCTTTGGTTGTTTTACTTATGCTACAGGCTGCTTGGGTAAATAGATTGTATCGTTTGTCTTTATCAAATTGTCGCCAAACGATGGATCAATGTCTAACACAAGTAATAGATGAAGAGTTAAAGATGCGCTTGGTCTCTTTAGGTATAAAATTTCAAGCCGGATTTAACTTTTATACTGATACGGCAACATTTGTAACAAAAACAATAGCCACTCAAGATACCACTTTCAGTGTTCTAGTCAACAGAAACGATCCTACAGTTCCATTTAAAGCTTATCAGTATATGCTAAATGATCGTTATCCCATGAATGTGGAGACGGTAGATATTCTCTTCCGCCGCTGCATGAATGAACATTTTTTTCCGGTAAAAGATAGTTATATTGAACTTATCAATCTGAGAAAACACATTGTTGTCAGTTCCGATGCCCCGGAGGAAAAACCATCAGGGTACGTGGAATCGAGCACTATTGCCCTTGATATTATTAACACGATTGGCGTAAGGGCATATATGGATGTTGATGTTTTGGTTATTATCAAGCCTTTTTTGACTTATTTGATCATTACAATCATTTTGACCTTGATTGAATTGTATTGCATTGTTTGGCTTGTCCGAACTGTTTACCGGCAACGCAAGCAATCCATGTTCTGGTTGCGCAATATGACTACTGACTTGAGGCAGTCGGCGGCGTTGGCTGAAAAGGATCTGGATGCCATTGCCGATCGGTTTAACAGTGAAACCTATTCGGAGGAAGATATTTTTGCATTTGACCGGGCATACGAACAGTTTCAGTATACCAATGACTATCTTCAAATCATGCAATATATCCTTGATAACGAGAAAAAACGCATTGAATTCACTAAAATGCCCGTAAATTTAAAATTCTTTATGGACAGCCTGAAAACGGAGTTTGAACAAAATACCAAATACAAAACCGTCAAGATAACCGTTGATGTGGGCGATACCATTGTGTTTACTGACGAAATGTTTTTTGAGCGGATCATGCGCAATTTATTGAATAATGCCATCAAATTTTCGAATGATCCGGTGGAAATCCACATTGGCGTCGAAAAAGGCAAGCACAGCATTGTGGTATACGTATGCGATGATGGTTGGGGAATTCCTCCAAAAGAAATTAAACGTATTTTTAATCCGACTTACCGGATTGAAGAGCATGAAGAGCGGCTAAAGAAGAAAGGCATTGCTCCGGGACATGGGTTGGGATTGACGTTCGTGGAATCAATCATGCAAGGTCTTGACGGAAATGTATTTATCCGCAGTAAAATAGGAAAATACACCGAAGTTCAACTATTATTCCTGTTTACAGATACCGATAAAAACCTTCTTACCATGTACAACAATGTAGTAAAAAGGCTCTTTATCTTTTTTGGAGCGACCACAACAAACAATAGAAAACGGGATTAATAAGAGCTTGAAAGATGGTTTTAACCGCTAAGGACACTGAGTTCACTGAGAAGACACAAAACCCTTAGCGTTCTTAGTGAACTGAGTGGTGAGAAGGCTCGGAGCGACTACAATAAGAAATACGTCATTCTTCTTTGTGCTGAAAGATTCATTGGAGAAAAACCGTTTTGTATCTTGAATCTTTATTTATATTTTTGTCCATAACGTATTCTCCTATGTTTGGATTTAACCAGTCATCTTTTTGTTGGTTTATGTTCTCAGCATGGCTCTATGTGAAAAAATTAAAGTCAAGATTATGAAAATGTTTAAAAATACTCTGCCTATTCTATTATTCTTTGTGTTAATTTGTTCTGCATGTTCTACTGCTCCTTCTGGCAACAAACAAACGGTTGTTGAGAAATACGGACAATTGTCCGTAAAAGGTACGCAACTCACAAGCGCTAACGGAGAACCCGTTGTTCTTCGTGGAGTGAGTTTTGGGTGGCACAATTGGTGGTTTGATTATTATAATGTCAATGCTGTCAATACGTTGGTGGATGATTGGCATTGTACATTATTGCGCGCAGCCATGGGAGTGGAACCGGATGGCGCTTATCTTACCAATCCTGATTTGGCGCTTAGTTGTGTAACGACAGTAGTTGATGCCGCCATAAAAAAAGGAGTTTATGTAATTATTGATTGGCATAGCCACAATATTCGTTTGGAAGAAGCCAAAGCATTTTTCACGCAAATGGCCAATAAATATAAGGATTATCCGAATGTTATTTATGAACTCTTTAATGAGCCCGATTATGAATCATGGGAAGAAGTGAAAGCATATTCTATTGAATTGATTCAAACCATCCGGGCGATTGACCCGGATAATATCATTATTGTAGGCTTGCCTCATTGGGATCAGGATGTGCACATTGTAGCCGATGATCCGATTGTAGGGTGTGATAATTTGTTGTATGCACTTCATTTTTATGCGGCTACTCACAGAAAAGACTTGCGGGATCGAGGCAGTTATGCTCTTTCGAAAGGTCTTCCGTTGATTGTATCGGAATGTGCGGGCATGGAGGCTACAGGTAATGGACCAATCAATAATGATCAATGGAACACATGGGTGCAGTGGATGGATCAAAATAAAGTCAGCTGGGCGGCTTGGTCAGTGTCTGGCAAAGACGAAAGCTGCTCCATGCTGAAAACAACTGCAAATCCCATTGTCAAATGGACAGATAATGACCTGAAAGAATGGGGCATAATTGTAAAAAACCGTTTAGCAGTGGATAATCGATAAAACAAATTAATTAAACTATATATCACATGGATCGTCGTTCGTTTATCAAGACAGCAAGTGCCGGTGCGGCACTGGTAGGGCTTGCAGGAATACCTTCTTGCGAACCTAAAATTCACAATAAACTGCCTCGTTGGCGCGGGTTCAACCTGTTGGACTTTTATACATCTCGTAAATGGGAGCCCAACCGCCGGAATGCTTCAAAGGAGGAAGATTTTAAATGGATGTCCGATTGGGGATTTAATTTTATAAGGATACCGATCCAGTATCCCTGTTATTTAAAATTCGATCAGACCGAAGGAAGACAAATTACACCTGAAGAAACAGTTGATTTCAACGAGGAAGTAATTGAGGCCATCGAACAATTGGTATATACAGCCAATAAATACGGTATGCACGTTAGTTTGAACTTACACCGTGCTCCTGGATTTTGTATCAATGCTGGTTTCAATGAGCCATTTAACTTATGGAAAGACGATGAAGCACAAAAAGCGCTTTATGTGCATTGGGACATGTGGGCTAAGCGGTTAAAAGGCATATCACCCAAGCTGTTGAGCTTTGACCTCTTGAACGAGCCTTGTTTCCGTGAGGACATGAATGATCAGTTTAGTAAAAAGACGCCCGTTCCCGGAGATATTTACCGGAAAATTGCCATTGGGTGTTTGGATGTTATTCATAAGCAAACTCCGGATAGGTTGGTAGTGGCCGACGGAAATGATGGGGGATCGTTGGTTATTCCAGAACTTACTGATCTGCCGATCGGGCAAAGTTGCCGTGGATACTATCCTGGGTATGTATCGCACTACCGGGCAAGTTGGGTATGGAAAAACCCGGATGATGCACCTGTGCCTGTATGGCCGGGAACCATCAATGGCGAAGAGTTTAATCGTAAGGTATTGGAGGATTTTTATAAGCCATGGACAGATTTGGTAAAACAAGGTATTGGTGTACATTGTGGGGAATGCGGATGTTACCGCGAAACGCCGCACGATGTATTCTTGGCTTGGTTTAATGATGTGTTAAGTATTTTGACTGAAAATGGAATCGGATGGGCGACATGGAATTTCCGTGGTGATTTTGGATTCCTCGATTCGGGACGTAAGGATATCGAATACGAAGATTGGTATGGGCACAAGCTCGATCGTAAAATGTTGACATTGTTGCAAAAGTATTGATTTTAGGCAAGACCTATCAGGTTTCAAATCCTGTTAGGTCTTTTGTAGAATAATAGAATTATTTGTAAGGTAGCGACAACCACAACATATGTCAAAACCTGAAACTTTAAATTTTGAATATTAAATCAGATGAAAATAGCAGAGATACAAACCGAAAAAGGAACGATGAAAGTGGAGTTTTTTGAAAAAGACGCTCCCGGAACAGTAGCAAACTTTATTAAATTGGCCGAATCGGGATTTTATGATGGGTTAACTTTCCATCGGGTGATTCCGGGATTTGTCATTCAAGGCGGATGTCCTGATGGTAACGGGATGGGTGGCCCCGGTTATTCCATTCCTTGTGAAACACAAGGCGGTAATCAATATCACGATCGTGGTGTGTTATCTATGGCGCATGCCGGAAAAGATACGGGTGGTTCGCAGTTTTTTATTTGTTATAACAGGGAAAATACGCAGCATCTTGACCGTAAGCATACTGTTTTTGGAAAAGTAGTTGAAGGGTTGGAAGTGATTGAGGCCATTCGTCCTAACGATAAGATTTTGAAAATTGTTATTTCAGATCAGGAGTAAATCAGGCGAGACGCAGTAGGAATGGTTATGTAATTAGAATAGTGTTTTTGTGCGCATCATTTTCGATAAATGTTTGCAATATCAATAAACCATTCGGTTATTTTTGTTATGTTTGTGTTATATTGATTTGATCATAAGTTTAGTTATTGCCAATTTTTGTCGATGAACAAATAGTAAGATCAAATTGTTATAATTCTAATGTAGTTCTAAACAATAAAATCATGAAAAATCATACAAAATTGTTGCCTTTACCGTGCGTTTTGATTTGTTTTGCCTTGAGTACAGAAGGAAAAGCGCAGACATTCACACAAGCCCCGTTGCCATATGCATATAATGCTTTGGAACCGTATATTGATGCAATGACAATGGAAATTCACTATTCGCGCCATCATGCTGCTTACACAAAAAATTTCAATGATGCATTGCAAAGTCTTACAGTGCAAGTTCCATCGAATATAGAAGAAATTTTTAAAAATATTTCCAAATATCCGGTTGCTGTTCGTAACAACGGTGGTGGATACTACAATCATAGCCTGTTTTGGGAATTTATGTCACCCAATGGCGGTGGCGAGCCTACCGGAAAATTAGCAGATGCTATTCGTCGGGATTTCGGTTCTTTCAGTGCTTTTAAAGATCAATTTTCTCAAGCTGCAGCTACCCGTTTTGGTTCGGGTTGGGCTTGGTTGATATCCAATAATGGTAAATTATCGATCTCTTCAACACCCAATCAGGACAATCCATTGATGGATATTGCCGAACAAAAAGGAGCTCCGATATTATGTATTGATGTTTGGGAACATGCTTATTATCTGAAATATCAGAACAAACGTCCTGATTACATTCAGGCATTCTGGAATGTAATAAATTGGAAAAAGTCAGAAGAATTATACCAAAAGACATTATAATACAAGGATGTTAATTTAGAAAGGCCTAACCATGCTATAAACAGGTTAGGCCTTTTTGTTTTAGTGTCTTATAAACCCTTAAAACGAAAGACGCGGATTGGTACTCAGCCAACCCGCGCCTTTTTATATATGAATCTTTTTAAAAGCGTTTGTTATAAACCTACATCTGATTTGAGTTGTTTCGATAATGCAGCAACCATCTTAGTTTGCAAAGCGATTTCATCTTTTGCATATTTTAATGTGTTCTTGCTGTAATTCAATGACTCGGTAGCTTTTTTGACTTGCAGCGGATTTCTGATTTTCGATACATCTTCGGTAGCGCTATCTAAGTTTTTAGAAGCGTCTGCAATTACTTGCGAATTAGCTGCAATTTGGTTGGATAAACTTTCCAATTCATCAACGCTTGGTTTTTGTACGTCATCATTTGCCAAACCATCCATTGTTTCGCCCAGAACACGTGTATATACGCTTGGGATAGTATCGCTGACAGCGAATAACGATTCCAAAATATTGGTTGAACTGCTGGCCAATTGGTCTAAGCTTTTGATGCCACAATCTTGAGCGCTTTTCTTTGCGGTTTCCATTTGCTTGATGTTATTCAAGCGTGTCGATGATTTAAAATCAGACACCAATTGAGCTAAATCCTGTGCTTTAACATTTACACAAACAAGTGTCAAAAACGTCAAAAAGAGTAAACTAACTTTTTTCATATACATTTTAATTATTCGGCTGTCCTTTTGCCGTTAAAAAACATTAGAAATGAGAGGACGCGCTTTTACAAGCCAACATTTCTTTCAACTAAGCGGCGCAAAAATACACAAAAAACAATGAGAAAAGTAGTGTTATTAAAATTTTGTGTAAATAAAATGTTTAAGTTGATTTTTGATTATTTCAAGCTATAGTCAATTCTGCAAAGTAATAACTAATTCTAATATTGGTATTTAGATAATTTAAAAATCACTCCAAATAAGAATGTTTGGTTTGCATATTGCATGGATTCACTGTTTTTGTCGTAGTCCATGCTGGAAAAGATATAACTAATCCTGAATGAAGGGCATTTTGCCTTGTTGGGAATAATGTCTATAGAGGTGATTCCTTTATATGACAAAAATTTACCAAATGAAACCACATTTAACGCTTCCCAGAAATTGGTCTTTTCTTCTATCATTGCATATGGAATGGAAGAGGAATAACCAGATATAGAAGTTAACGACAAAGCAGCAACATCCAATTGTTGTCCCAGCTCAATATGCGTGTTTTTGATATCAAACCGGTATTTTGCCATGATATTCGGACTTAATGACAGGTTGAAAAAATAGGCAAACGGATTGTTTACATTATCTTCTTTTGAAAAAACATAAATACCGGCATCAGCCGAAGCTCCCAACAACAGCCTGAATTTGTTTTTTTGATTTGTTGCATACCAATGCATAGACCATTCGACTTGCCCGGAAAGTGGTGCAATATGTGATTCACTTGATTGATTGGTGAGCCAGCCAATTTCAAGATGTAGTTGAAGTTGGGAAAGATATTTAGGATGATTGCGGAAACGATTGGAATGTGCGGTGAAAGAGTAACCGGAATAATAAAGAGGTGATAAAAAAGGATATTTTAATCCGGAAAAAGCAAATCCCAGTGAACGGATCAAGTTGGGGTTATATTGCGAAGAATCTATTACATTTTGGGCAAATACATGATGTCGCAATAATAAGCATAATGCGATTAAAGTCAAATATTTGTACACAATGCGCAAAGAATGTAAATTCTGAATTTTAAATTTCCGAATATAGCACTAATTTTACAACATTTTAGGAATGATATAATTTAAGTTTTTGAAATCCATAATTTGACCTATGATACAAAGAATACAAAGCCTATTTTTATTGGTTTCTCTATGTTTTCTTATTCCCATGTTTTTTGTTCCCGTTGCCGAAGTGATAGCGGAGAGTGGAGATGTATTTACATTCAATCTGACCGGATTTTATATGGAAGGGGTAAATGGTCTTGAGAAAATCGATTCTCAATATTCTTTGATGGCCATGGGCATTCTTATATGTTTGCTTAATCTTGTTGCCATTTTTATGTATTGGCGACGGGTATTGCAAATACGTTTATGTGTATACAACATGCTCTTATTGGTCGGGTTAATCGGTATTATGTTTTACATTCTGCTTATGATCAAAAATGTAGATAGTATTTCTTATAAGTTACCGTTTACTTTTCCCGTTATTGCCATCATTCTCCATTATTTAGCTTTTCGTAGTATTCGTAAAGATGAATTGATGGTAAGAGCATTGGATCGCCTTAGGTAAGGTGTTGTTTTATGATTTTTTTTGAAAACAGTAATAATTTTTATAGTCGGTTAATTGTTTTTTATATATGAACCTCGTTGGTCTTGTTAAAACCATTTTTATCATTTTGATTATTTACTACGGCAGTAAATTTGTCGGCAGGTATCTTCTGCGGGGTTTTGTTTCCAAAGCAGCTAACGAAGCACGCCGTCAGCAGGATCAGGTTCAAAACCAACAAAAAAAGAAAAAAGAGGGAGAGGTTACCGTGAATTATAAGCCCAAATCAAATAAAGCATACCAAAAAGAAGAGGGTGATTATATTGATTTTGAGGAAATAAAATAGCATTAAGGTTATTTAAATATCTCAAAGTCAATATTTTATTTTTATAACTTTTGAGTTGGTTCTGTGGATTTACAATCGTAATTAAATTTTGGACATGAACATTTTGAAGAAATCAATACCCCATGTAGTAGCCGTTATCATTTTTTTGATTATTACATTGGTCTATTTTAGCCCGATACTTGACGGAAAACGGATCGATCAACATGATATTTTGCAAGCAAACGGTGCTGCGAAAGAAATTGCAGACTACAGGGCAGAAACAGGGAAAGAAGCTCTTTGGACGAACTCTATGTTTGGAGGAATGCCTGCATATCAAATATCTGTGCAATATCCGAATAATTGGACGATGTACATCCAAAACCTTTTGTCTTTGGGTATTCCGTCACCTGCATACATGATATTCGTAGCTTTATTGGGCTTTTACATTATGTTGCTTTGTTTCAAAGTAAATCCTTGGTTAAGTATAACCGGAGCGATTGCATATGGGCTTTCGACATATTTTCTGATTATTATCGGAGCGGGGCATAATACCAAAATGAGGGCTTTGGCTTATTTACCGCCGATCATTGGAGGGCTATACTTGGCATATGGCCGGCGAAAAATATGGTTAGGGCTTGTTGTTACTTGCATTGCACTTGCATTGCAGATACGTGCCAACCATTTTCAGATTACCTATTACACGGCAATCATTGTTTTAATTTTTATGATTTTTGAATTGGTGCGGATTATCAAGGATAAACAATACGCCAATTTTATAAAGGCATCCGCAGCAATGATTGTTGCAGTAGCTTTAGCTGTTGGGGTTAACATCACCAACTTATTGCTTACTGCTGAATATACACCTTATTCAACACGTGGACAATCCGAATTAACCAGTGATCAGGATGATAAAACTACAGGGTTGGACAAAAGTTATATTTTGAACGATTATAGCTATGGCATTTCCGAAACAATGGATTTATTTATTCCTTACTTTGCTGGAGGCCCTATATCGATTGATGCGGCGAGGAAATCAACCCTATATGATGTTTTGGTTAAGAACGGAATGCCTAGAAATGAAGCATTGTATTCTGCCAGAATGACTTATTGGGGTGGGCAAGATCGAGGTACAGCAGGACCCGTATATGTTGGTGCTGTAATGGTATTTCTATTCGTACTTGGTTTGTTTGTGATAAAAGGGCCAATCAAATGGTGGCTGGTGACAGCGACAATCCTTTCTATTCTGTTGGCATGGGGCAAACATTTTTATTTCTTTTCTGATCTTTTTATAGACTATTTCCCCTTATACAATAAATTCCGCACAGTTTCAATGATCTTGGTCATTGCCGAATTTACGATTCCATTATTGGGCATATTGGCTGTAAACGAATTGCTTGGTAATCGACTGACAGCACCCGAAAAGCAAAAGGCAATAAAATACAGTTTTTTCATTGCGGGAGGCATTGCTCTGTTCTTTATGCTACTTCCCGGATTATTTTTCAGTTTTGAAACGGCGTCGGATGCCAACTATCCTGATTGGCTGATAGCCGCATTCCAAGATACGCGTAAATCCGTTATGCGTGCCGATTCGTTTCGAAGTTTATTCTTTGTCGCAGCTTCTGCCGCTGTTTTGTGGTTTTCGGTTCGCGGTAAATTGAAATTAGCGCCGGCTTGTGCTCTTTTGGCAGCGCTGATCCTTGTCGATCTTTGGGCGGTTGACAAGCGTTATCTCAATAATGATAAATTTGTAAAGGCAAAGGATGCCAATACGATACAACCATCGCCTGTCGATTTAGCAATCCTTCAAGATAAAAGTTTGGATTATCGTGTGATGAATGCTACCGTCAGCACATTTAATGATGCAACTACCTCGTTTTTCCATAAATCTATTGGCGGATACCATGGGGCGAAAATGAAACGCTATCAAGAGTTAATTGAACACCAAATCGCTAATAACAACATGAAGGTGTTGGATATGCTGAATACAAAATGTTTTATTGTGCCCGGCAACCAAAACCAACCGGTACCTATGCCGAATCCCAATGCATTGGGAAATGCATGGCCTGTTTCCAGCATCAAATGGGTTGATAATGCTGACGAAGAAATCGCTGCATTGACAGATTTTGATCCTTCAGAAGAAGCAGTGGTTGATATTCGTTTCAAACCGGTTTTAGAAGGGTTTACTGCAAAATATGACTCAACGGCGGCCATTGAACTTATTAGTTATGAACCAAACCATTTGGTGTATCAATATCAGTCGGCTGAGCCGCAATTGGTCGTTTTCTCCGAAATATTTTATGACAAAGGATGGAATGCCTTTGTTGACGATGCGCCTGCGTCGCACATTCGTTCCAACTATGTGCTAAGAGCTATGGTCGTGCCGGCAGGAACACACAAAGTGGAATTTCGTTTCCATCCGGAAAGCTATTTCCGTGGGGAAAAAATAGCTTTGGTCTTTTCTATTGCCATTTGCTTCTTGATATTAGGAGTTATAGGGATAGAATGGTATAACCGGAAGAAGGAAGCGGCATGAACGTTATGAAATAATTTTGCCGGGGTTTACTGACACGGTTTTTACGGTAAGAATTTTAATCCAAGTTTAAATTCTATACGTGATAGTCTTTCTCTTTGGTCATCAGAGAGAGTTTGTTTTTGCGTCGTCCCATCTCTTGTTATTGTCGCTTCACCCAATGACCCTCCTAGAAAAGCGAATTCAATGGAAAGAGCGGTACTTGACGATAATTTAACATCAAAGCCGACAGATACCATGATACCTACTGTTGATCCTTTGAGCTTGATATCTTGGGAATTATATGTGCAAGATTGATTTTCTCCCATATAACCTAATCCAAACGAAGATATAAAGATATTATTTGGGTTACTGCGGAATGGCACCCTCGCATAAATTGACGGACTAACATAATTTGTTTGAAATTTTATTTTACCGTGGAGTTCTTCGTTAGAAGATTTGAAGTAGTTGTATCGTAATCCGACTCCCCAATATGTTGAAAAGAAATAAGCGCAGTCTGTTCCAAAAGTATATCCGAATTTCGCACCTTCCACTAAGTTTATAAGATTTCGATCTACAAAAGTGGATGTTTCTGCTATTCTATAGGCTATGCCAATGTCGAAACCTAAACGCCATTTATTCCGATTCGTTATACGTTTTTCTTGTTTTTGGATGGTAAAAAAATCGTATTGTACATCAAATACTTCTTTTTTATTAATCAAAGTATTGATTCTTTCTCCTTTTTGCGTAGTAATTTTTACAAAAAAATAACTTTCATCTTCTGATATAATCTTACAATTCAGGCTATCACCTTTTGTATCAACAATTAGATCTTGACAAAATACAGGGAGCGCCGATGCCATAAAAACAAATAATATGAATAATTTTTTCATAATAATATCAATTTTGATTACGTCTCATGCAGATATGGCTTTTTGTTTAGTGATTACAAATATAAATTATATTTGAATATCTCAACATGTCAATGATACGTTAGGGCAAAATATTTTGTTAGTGAGAGAAAGTGAGCTAAATATATGTCAAATAGGCCAACGCTCCATCATCAATATAATCGAAATACCTGCGCCAGCACCTGAGAGCACCAAAATCCAATCTCGCTGTTTGACTTTAAAAACATGTAACAATAGCCATGTGATCAGTAATATACATAGTACGATCATAATCTGTCCCAACTCTACACCGATATTGAATGCCAGCAAGGGTACCAAAATGGACTTGGTAGCGCCCAACAAACTATGCAGATAGGAAGAAAATCCTAATCCGTGTATCAACCCAAAAAACAAGGCTAATCCGTATTTTATTTTGGCAGAACTGCTGCTTAGATTCTCGGAGATAATGTTTCCAATTGCTGTGATAAAAATGGTCAATGGAATCAGAAATTCGATCCATGCTGTTGATACGCGTATCAGATTTAATGTTGCTAATGCCAATGTCAACGAATGGCCAACCGTAAAGGCTGTTACCAAAATCAATACTTTTTTCCATTGTGAAAAAGTATACATAGCGCACAGCATGGCAATAAATAAAATATGATCATAACCTTGAAAATCGGCAATGTGTTCGATCCCTAACTCTAAATATAATCGGAATATCACTTTTTAAGATAAATCTATGGTAACTGATGTGTTTATCTGGTTGATCAAACGAATATTTCGGGTTCTTTGCGGTTGCTATAATTAGCTATGAACTTCTTTGCTGCAAAACGAAACATTAGTCCATAGAAATGACGGGCTTTTTGTGGACATACGGCAATACATCTGGTGCATGATATACACAAATCTTTATTGGTTTTGCGGGGTTTTTCCTTAGGAATGGCATGGGTAGGACACATGCTTACGCAAGTGCCACATTCATTGCATTTTTTATCGCCGTTAGGGATGAGCGGAATTTTATTGGGGATTTTGTAAGGAGTATTGCCTTTAACCTTTATTGGCTTGCTACTTAATTCGCCTCTTGAAAGATACTTTTGCATACATTGTTTTGCAAAATCAGCAATCTTTGTTTGATCTTGCTCATCAGGACGTCCGGCTGCCACCTGAGGGAAAATAGAATGGCGGGCAATAAATGCTGCTGCGCCGATTATGTGGAAATGTCCGGCTTCAACGATATGTTGTAGTTCCAATAAAGCATCGTCGTAATCGCGATTACCGTACACGGCAACAATCATGGCAGATGTGTTTGTTCCTTTAACCTCTTCCAATGCTTTGACAGCCATTGCCGGAATCCGGCCTGAAAAAACGGGAGCGCCAAATACGACTAAATCATCCGGATTGAAAATCAATGGTTCTGTGATTCCTTGGGTAATGTCATGTTCCACGGCAGGCATATCAATGCTTTCTCCGATCATGCGGATAACTTTTCTTGTGGAAAAGGCCGGGCTAAAATAAACTAAATGTAATGTTGCCATATTATTAGGAAAGGGAATCGTATAAGTCTAATGCTTCTGCCAAACAGCTTGCAACACCTTTAATGCCGCAAACCGTAGTTGTCATAATAATTGTTTCTTTGATTTCGTCACGTGTTGCTCCGTCTCGTTTTGCCATTGGAATATGCGCCAATACAGCGCTTGTCTCACCTTGAGATGCTCTCATGGCAATATAAATCAATTGCTTCATTTTAGGTTCTAAGGCTTTCATGCTGCTAACAGACTGGATTAATCCTCCGAACGCTTGAGCTACTTCGGGAGCTTCTTGTTGGAAAACTTCCATGAGATTTCTTTTGTTGCTCATATCAAATACATTTTGATTGTGTTTATCCAACAAATATAACTGCTTTTGATCAGAATTGCTCGAATTTTCTTGAGGATATAGTTTTGATTCATGGTAACTAATTCTAGTAAAAACTATTAAAATGTAATGGCTATAGTTCATATAAACGTTGTGTATTTTACGTATGTTGTCCAAGTCACAACTGAAATGCGGCGGGCGTTAGCCCGTTTATTTATGCGAAGCATACCATATTGACGATTTTCCGTTCAAACGAAGCCGACAGGCGGAGTGCGTTTAAATCGTCAAGCCGTTTTTGGTTACTTTTTGTGGCGTCAAAAAGTGACAAAAGAAACATCAAAAAATGATTTAACAACGCAAATACAAACTTGATATAATATCTATCATAATGAAAAACAGTCATTATGTGGGTTGACATTTTCAAAAGAGACCCAGTCAATCTTGATTTTTGTTAGTTTTGTAACTCGAATCTTTGATTTTCAAAACGAATAGTTATGGCTTATTCATTGGCTTTCTCTCCATGCCCCAACGATACCTTTATGTTTTGGGCAATGCTGCACCAACAAATAGATACGCAGGGGTTACGCTTTGATGTGGAATTGCATGATATAGACCAATTGAATACATTGGCGGCAAATGGTGATTTTGATATTTTGAAACTGAGTTATGCTTGTTATCCTCAGGTTTCCAAAGAATATCAAATACTTTATTCCGGGAGCGCTATGGGGTTTGGCAATGGGCCTCTTTTGATCAGCAAGCAAAACATATATCCTGATGAAGTGTCTCATTTGAAAATAGCCATACCGGGCGAATATACGACAGCAAATATGTTGTTAACCATTGCGTTTCCCAATGCAACCAATAAAAAAATATATCTTTTTTCCGACATAGAAGAAGCGATATTATCCAACGAGGTGGATGCCGGATTGCTGATTCACGAAACACGTTTTACATATCAGCAAAAGGGATTGCGGAAAATTATGGATTTGGGCGAATATTGGGAATCGGAAACACAATTGCCATTGCCTTTGGGAGCGATTGCCATACGCCGGTCTTTAAATCAAGAAGTAAAGAAGAAGATCAGCGCTGTATTGCAGGAAAGCGTTCGCTTTGCATTGCAAAATCCTTCAGCGCCGGCATCGTATGTTGCCAAGCATGCCCAAGTGATGAATCCTGAGGTTTGCCGGAAGCATATTGATCTTTATGTTAATGATTTCTCGATAGACGTTGGGAAAAAGGGCAGGTTGGCAGTGGAAACACTTTTCGAAAGGGGACAGAAAGCCGGTTTCTTTCAAACCATCACAGAACCTGTATTTATCGCATGAGCAAATACAATCTGATTGTCATATTAGGAGCTACCGCAAGCGGGAAAACTTCTGTTGCCGCAAATTGGGCATTCCATAACAATGGGGAAATTATTAGTGCTGATTCACGCCAAGTATACCGGAATATGACCATCGGAACAGGTAAGGATTATCAGGATTACATAATCGATGGGCAACAAATATCCTATCATTGTATTGATCTGGTTGATCCCGGTTATCAATACAATGTGTATGAATACCAAAAGGATTTTTTACGTGCTTATGCCGATATTATTGCAAGAGAAAAAATGCCTGTTTTGTGTGGTGGATCGGGCATGTATATTGAAGCCGCGATTACCGGGTACCAATTAATTCAAGTTCCGGTGAACAACGCTTTACGGCTGGAATTAGCCGGTAAAAGCGATGAAGAATTGATTGACATTTTATCATCGATCAAGGCGCTGCACAATCGTTCGGATATGGATACACGGAAACGGATGATACGGGCGATTGAGATAGCACAGTATCAAACCGAACATCCGCAAAAGGATGCCGATAATTACCCGGAAATTAAGCCGTTGTTGATTGGTATTAAATATGACCGTGAATCGCGCAGGAAACGGATTACGAATCGCCTGAAACAAAGGTTGGGAGAGGGGATGATTGAGGAAGCTAAAGCATTGCTTGATTCTGGCTTGACACCCGAACAGTTGGAATATTATGGGTTGGAATATAAATACCTGTCGCTTTTCTTGACGGGAAAAATGACCTACGAGGAAATGTTTACCGGCCTGAACACGGCTATTCATCAATTTGCCAAACGCCAAATGACTTGGTTTCGCCGTATGGAACGAAACGGCCATAAAATATGGTGGTTGGATGGATATGCCCCTATGGAAGAGAAGTTGCAGAGAATTGACAAGATCATGACCATATAATGATTTTGCTGGTTGTGAAAAAATCACGTAGATTTGAAAGATGATGCGTATAGATGTACTTACAGTGGTCCCCGAATTATTGGAAAGTCCGTTCAATCATTCCATTATTCAAAGAGCCAAGTCAAAGGAAATTGTTGAATTGGTGGTGCACAATATCAGGGATTATGCAATGGACAAACACAAGCGGGTGGACGATTATGCGTTTAGCGGTGACGCAGGCATGGTGATGATGATTGAACCTGTATACCGTGTTATTACCGATTTAAAGAGCCAACGTTCTTACGATGAGGTTATCTATACCTCACCGGACGGCATTTTGTTTGATCAGAAAGAAGCAAATCGTGTTTCAACGCTTGGCAACATCATTATTCTTTGTGGTCACTATAAAGGTGTGGATCATCGCATTCGCGAACATTTGATCACCAAAGAAATATCAATCGGCAATTATGTAATGACCGGTGGGGAATTAGCGGCTTCGGTGATTTGCGATTCGGTCATCAGGCTTCTTCCCGGTGCTTTGGGAGATGAAAGCTCTGCTTTGACAGATTCTTTTCAAGATAATTTATTAGCGCCTCCTGTTTACACGCGCCCGGCAGAATTTAATGGTTGGAAAGTCCCTGAAATATTATTGCAAGGCAATGCCGCAGCCATAGAAAAATGGAAATTCGACCAATCCATTGAACGCACCAAAAAATTGCGTCCCGATTTATTATCCGATGACATGTAACCTTACAAAAGAAGAAGCTATCATCAACCTTCATTAATCATTAAACATTAACCATTATTTTGATCTCCAGTACTCAAAACCCGCGTATCAAGAACATTCTGAAGCTCGATAAAGCGCATGAACGCCGGGAACAAAAGTTGTTTGTTACCGAAGGATTACGTGAAATATCGTTGGCTGTGGATGCAGGCTATAATATTAATAGCTTATATATCTGCAGAAGCTTGATTGATTCGTCTGCAGCGCTCCTTATTGCAAAAATCGGGACTTCTGTTCCTGTTTTGGAAGTAAATGATGCCGTATTTGAAAAAATATCATACCGCAGCCATTCCGATGGAATGATCGCTTTAATCGAGCCCAAGCCTTTGGATGTTCGCCAGATACAATTGTCAACTATTCCATTGGTTATTGTGCTCGAATCTGTTGAAAAACCGGGTAATTTGGGTGCTATTTTGCGTACTGCCGACGCCGTCCGGGCTGATGCGGTGATTGTTTGCGATCCTCAAACCGACATATATAATCCCAATGCCA
>JAVBPN010000155.1:0-5101 GCA_031549585.1 Bacteroidales bacterium
AAAGAGGCAAAACAAGAACATATAAGTTAGTTAAAAACTAATCAGAATATTCTCATGAACATAATGAGTAATCAAGCATAGCAAACCATAAACCGGGTAAAGCCAACAGATAACAATTGGAGAACCGGCTGGAATTGGAGAACTGCTGTCAGACAACAGGAGGCCGTGCAGAAATGTGCGGCTTCCTTCATTGTTGATATTGTCTCGTCCTAACATAACATTACATTAAAAAACAATATTAGGAAAATTTATAAATCAACAATTTACAAAAACAAATCATGTGATACACGCTTGGATTTCGGAAATACTTTAAAAATACAAGCCAGGCCTAACCAACAACTTACTTATATCGGCATTGAATTAATGAAAAAGAGACACATAAATACAATTATTTAGAGGCTTATTTATATCTTTGTAAAAATGACGTTTATGATACACTCAAAACTATTTACAAACATTATGTTGTTGTTATACATTCTAGGCTTTCACTTGAATGCCCAGAATGTTCCGGCGAAACTTCCTGCAACCAATATTATAGGAACCACTGAAAGTGTGGATTATTCCGATAATAGTATATCCTCTACTGTAAATACACGTAATAATGCCTTTGATGGAAATATTAATACTTTTTTTGCTGCTTACCAGCGAAGCGGAGGATGGGTAGGATTAGACCTGGGCGAAAAACATGTTATCACCAAAGTGGCCTACAGTTCCCGAAAAGATTGGCCCCAGCGATTATTGCTGGGAGTATTCGAAGGTGCAAATATGCCCGATTTCGGCGATGCCATCCCATTTTGTTTGGTAACTGCAACACCTCAGAACAACATCATGACAGAACAGGCGATCTCTTGCAGCAGGGGATTCCGCTATGTCCGTTATATAGGGCCTGATAATGTACGCTGCAATATTGCAGAAATAGAATTCTATGGTTATTTGGGCGAAGGTGATGATTCTAAACTATATCAAACTACCAATTTGCCTGATATTATTATTCATACGAAAAACGCTGCGGATATTGTCGAAAAAGAAGTATACCTGAAAGGTATTGTATCTATCATATCCGAAAACGGGACAAAAATATATGCCGACAGTCTGGACATAAGAGGACGGGGTAACGCCAGTTGGGGGTTTCCCAAAAAACCTTACCGGATGAAACTATATAATAAGACCAATGTGCTGGGACTTCCAGCCAAGGAAAAAAACTGGACATTGATCAATAATTATGGAGATAAAAGCCTGATGCGAAACCTTTTGGCTTTCGATTTGTCACAACGCCTTGAAATGCCTTATACGCCTGCCGGAAAGCCGGTGAATGTATACTTAAATGGCCAATATAAAGGATGCTATCAACTATGCGATCACATGGAAGTGGCAAAAAATCGTATTGATGTTGATAAAATGGATGTTAATGACGTCACATTACCAAATCTTTCGGGCGGATACTTGGTAGAAATAGATGCTTATGCCTATCAGGAAATATCATGGTTTAATTCTCAAAAAGGGGTACCGGTAACCATTAAGTATCCCAAAGATGATGAAATTGTATCCGGTCAAAGCAACTATATCCGAACATTTTTCAACCAGATGGAGACTGCTTTATTTTCATCCACTTACAAAGACCCAACTACAGGATACCGGAAATATATGGATATGGAAACTTTTATACGTCATTTCCTGGTTGGAGAACTAAGCGGAAACACTGATACATACTGGAGTGTGTATATGTATAAAAAACGAAACAATGATAAATTCTACTTTGGACCGGTGTGGGATTTTGATCTTGCCTACGAAAACGATTACAGGACTTACCCGATCAATAATAATCCTGATTGGATTTATGCTTCTACAGGGAGTGCCGCCTACAATGTCAAATCTGTGGTCAACAGGTTGTTTTCGGATGCAGAATTTATAAATCAGCTAAAATCTATATATGCTCATTATCGCACTCAGGGAATTCTAAGTGAAGAGGTGCTGCTGGCTGTGGTTGACAATTATGCCGAACAGCTCGAAGCATCCCAGAAACTTAATTTCACTCGTTGGAACATTCTGAATTCAACAGTACACATGAATCCCAGGACTTATGGAAGTTATGCCGGCGAAGTAGCTAATGTGAAAAATTTTATCCGGGAAAGGCTTCAATGGATGGATAAAAAATTGGCATATAATGTTGCGACTTCAGCCACCTATAATGATTTTAAGGATATATCTATATGGGCGCAAGCAAATATTATTCATGTAAAAAATGTTACCGTACCAACTAAAATTGAAATATTTACTATGGTAGGCAACCTCTTATATTCCGCAATGATTTATGGGGATATTGATATACCTTTCCAAAGCGGAATTTTCATTATTCGTTGTACTAGTCAAAAGGGAAATATCAAAGTGATCAAATGCATCATTCAATAATATGACCAGATAACAGATATATTTATCGGATGAAACAAAAAAATAAAAAAGCGGAAGATAGTTTGAACCTATCCCCCCCCGTTAGGGGGTATAAAATGCTATTTTATATTATTAACTTTGAAAGATGTATTTTTTCTTTTTAGTTATTGGGAGTATCTTGTCAATAATTCATCACAATAGCTATGTAAAAGGGTTCTAGAAATATTTTAGTTTATTAACCTGTTGGGGTTTTATGTTATTTTCTATTGGTTATTTTCCATAACTTAAACTATGATGTCATGAAAAAGATTTTTTTACTCGTATTTTTTATCTTGTTTTGTATAGGAACAAAAAATATACAAGCCCAGGATATCTGGGATGGAACAACAATAACGCCTTTTGACGAAGGGGATGGTAGTACCGCATTTCCTTATATCATCAAAACTTGTGCACATCTTGCTTACTTAGCACAACAAATAAACACAACTAATGATTATTTGAATAATCTCACAAGTTTTCGCTTAGAAGCTGATCTCAATCTCAACAATCACGAATGGACTCCTATAGGGATAGACGAAGCATTCTTCTTTGGAGGGTATTTTGATGGCAACGGCCATACGATTTCCGGCCTCAAAATATTTGGGAATTATCAATATGCCGGTCTTTTTGGCTATATAAGCGACACAAATGATTTTACTACCACAATTGCCAACCTGCATTTGGGCAATGGAGATGGTGTCGCTCCTATCTATTCAGGGACTTCTTATATCGGGGCTTTGGCTGGTTATGTATTTAACTATAACGGCATCTTCATTGAAAATTGCAGCAACAATGTAGCAGTAAAGAGTTCATCAAATCAAGAAAAATCCTACTTAGGCGGGCTGGTAGGTTATGTGGATCTGGTGTATGGAGGCGGAACGGGTACTTCTATTCTGAATTGCAAAAATAATGGAACAATAACCAGTGTTAGCGATACCACTTTCGCCGGTGGCATTGCAAATTTCAGCGCCGAAGCTTCTTCCGGGGGTTGTTCTATTCTCATTGAAGATTGTACCAATAATGGTAATATTACATGTAACGGAAGCCTCCATCTCGAAGCCGGAGGTATCGTTGGATCCGGGAATGGTTCTGATGAGGGCAATGAAAATATAATTACTATTCTTGTACAACGTTGTATCAATAACGGGACAATAACGGGAGAAAATTACAAAAATTCCCGTGCAGGGGGAATTGCCGGTTATATCGGAAGTCACAATCTATACAATGAGTCCGGGATTCTCAAAACTTGTTTTAATTCAGGGACAGTAAATATAACAGGAAATAATGAAACCTACATTGGCGGCATTGTCGGTTATGGCGATATTATTACCATTACCCATTGTGGAAATAACGGATTAATCACAGAATCAGGAAGCATACAATCATACGTGGGTGGTATTGCCGGTTATGACTACAGTCCGAATAGTTATTTCAAACTTATTGAAATCAACAATAATATTAGTAGTGGGAATATCAAGGGAATGGGAAGCAATTCTTATGTAGGTGGCATTATTGGTTATGGTTTCACTCTTAATGATTATGGCCCTGGTTTCATTGGCAGGATTTTTATCGACCATTGTTATTACTATGCTGAAATATCAGGCACAGTAATGGGTGGTATAGCCGGAAAATTGGAAGTACGGGATGACGGAGAGATCAGTGTCGAAGAATGTTATTGGTTGCAGGATGTAACTATCAATACGGATATCAACGATGTTGTAAAAGATCAAACGATAGTGGCTGGCATTATCAGCATTGATAATTTGACTACGGGGCCTTTGGGTCCGGATGGGTTTCGTTCCGGCGGGCGTTTTGACAATTGGTCTGAATTTAAGTATTTACGCAGTGATAACAGCCGGCCTGTGCTTAAAACGATGAAATCCGAAAGCCAGGCAAGTTTTGACGGTGAAGGCACAGAAAATGATCCTTATCTGATTAACAATGAAGATGATTTGATATTTTTACGCGATATGGTAAATTCCGGGTCCAATTATGCCGGTAAACATTTCAAACTCACCAAAGACCTCGATCTTGAAAATATGAGTTGGGAACCCATCGGTTTGAGTTATTCAACACCTTTTGCAGGCTCTTTCTATGGCGATGATTATACCATCTCAAATATCCGCATTGATGGTAGTAATTTCTTTGAACCATTTATTGGTCTTTTCGGGGTCATTTATACCGATAACATCGGTAATGGTTATATCAAAAAAATAAGGGTCACAGGAGAAATTCCCATGACATATACCGGTTATGAATTTTCTTATGTAGGCCTACTGGCCGGCTGTATATGGAATGCCGGCCATCCCAGCACCAATGTAAAGTATAGCATTGAAGATTGTTTCAGTGAGGTCAATATTGCGTTTTCATGCGAAAATGCTGAAAGTATGGTCGGCGGACTGATTGGTGGGGCTGCCACCGGAACTTATTACAGCTCAGGCGAAATCAATATACAAAATTGCACAAGCGAAGGTACCATAAACGGAAGCAACATCAATTCTTTTCCTGTTTATGTCGGAGGCATCATCGGCGGATACACGGGAAAAAATGCAGCAGATAGATTCGGAATGAGCTACTGTATGAATTATGCACAACTTTGGGGAATTTATGCCGGAGGTCTTATCGGTTACAACCAGGATGAAGAAAGTGCATCGTTTACTATCAGCCAATGCCG
>JAVBPN010000365.1:0-16796 GCA_031549585.1 Bacteroidales bacterium
ATGGGCGTTAATTGTTGCATACAGCCGTATATATCTTGGTGTTCATTATCCGTTGGATATTTTTTGCGGAGGACTTTTGGGTGCATTGATCGGTATACAATGCTATGTTCTTAGCGTGAAAACAATCACAATCATTGATCACCGGATTAGTACCCGTAAACTGAAAAAAGAAGCCAAACAAAGGATGAAAAAACACGAATCTTAATCAAAGAATGATGATGGCCGAAACCACACGACAACAAAAAATAGCACGATTAATTCAAAAAGATTTGAGCGAAATGTTCCGTGCCGCACCCCAAAATATCACACAAGGAAAAATGGTAAGCGTCACCATCGTGCGCATGAGCCCCGACCTGAGCGTAGCGAAAGTATATCTCAGCATTTTTCCATCCGATAAACCGGATGATTTTTTGAAAAATTTAAAACCACATACCAAACAAATACGTTTCGACTTAGGAAAAAAAGTACGCCATCAATTACGCATTGTTCCCGAATTGGCTTTTTTTATCGATGATAGCCTGGATTATGCCGAACATATTGATGATCTCCTAAAATAAACACATGCAATACGATAAAGTAAAACGTACACTGGGTGATTTATGTAATGAAAATCCGTTTTTACGCAAATGTTTTTATCGTTTGCTGAATATCTTATTGCTTCGTGCATGGTATATTAACCGGGAATTGCGCCGGTTAAAAAAACAATTGCCTGCTGATGCCGTTGTATTGGATGCCGGATCGGGATTCGGACAGTATGATTACTACATGTCCCGGATAGCAACGGGTTGGAGTATCAAAGCTATTGACATCAAAGCCGAACAAGTGAGCGATTGTAACCGCTTTTTTGAACGGATCGGACGCAATAAACAAGTTCATTTTGAAGAGGCCGACCTCACCACTTTTATAGAACCGGACAAATACCATTTATCGCTTTCCGTAGATGTAATGGAACATATTGAAGATGATGTATTGGTTTTCAAAAATATTTATGCTTCGCTCCGGCCGGGCGGTGTTTTACTGGTATCCACACCTTCGGATCAAGGAGGCTCTGATGCCCACGACGAACATGACGAATCCTTTATTGACGAGCACGTACGCAACGGATATGGAATAGAAGAGATTCGCCAAAAGATGACCAATGCAGGCTTTTCACAAGTTGATGCAAGATATACTTATGGATTGCCGGGGCATATCTCGTGGTTGCTATCCATGAAATATCCGTTATCTATGCTAAATGTTTCCAAACTATTCTTTATTCTGCTGCCGTTTTATTATCTGATTACATTTCCTTTTTCATTGATATTGAATTGGCTGGATGTATCTACCAATCACAAAACCGGAACAGGATTGAAAGTTAAAGCAATTAAATAAAATCAAGCGCATATTCTATGGAAAATCTGGAAACAGGCAATAACCCGATTACCAATAAACTGGAAAATTTATATACCGAAATTTTACAAACCCTTGTACCAGATCCGGATAGGGAAGGTTTAAAGAAAACCCCATGTAGGGTTGCCAAATCGATGCAAATGCTCACGCAGGGATATCACGTCGATCCAAAAGAACTCTTGCGTTCCGCGCTGTTTTATGAGAATTACCAGCAAATG
The DNA here is from genome assembly GCA_031549585.1 of Bacteroidales bacterium. GTDB lineage: Bacteria > Bacteroidota > Bacteroidia > Bacteroidales > UBA4181 > JAIRLS01. The sequence goes on from JAVBPN010000365.1 coordinate 1,608, forward strand.
GTATTGGTGAAAGACATTGAAATATATTCTATATGTGAACACCACTTAATACCTTTTTTCGGCAAAGCGCATGTAGCCTATGTCCCCAACGGAAAAATAACCGGTTTGAGCAAAATAGCACGCGTTGTTGATGCTTATGCACAGCGATTACAACTTCAAGAGCGTCTCACTATGGAAATACGCGACTGCATTCAAGAAGCGCTTACTCCGCTGGGTGTAGCAGTTGTTATCGAAGCACAGCACCTATGTATGATGATGCGGGGAGTACAAAAACAAAATTCAGTCACCACTACTTCGGCTTTTACAGGTGTCTTTCTAAAAGATCACCGGACGCGCGAAGAGTTTATACACCTGATAGGAACAAAATTGCATTAAAGTGCTGTTTGTGATAACCCGGTAGATTGCATTGAAATCCCCTTTATTATTACAGCAAAGCCTGAATACAGATCTGTTCTTGCGGCGCTACCGCAAATAGGAATTTGACATAAATGGTATTTGCGGTGTTGCCGCAAAGGGTACTTTTCCCCAATTGGTATTTGCGTCGTCGCCGCAAGTATGTTTTTGCCGAAGGACATATTTGCAGTTTGATTGGTTTGTCGTTGTTGAATACCATCCTTATGGAATTTGAATAAATACATGTTATTATGAAAATAACTTTCTACCTTTGCAACTTATTTCGATGAACAGGAATAAAAAATGGAAAAGCAAATCGAACACGAAGGAACGGTTGTTTCCATGCTTGATAATGCATTGATTGTACGTATTATTACATCATCCGCTTGCGGTAGCTGTGCTGCAAAAAGTCACTGTATGCCGTCCGAAAACAAAGACAAAGATATTCGTGTCGAAAGTTTTTCGGGCGATTTTGTTTTAGGTGAACAGGTAAAAGTTATCATGCAGCAATCGCTGGGCTTTCGAGCTTTATGTATTGGCTACATGATCCCTTTTATCCTTATACTTGTAACTTTGTTGGTCACATACCAAATTACAGGCAACGAATTGATCAGTGGATTATCGGCGCTGTTTATTTTGATTCCTTATTATTTGTCACTTAAGCTGTTGAACCGGAAAATAAATAGAACTTTCGGATTCTCAGTTAGAAAAATTCACTAAACGATTGATTGCATGAATGTCATTCTGTTTACAATCATTACATTGGTAGCAATTGGTGTTGCTTCTGCTATCATTCTATATTTCGTAGCACAAAAGTTTAAAGTATTCGAAGATCCGCGGATCGATGTTGTTGCTGATGCACTGCCGGCAGCTAATTGTGGTGGATGTGGGTTTGCCGGATGTCGTAATTTTGCCGAAGCATTGGTCAATGCCGATGATATTTCTCCTTTTTATTGTCCTGTGGGAGGTAATACGGTTATGATGAATGTGGCACAAATACTCGGCAAAACTGTTGAGGCCAAAGATCCATTAGTTGCGGTAGTGAGATGTAGTGGATCATTTGAACATCGCCCTCGCACAAGCATATACGACGGAGCATCTTCGTGTGCCATCGAGCATGTTCTTTATACCGGAGATACTGATTGTCCATACGGATGCCTTGGTTGTGGCGATTGCGCTGTATCGTGTAAATTTGATGCATTAGCAATGGATCCAAAAACAGGCTTACCGATGGTCAATGATGCCAACTGCACAGCTTGTGGCGCTTGTGTAAAGGCTTGTCCACGTGCGATCATCGAATTACGTCATAAAGACAAAAAAGACCGCAAAATTTTTGTATCATGTGTGAATAAGGATAAAGGCAGTATTGCCAAAAAATACTGTGCAGTAGCCTGCATCGGATGTTCTAAATGCTTTAATGTGTGTAACTATGAAGCCATTAAGATGGAAAACAATCTGGCTTTTATTGACTCCGATAGATGTAAAATGTGCCGTAAATGTCCACCCGAGTGCCCAACTAATGCAATCCTTGAACTGAATTTTCCACCGCGGAAGATTACACCGCCCGCTCCGGAAAAAGAAACAGTGCCTATAGAGCCTACTGTACCGGTAGAAGCATAAATTTCAAGGTAGATCGATCAAACATTATTATATGGATTCACCTGATCTCAAAAAGTAATGAAGGATTTTATCACTCCACCCGATCATATCCATTTCTTGGCAAAAAAACTCTTCAATAATGCCGGAGAGATTATTGATGGTTCTATTGCTTATTTAGAGCCTAATGGCGGCGGCCCCTTAAAAATCCACACGCACGAGCATCACCATCTTTTCATAGTAACCCAAGGAGAAGCAAAAATCATATTGGGTGAAAAAGAAATGGTTTTAAAAGAAAACGAATCATATTTAGTTCCAGGAAATATTCCCCATGCGGTTTGGAACAATATACCCAAAACTACCATCATGGTTGGAATATCCGTAAAAAATTCAAATTCATTAAATCCGCCTCATTAGCGATCCATTTAATCGAAAATCAAACATGTTGAAAACTTTCCCTAAAGGAGGCGTTCATCCGCCAGAAAATAAGTTAAGCGCAGGAAAACCTGTTGAGGTATTGCCGCTTCCTGAAATGGTGACTATTCCGCTATCTCAACACATTGGAGCACCGTCAACTGCTAAAGTGAAGGTTGGCGACCAAGTGAAAACGGGTCAAGTGATTGCCGAAAGTACTGGTTTCGTGTCTGCCAATGTGCATTCATCAGTATCGGGAACGGTTAAAAAAATTGACACGTTCCTTGATACGTCGGGGTACAAGCGGACTGCAATACAAATTGCCGTAGAAGGTGATGTGTGGGAAGAAGGCATTGATAACTCAGACACATTGAAAACAGAAATTACCGATAGCCCTGAGGATATTGTACGCAAAATCACTGCAGCAGGCATTGTGGGTTTGGGAGGCGCTACTTTTCCGGCACACGTCAAGTTATCTGTTCCGCCTGGGAAAAAAGCCGAAATGATTGTCATCAATGGCGTGGAATGCGAACCTTATCTTACTTGCGATCACCGCTTGATGCTTGAAAAAGGACAAGAAATTATCATAGGCATTAGTATTCTGATGAAAGCCTTAAACCTCAATAAGGCGATTGTGGGCGTTGAAAACAATAAACCCGATGCCATTGCCAACTTGCAAAAATATGCAGCATCATACAATGGAATAGAAATAATTCCTTTAAAAGTGAAATATCCGCAAGGCGGAGAAAAACAACTGATAAAAGCCGTTACCGGACGTGAAGTTCCTTCGGGCAAAATCCCTGTAGATGTGGGCGTGGTGCCATTCAACATTGCAACGGTTTTCGCTGTGTACGAAGCGGTACAAAAAAACAAACCACTGATAGAGCGTTTAGTTACTATAACAGGCAAAGGATTAGCGCAACCATCCAATTTTAAAGTACGCATCGGAACGCCGGTTAATAATTTAATTGAAGCGGCAGGTGGTATGCCTGAAACTGTTGGAAAGATTATTAGTGGAGGCCCTATGATGGGCAAAGCAATTAATACATCTGATATTCCCACGACCAAAGGATGTTCAGGTATTTTACTGATTGAAGAAAAAGAATCTAAACGCGAGCCTGTACGTGCATGTATTCGTTGTGCCAAATGTGTGGCTGTCTGTCCAATGGGATTAGAACCATATTTGCTGATGCCGTTAGCTGAACAACAGATGTATGAACGTGCCGAACAAGAATGTGTGGCAGATTGTATCGAATGTGGTTCATGCAGCTATACTTGTCCATCTGCCCGGCCATTGTTGGATTATATCCGGTTGGGGAAATCTGCAGTATTGAAAAATATTCGGGCACGGGCCATGGCGAAATAGAACACGGATAACGCAGATCGAACAGATTAACGCGGAAAAAATTGATCCGATTATCAAAAAATTAAAAATCAAAAATGAGTAGATTATTCACTGTATCACCATCACCGCACATACATAGTGGAAACAGCGTTGAACGACTGATGTATGATGTGTTGCTGGCGTTAGTTCCCGCTCTCCTCGTATCATTATGGATGTTTGGACTAGGCGCTTTGTATGTAACTGTTGTATCTGTGTTGTGTTGCATGTTGTCTGAATATGTCATCCAAAAATACTTGATGAAGCAGGAGCCAACCTTGCGTGATGGTTCGGCTATTGTAACAGGTATATTATTGGCGTTCAATGTTCCAACTAACTTGCCGATTTGGATATTGATTCTTGGTTCTGTGGTTGCTATCAGCGTGGGGAAAATGACTTTTGGCGGTTTAGGTAACAATCCATTCAATCCTGCTTTAGTCGGTCGCGTATTTATGCTGATTTCGTTTCCTGTACAAATGACCAGTTGGCCTAAGCCTATTGTTTCGCGATGGAATCTTTCAACTGTGTTTAATTTCGGCGAATATCCGGCAGAATACATTGATGCGTACACCGGCGCTACACCGCTCGGAGTCATTAAAGAAGGAGTCAAAAACATGGCCACAACCGATGTGTCAAGTGGCGCTAGTGTCAAAACGATGGCTGACCTAATGCATGAAGTACCATCAACACTTGATTTATTGATTGGAAAATTAGGCGGCTCCATGGGTGAAATTGCTGCCATAGCGTTATTACTTGGTTTTGCATACTTACTCATCCGCAAAGTCATAACATGGCACATTCCTGTAAGTATTATCTTCACCACAGCCATTTTTACCGGCCTTCTCTGGTGGGCAAATCCTCAGGAAAATGCGACCCCAATATTCCATTTATTAACCGGCGGATTATTGCTTGGGGCTATTTTTATGGCCACAGATTATGTTACTTCGCCTATGAGCCGTGTTGGAATGTTGATCTATGGTGTCGGGATTGGAGTGATTACTGTGGTGATACGTGTTTTCGGATCATATCCTGAAGGTATGTCTTTTGCAATACTCATCATGAACGCTTTTGTGCCGTTAATTAATACTTATATCAAGCCCGCACGTTTCGGAAAGGAGGTAAAACATGGCTAGTAAAGAATCTACATTGAGCAATATGCTCATCACGTTGTTAGTGATTACTGTTGTTTCATCAGCATCATTAGGGTTTATGTATCAAATAACCAAAGAACCCAAAGCAGCGGCTGAAGCTGCCAAACAAAACTTTGCCATCAAAGCGGTGACGCCCGAATATGATAATAATCCATTGAGCGAAGCCTATGAAATAGACCCTTTTGACGATAATGGTGAAAAATTATTATGTTATCCGGCTACCAAAGATGGAAAATTAGCCGGTATAGCTGTCAAAACATGGACAAAGAACGGATATGGTGGAATGGTACGCTTGATGGTAGGATTCGATCAATCGGGCGATATCATCAATATATCGGTATTGGAACAAAAGGAAACACCCGGCCTTGGAACTAAAATGACCCAAGCCAGGTTCAAAGACCAATATAATGGTAAAAATCCCGGAACGGACAATCTCAGTGTAAAGAAAGATGGTGGACAAGTAGATGCCATCACAGCAGCTACTATCAGTTCGCGGGCATTCTCAGATGCGGTAACAAGAGCATATAAGAGTTTAGAAAAAGCAGGAAAATTAGAAAAGTAATATTTATTTCTATCCTATTCATCGAAAATTGACATTCAAAATCAAAAAGATATGAGTCATTGGGCAAATTTTAGCAAAGGCTTAATCAAAGAAAATCCGACCTTTGTATTGGTATTGGGGATGTGCCCCACGTTGGCTACCACTACATCTGCCATTAACGGTTTGGGGATGGGTATGGCCACCATGTTCGTATTAATGTTATCGAACGCGGCTATTTCATTGATTGCAGGATTGATTCCTGACAAAGTACGTATCCCTGCCTATATTGTCGTTATTGCTGCATTTGTTACTATTGTCGACCTATTGATGTCGGCTTATGTGAATTCGCCCGGCCCTAATGGCGAACCAAGCCTCTATGATCAGTTGGGTATCTTTATCCCATTGATTGTAGTAAACTGTATTGTGCTTGGTCGTGCCGAATCATTTGCTGCAAAAAACAAAGTACTGCCGTCATTATTGGATGGAGCGGGAATCGGTTTAGGATTTGCTTTTGCATTAACATTATTGGGAACTATTCGGGAAATATTGGGCAATGGATCGGTATTCGGACTACAATTATTACCCGAGACAACCAATATTTTAATATTTGTGTTGGCCCCCGGAGCATTTATCGCATTAGGTTATTTAATTATGATCGTCAATAAGATAAAAGCAAAAAATGCTTAACTTGCAGTCAAAATTAAAATACACAGATATGAAGCCATTTCTACTTATTCTTCTAAGTTTTCTATATATAGAATTATCTTTTTCTCAAGAAAATACTGTTTATCATTCTCAAGGAGTTCCTATTATGCATATTACTTTAAATAATGGGAAAGAACTCAAAAATATTACAAAGGAAATAAAATTAGATGCAACTATGCGTATTGAAAACGCGAATGGTTCAAACTTTAATGCAGGAAATCTTTATAACGGAAACATTCGTATTAAGGGGCGTGGTAATTCGTCGTGGAATGGGTCAGACAAAAAATCGTATTCTATTGATCTGACCAACAGCCAAGGGAAAAAAAATGAGATACCTTTGTTAGGAATGGCAAAGGATGAAGATTGGGTCTTGAATGCTTGCTATTTTGATAAAACTTTGTTAAGAAATTATATTACTTTTTATTTAGCAAATGCAATGGGTAATTGGGCCGCTCATGCATGGTTTGTTGAACTTTTTGTCAACGGAGAATACCGTGGCATATATATGCTTTGTGAAAATGTAAAAAAAGGTAAACAACGCGTTAATATAAAAGACATAGGTAATGATGAGTTGTCAATTACTGGTGGATATCTTTTCGAACAAGATTACCCGCAACGTTTAAAAGCAGAAAATTCGAAATACATTACATCTTCTCGTGTATACAATGGTAGATACTATCACGATACGCCAGAAACCGATTCATTATATTTTGGGTTTAAATATCCAAAAGATGAAGATCGGACTCCTGAACAAACAAAATACATTTCTGATTATATTGCCGCTTTTGAAGAAGCGTTGTATGGAAATAATTTCCAAGATCCCATAGAAGGGTATCGTAAATATGTTGATGTACAATCGTTTGTTGATTGGTATGTAATTACGGAATTATCCCTTGATTGGGATCATACTTATTTTTTATCAAGCGTTTTTTTCCATAAACAACAGGGTGAAAAACTTAAAATAGGGCCTATATGGGATTTTGATGTTGCATACAAAACATCAGATAACAGATCATTTCTTGTACGTAATAATATGCCTTGGATTAAGCGTATGTGGGAAGACGAAGAATTTAAGAAAATGGTTGCTCAACGATTCATTGATATGATCCCTATTCTTGAAAATACTTTAACACATTTTGACGACGTAGCTAAAGACTTAACTCGTTATGGTGCAGTTGATCGTAATTTTGAAAAGTGGCCAATACTTGGTCAACCGATTTGGACTGACATGAATGAGCCTATTCCTGATACATACGACGGAGAACTTCGTAGGTTGACCCAATGGATACGTGAACGTTTTGTATACATAGCGTACAGATCTCAAGAATCTGGTGAAGAGTGCAATGCATTGATAAATTTAAAACCGAGAATTAATATCTTGGATCAAGACAAATTTGATAATGGAATATTACCATTAGCTGTGCAAACAGGTTATATCTCTTCTGCGACTAAATATATATGGAATAATATAGAATTGTCGACCCGTGATTATACTATTACCGATTATGGTAAATTTTGGGTAAAGATAAAAGTAAATGGATGTGAAAGCCAAACATCAGATACATTATATGTAAAACCTAAAGCAGAAATAAATCTTTCTAGACCTGAGTATGTATATGATGGTAATCCTAAGAGTATTGGTGTGTCTACTAATCCAGTATCACTTCCAGTACAAATAACCTATAACGGGTCAACAGATCTCCCCATCGAAGTTGGCAATTATCATGTGGTAGCCACTATTGATGATAAGGCTTCATATCAAGGCAAACAAAGTAGTTTTTTGACCATCACTAAGGCTCAACAGACTATCGATTTTGAATTACCTGAAAATATTGATCTTTCCAAAGGATATATATCCCTTCATGCTTCTGCCACATCAGAATTACCAGTAACATTTCGTATTATAAACGGCGAAGCTTCTATAGCTAACAGCATATTATCTTTTAATAAAACAGGGATTATTACAATTGAAGCTTCTCAAAATGGAAATTCTTGCTATAATGCTGCAGAGCCTATACAAAAGACAATCATTATAACCCAAGCTACAGGTATAGATGAAAATCCTGTCACTCCATTCTTCAAAGCTTATCCCAACCCAGCAACAGATCTGGTCAACATTATTTTTGACAAACCGGGAAGGTATATCATCAAATTAATGGATATGTCAGGAAAAACATGGATAACACAAACAACCGAAAACCCATTAACTCAAATCAATACAAGCGCTTATCCACAAGGCATATATATACTTCAAATAGAAAGCGTTAATAGCAAAAAACAGGTTTCACAAAAGATATTAATTACCAAATAATATGGAATATATTCTTATTATCATCTCAGCCATCTTTGTCAACAATATTGTGTTGGCACAATTTCTTGGTATTTGCCCATTTATCGGCGTATCCAACAAAATTTCAACGGCAGCAGGAATGGGGGGAGCAGTCACTTTTGTAATGACTATCTCTACGATTTGTACTTATCTGTGTATGACCTATATCCTTAAACCACTGGGCATTGAGTTTATGCAAACGATTACCTATATTTTGATCATTGCCGCATTGGTGCAAATGGTAGAAATTATCCTGAAAAAAGTCAGTCCCGGATTATATCAAGCATTGGGTGTATTTCTTCCGTTAATTACAACAAACTGCACCATACTTGGGGTAGCGCTTATAGTTGTCCAAAAAGAATATCATTTGATGGAAAGCGTGGTATTTGCTGTAGCTACAGCGCTTGGCTTTGCTTTGGCTATGATAATCTTTGCAGGCATACGGGAACAGTTAGAGTTTGCCTCCATACCTAAAGCCATGAAAGGGGTACCCATTGCCCTGGTTACAGCTGGACTGTTGGCTATGGCTTTTATGGGCTTTGCCGGTATTGTATAATGGAACGATAAAACATTAACCATAAATTGCAAAAGACTGTTCAAATGTATGAACGGTCTTTTGTGCGTTTATACGAATCCTATTCGATAAATGATTTCGTATCTAAGAGGTTGTCTAATTCAGTCAATTTCTTACAATTTTCAGAAAAATATATTACCTTTACATAGATGCACACAGGCATTCATCACAGTCCTGTCGCATATCATGACCCAAAGGCCCAAAATAATTTTTCATATGAAAACGAAACATTTGAAATACTTTTGTTTGCTTCCTGCTCTTTCGGCCTGTGTATCCCAACAGGATCAATCAAGTATGATGTTAGATTTACCCAAGTTGCCAAATGCCGGTAAACCTCGCAATGTTATATTTATTCTTAGTGATGATCATCGCTATGATTTTATGGGCTTTACCGGACGAGTTCCATTCCTGCAAACCCCCAATATGGATAGATTAGCTCATGAAGGCGTTTATTTCAAGAATGCTTTTGTCACGACGGCACTTTCTTCGCCGAGCAGGGCTTCCATTCTTACCGGGATGTTTTCTCATGAGCATACGGTAGTGGACAATGCAGCGCCTGTGCCTGACGGGTTGACGTTTTTTCCGCAATATTTACAGAAATCCGGCTATCAAACCGCTTTCTTCGGAAAATGGCACATGGGAAATGATACAGACGAACCCCGTCCCGGATTCGATCATTGGGAGAGTTTTCGTGGGCAGGGTGTGTACTACAATCCAAAACTCAATATCGATGGTGAACAAGTGCAGTACAAGGATAGTACTTATATCACCGATTTATTGACCGAACATGCCATTGAATGGATGAAACAACAAAAAGACGGACAACCGTTTTTTCTGTATTTATCTCACAAAGCAGTTCATGATAACTTTTCTCCCGCCAAACGTCACGCAGGAAGTTATGCGGATGAAAAAATTCCGCTGCCACCTTCTTTCAATACACCCTATTATGGCATCAAAAGTTTACCAACGAAAGATCCAAAAACAGGAAAAGTTGCTTCGGGCGCTGATTATTATGGTGATGAAATGCATCCCGATTGGGTAAAAGCCCAACGGGAAAGTTGGCACGGGGTGGATTATGCTTATCACGGTCGTCAACCGTGGGAAACCAATGTAACACGCTACTGCGAAACCTTACGCGGCTTAGATGATAGCATTGGTGAAATATTGGCTTATTTGGAAGAAGCCGGGCTTGCCGAATCAACACTTGTCATTTATATGGGCGATAATGGTTTTGCATGGGGTGAACATGGATTAATCGATAAACGGCAATTTTATGAAGAATCCGTCCGGGTTCCAATGCTTGCACGTTGCCCGGAATTATGTAAAGATGGTAAAGTCGTCGAGCAAATGGTGCAAAATATTGATATTGCCCCTACCGTTTTGGAATTAGCCGGATTACAAAAACCTGCACATATGAGTGGTGCATCGTTTATTCCTTTGATGGAAGGGAAAAGTATTACTTGGCGTGACCGGATTTTCTACGAATATTATTGGGAATACGAATTCCCTCAAACACCTACAATGCATGGGGTGCGTACCGATCGTTACAAGTTGATTCGTTATCACGGAATTTGGGATACCAATGAATTTTTTGATTTGCAAAATGATCCATACGAAACCAAAAATTTGATTGCCGCTCCTGAACATCAGGCAACCATCAAACAGTTATCAACTGAGATATATGATTGGCTGGAAAATACCAATGGGATGTCTATACCTCTGAAACGTACCGATCGCCCACACAATGATCATCGAAATCAGGGAACATATTGATTTCATAAAACATACACAAATAGATAGTTAAAACAAAAAATCCCGAGCGTTGTGCCCGGGATTTATTTTATATACTAACAAGTCTTATTCTTCCTCTTCTACTCCAACCATTTTAGTTGCACGCAACTTATCATAGTCTTCCATAGAACCAACGACAATTTTCGAGTAATCACGAATACCAGTACCAGCCGGAATCAAATGTCCAACCAATACGTTTTCCTTAAGTCCTTCGAGATTATCTTCTTTACCAAAAATTGCTGCTTCATTAAGCACCTTTGTCGTTTCTTGGAAAGAAGCTGCTGAGAAGAAACTTTGCGTTTGCAACGCTGCACGAGTAATACCTTGCAATATCTGGTATGAGGTGGCGGGTACGACATCACGGGCTTCAATGATTTTAGCGTCACGACGCTTCAACATCGAATTTTCATCGCGGAGCTTACGCACCGTGATAATTTGTCCAGGATGCAAACCAGAATCACCTGCATCGGTTACTACTTTCTTGCCATAGATATAATCGTTCTCATTCATGAATTCCCATTTGTCAACAATTTGACCTTCAAGGAAACGAGTATCACCCGGATCAACGATTTCTACTTTACGCATCATCTGGCGAACAATGACTTCAAAGTGCTTGTCGTTGATTTTCACACCTTGCATACGATATACTTCCTGTATTTCGTTGACGATATATTCCTGAACCTTTGTAGGGCCTTTGATAGCAAGAATATCCGATGGAGTAATGGCGCCGTCAGACAATGGCGAACCAGCCTTTACATAGTCATTTTCCTGTACCAGAATCTGCTTGCTAAGCGGAACCATATATTTCTTCACTTCACCCGAACGGGATGTCACCATGATTTCACGGTTACCACGTTTGATCTTGCCAAATGATACTTCTCCGTCGATTTCGGAAACTACGGCAGGATTAGACGGGTTACGTGCTTCAAACAACTCAGTTACACGCGGCAATCCACCACCACCGGTAATGTCACCGGAAGATTTAGCAATAGCACGCGGTATTTTTACTAACACATCACCGGCAGATACTTTTTCTTTATCTTTAACTTGAATATGTGCACCTACAGGCAAGTTGTATGACGAAACAACTGCTTTGTCATCACCAACAATGCGTATGGCAGGGTTCTTTTGTTTATCCCTTGATTCGATTACCACTTTTTCGCTATAACCGGTTTGATCATCGGTTTCTTCACGGAAAGTAACACCATCAATCAGATTGTCAAAAGCGATTTTACCAGATACTTCGGAAATGATGACAGCACTAAACGGATCCCAACGGCAAATCAATTTTCCTTTTTCTACCGATTCTCCGTTTTTAATATACAGATGAGAACCGTAAGGAATATTTTGAGTAGTCAAGGTGATTCCGGTATTTTTATCAACGATATGTAATTCAGCTGTACGACCGATTACAACAGATTCTGATTCACCAGCTTCATTTACCCGTTCAATGGTACGTAATTCGTCTATTTCAACAATACCATCGTAGCGAGCAACAATAGCATTTGATTCGCTACTTACACCTGCAACAGCACCCCCAACGTGGAATGTACGGAGAGTCAACTGTGTACCCGGCTCGCCAATGGACTGAGCAGCAATTACACCACACGCCTCACCCAACTGAACCATACGGCCAGTAGCGAGGCTACGTCCATAACATTTAGCACAAACACCTTTTTTCGACTCGCAAGTGAGCATTGAGCGAATTTCAACTTGCTCAATTGGTGATTCTTCAATCACTCGAGCAATTTCTTCAGTGATCTCTTCACCCGAAGCAACGATCAGTTCACCGGTTAACGGATGGAAAATATCATGTACCGTAGTACGGCCTAATATTCTCTCATAGAGAGATTGAACCAGTTCTTCGTTATTTTTATTGGCTGTTGCCAACAATCCACGAAGCGTACCGCAATCTTGCTCTGTGATAATTACATCTTGTGATACGTCAACCAAACGACGGGTCAAGTAACCTGCGTCGGCTGTCTTCAAAGCCGTATCGGCCAAACCTTTACGTGCACCGTGTGTTGAGATAAAGTATTCCAAAACCGACAATCCTTCTTTGAAGTTTGCAAGAATTGGATTTTCAATAATTTCAGGACCTACTGAACCTGATTTTTTGGGTTTAGCCATCAAACCACGCATACCTGAAAGCTGGCGAATCTGTTCTTTAGAACCACGAGCACCAGAATCAAGCATCATATAAACCGCATTGAATCCTTGATTGTCAGCCGACAACTGATCCATCACGATCTTGGTCAGATTAGCATTGGTATGTGTCCAAATATCAACAATTTGGTTATAACGTTCGTTATTGGTGATGAAACCCATGTTGTAGTTATTCATCACTTCTTCTACTTGAGCATAACCATCATTGACCAATGCAGTTTTTTCCTTCGGAACAATTACATCGGCCAAATTAAATGACAAACCTCCTTTGAATGCCATTTGATAACCAAGTCCTTTAATGTCATCCAAGAATTGTGAAGTACGTGCTGTTCCGGCTTGTTTCAATACATAACCAATGATATCGCGTAATGATTTTTTAGTTAACACTTCATTGATAAAACCTACTTCTTGCGGAACTACTTCGTTGAAAAGTATCCGCCCTACAGTAGTTTCAATGATTTTAACCACCGGCTGGCCATTTTCTACAGTACGGGTACGAACTTTTACCCGGGCATGAAGGTCAGCACGTTTTTCATTATATGCAATAGTCACTTCTTCAGGTGAATAAAAGACCAAGCCTTCTCCTCTTACTTTGTTATCAGGCGTGCTTTTACGCTCTTTGGTCATATAATACAACCCCAATACCATGTCCTGCGAAGGAACGGTAATCGGAGCACCATTGGCGGGATTTAAAATATTGTGAGAAGCAAGCATCAATAATTGCGCTTCAAGAATGGCAGCATTACCAAGCGGCACATGCACAGCCATTTGGTCACCGTCAAAGTCGGCGTTGAATGCCGTACATACCAACGGATGCAATTGGATAGCTTTACCTTCAATCAATTTAGGCTGGAATGCTTGAATACCCAAACGGTGCAATGTAGGAGCACGGTTCAAAAGCACAGGATGTCCTTTCAATACATTTTCGAGAATATCCCAAACCACAGGATCCTTGCGATCGACAATTTTCTTTGCCGATTTTACGGTTTTCACAATGCCTCTTTCTATCAGTTTCCTAATAATAAATGGCTTATATAACTCGGCCACCATATCTTTTGGCAAGCCGCATTCATGTAATTGCAATTCGGGACCAACCACAATAACCGAACGAGCCGAATAGTCGACACGTTTACCAAGCAAGTTTTGACGGAAACGTCCTTGTTTCCCTTTCAAACTGTCGCTTAATGATTTAAGCGGACGGTTGGCATCGGTGTTTACTGCGTTAACTTTACGCGAGTTGTCAAATAATGAATCGACAGCCTCTTGCAACATACGTTTTTCATTACGTAAAATAACCTCAGGAGCTTTGATCTCCATCAATCGTTTTAAACGATTGTTACGGATGATCACGCGCCGATATAAGTCATTGAGGTCAGATGTGGCAAAACGGCCGCCATCCAACGGAACCAACGGACGTAATTCAGGTGGTATCACCGGAATTACTTTTAAAATCATCCATTCGGGCTTATTCACTTCTCTCGATTCACGAAAAGCTTCCACTACTTGCAAACGCTTCAAAGCGTCGGCTTTACGTTGTTGCGATGTTTCGATGCTGGCTTTATGTCGTAATTCATATGAAAGCGCATCCAAATCGATACGGTTCAATAGCTTACACAAAGCTTCAGCTCCCATTTCTGCGATGAATTTGTTGGGATCGTCATCATCCAACATTTGGTTTTCCTTAGGTAAGGATTCCATAATATCAAGATAATCTTCTTCCGTTAGGAAATCCATTTCCTTGATACCATCAATAGCTTTAACACCGGCTTGTATTACAACATAACGTTCATAATAGATGATTGCATCCAATTTTTTGGAAGGTAATCCGAGCAAATAACCTATTTTGTTGGGTAATGAGCGAAAATACCATATATGCGCTACAGGTACGGTCAATTGGATATGCCCCATACGTTCACGACGTACTTTCTTTTCAGTGACTTCCACACCGCAACGATCGCAAACAATCCCTTTGTAACGGATACGTTTGTATTTTCCGCAGTGGCATTCATAATCTTTGATCGGACCAAAAATCCGCTCACAGAACAAACCGTCGCGTTCTGGTTTATAAGTCCTGTAATTGATGGTTTCGGGTTTCAGAACTTCTCCACTTGAATGTTCGAGAATTTCTTCGGGAGATGCTAAACCGAT
>JAVBPN010000303.1:0-5431 GCA_031549585.1 Bacteroidales bacterium
TGAGCGATACCAACCTGCTGCTGGGGTACGATATCGACCACAATGCACGCGCTTACTACCGCGCCCAGGGTGAGGCGGCCAAGGAAAATGATCCCGGAGCCACCACACGCTACAGGGATTTAAAACAACAGTTCAGTGGCGAAAACCCGGGGAAAGGAAAAAGTGAAGAATGAAGAGGTAATACAGTTATTCAATTATTTATGGGACTGACAGTGACGAAGCCATGATATCTTGAAAAAGATCACCTGATTGAATTGAATCCGTTATTGCAATTGTGCCAGTTTTTACATCCTTTGCGCTTATTATAGGCAAACTAATCTTATGGAGTAACCTCCAAAATATATCCTTCTCCATATTTGGAAGAAAGAAGAACCGACGCATCTTTTTTCAGTTTCTTTTTCAGGTTGTGTATGACATTGCTAAAAACCTGTCTGTTGCTATCGTTAGGGTCTTTCCACAGGCATTGCATCAATTCGTCTTTTGGAACCACACAGTTGAAGCCTTTTACTAATCGTTGTAGTAATTGTGCTTCTTTACAGGTCAGATTTTGTTTTTCACCACCGGTAGTGAATGTCAAGGCTGCTATATCCAGTTCCGAATTTCCGATACGTAGTTTTTGAGCATATCTGTAATGCTTTTCCAGCAGGTTGTCCACAAATTCAACCAGGCGGATGGGCGAAACCGGTTTTTCGAAATAATTATCGATTCCCAGTTGGTAACAATCCTGCGAGTCCTCCTTTCCGATACGATGCCCGGTAAGGAATACAACAGGTGTTAGCGTATCGGCCGTCCTGATCCCGGCAAGCACTTCACGTCCATTCTTTATGGGCATATCATAATCAAGTAATATTACATCGGGACGGCGGGTGCTGTATACATCCAATGCCATGGCGCCATCGGCAGCCAACAATACTTCATAACCGGTATCTTCAAAAGCGTCCTTCAATATTTCAGCTTGCGATTCATCGTCTTCCGCTATTAAAATAACCTTTTGTTCCATAATCCTATCATTGTGCGTTTACAGTATCGTTATTATCATGCAACGGGAATTTAAGTATGAATTCTGTAAACTCACCTTCCCTGCTATCGACACGGATCATACCGTCCATGGCTTCCGTCATGGCTTTTACATAACTCAATCCCAGGCCAAATCCCGGTTTCTTGCGTTTTTGTCCCTGCCGCCCGCGGAAGAAATTATCGAAGATGTAGGGCAATTCACTGGCGGCAATACCCCAGCCATTATCCCGCATATGGATCACCATGTTTTGCGGTGTAGCGGTAAGAACAATCGATATTTGCACCGGCTCGTCCGAATATTTAATGGCATTCTTTACCAGATTGTCCATAATGTTCGAAAAATGTACCCTGTTGGTCTGTAATACCGGATTGCCATCCAATGCAATCGCAAAGGTAACTTCTTTTCCGGCATGCAGTTCATATTGATCTTTCAACTCATCGAAAAATGGACGGAGTTGAATAACCTCTTTTTCCAGGACTTTGGCAATGGCCATGCCTTGGCTTATTTCAAGTATCATACCGATGTAATCGTGGAGCTTGTTCAATTCCAGTGTGGCCAAGCCGGTATATTTTTCTAATCGTTCAGGGCGCTTCACCAACAGTTCAAGGGCGCCTCTGATGGCATGTATAGGCCCTTTGAGCTCGTGGGTCAAGGCATTCACCCACAGGCGCTGTTCCTTATCCTTCTGCCATTGCTGGTGGATGGTTTGAGCCAGGTATATCATGCCTGCCACCACCGCTGCCATTAGTATGGCTACCGCTGCCAGCAGTAGCCACATCCTGTTAAAGGCAGCTTTAAACGGCGCATCCGCATACGCCTTTACACCCAGCGTTTGCGCAGCATCAATGATCAGGATATCCGACCCATACATCCGTGCTGTGGAACCCGATACACAGCTCCGGCTGATCATGCTATCGTTTTTCAAATGGATCAAATCCACGCAAGTATTGCTCACAGCAAACTTGCGGCCGTGCAACAATTGGCGGAAAATACTGTCGAGCGTTTGTGTGTTCAGCGGTTCGAACCGGTGTAATGCTGATTGCTCTATTTTGGATAACATATACGGGTCGGTTCGATCGTACGAAAGCTGCACGGTGGTATCTTCCATTTGTATCACAGGCGCTATATCCCGTGTAGTTTCATTATTGTCATGCCGAAAAGTATAATGAAAAGGTCCAACTAATCGCTTCCTTAATAACAATTCCTTGTCTGTGGCCTCACGCAGGCATTGAACAATGGCTTGCTGGTATTCTTCGCTGCAGGTATCGAACATGGTGGTTGTCCATACGCTTTGCAATAGCAAAATAGATGCAAGGGCCGCAATCATCGTCAGTTTTACTTTGGTTTTCATAGGGTATGAATGTTCGGGCAAATGTATTTGTTTTTCTTCAAATTTCATCACAAAAATTCAGAAACTGAAAAAAGTTAAAATTGAGTTAAAATTGGCTTGCATTTATTCCATTTTTTTTTATTTTATTTGCACCTTGAAACTTTGTAAAAAATATTGATCATGAAAAAAATCAAATGGATTGTTGGCATTGTAGTAGTAACTGCGGCAATTGGTCATGTAAGCATCCAAGCCAACCGTAATGGAATGCCCAATTTTACCACACAAAACGTGGAAGCTTTAGCAAGAGGCGAATCGGACTATATTATCTGTATAGGAGTGGGAACCGTGATATGTCCTACGGCAGCTCTTAAGGTACGTGTTGTTGTTCAATAGGAATATTTGATCAAAATGAATCCACATACTCCACCTGTATATAGCAGGCTTGGGCAAGGCCAAGCCCAAGGGAGTATGTTCTTCATGGGAAACAAAAGGCGGCGCCGGAGTGATGCTTTTCCGAGATATCTCCGGCTGCCGCCCGCTTTCCCACCTTATAAAAAATAAGATGACAGGCAAAGATAATTGAATAATGTATCCCCATAATGGAGGCAAGCAAAAAAGTTTGCCGCCGGCAAGTTTGTTGGTGATACTTGTTGGGGAATAGGAACAAAAACAAACCGCCGGAAACCGGTTCTCATCTTGTCATCCGGTGTATTTAAGATGAAAAATCAAATAAATGTGTAATCTTCTTAAAATCAAATAACATGAAGAAGAAAATATTATCAATTGCTGGAGTTGCTGTTTTTGCAGGGGCTATGGCATTCAATATCAATGCAAGTTTGAGCAAAAACATGGATCTTACTATGGCCAACGTAGAAGCATTGGCACAAGGTGAAGTTTCCATAGGACAGTATGGGTGCCGACATACCGAAAATTGCATATGTATTTTTTATGACTCAAATGGGAAAGAAGAACATCGAGTAGCAGGCGTTGTTGTAACGTGGGGTGGTGGTGAGGTATTGGATTGATTGTTTGTTATGGAGGTTGCTGACTTAAAGTTAACAACCTCTTATTTTAAATAAGAGAAATAAATATATAAACATGGGTGTTTTAAAAAAAATTAAATTAATTTTTGTTATTGTACTTTTTTCATGTAATAATAGCAAAGATGTATTACCAGCAGATCCTTTAAATTACTTTTCCAACAAAATTATCAACATACAAGGAAAAATAATTGAAACGGATCATGAAATTCTTCACGGTGGTAGTTTGCGTTTGATTAATGACAGCATATTGGCAATTAAGAATTTGAATGATGACTTGTTTTTAAGTTTGGTGAATCTTAATAATAACCGACTTATAAAGCAGCTAATAAGAAAAGGAAATGGCCCTGGTGAACTGTTGATGTTCGATTTTTGCCCTCACATCCGCAAAGACAGTTTGTTGGTTTATGATGGGACGTTACGTTCGATATACAAAATTGATGTTCTACAGGCAATTAAGAACACAAGTTATCAAATAGAAAAAATTAGTTCTTTTTTGGAGCATCATCCAATAACATCGATATGGACAGGTAACATATTTATCGGTTCAGGTAGTGATATTGACGGTCGATTTAGCTTATACAACCAAAATGGTAGCTATTTAAAGGGATGTTTGAATTATTCGAAGCCAGAACGATATAAAGACTTTCCGGAAAGGGTTTTTTCAACAGGATTTCAAGGATGTTATACAATAAATCCGGAGAACAGAAGAATAGCATTTGCAACATTCTTTTCTGGCAGTATTCACCTTTTCAAATATTCAGATGATAATATCGAAACAATCGATGAACTTAATTTTTATGAGCCGGAAATGACGAGAAATAATTGGGTCTGTGCTTTTTCTTACAATAAAACCAAGGTTGGCTTTACTGCAATTGACAGCGATCAAAAATATATATATTTATTATATTCGGGAAGAATGATGAAAGAACACCCTGATGATGACAGGGAATGTGAATATCTATTAGTTATCGACTGGAGTGGTATACCTGTAAAAAAATACAAATTGGATAAACCATTAATTTCTATGTGTCTGAATGGTAAAAGTAATAAAATATATGGAATTTCGTATCTACCCGAAACAACCATTGTGCAATATGATTTGGAATAAGAAATTATTACTGTTATTATTATTGTTGTTGTCCGGCATTATCTCATGTCAACAAAATACCAGGCAACAGCAAATACAGGCAACTTTGTCGCAATGGCATGGCAAAACACTGGTTGTACCACGAATCATTTCCATTCAGTGGAATGAAAATGATTCGTGTGATTTATATTCCGGCAATAATTATAAGATAATTTATTATATTGATGGTGATTGCTATGCTTGTGTAAAAACATTATCGAAAATTGATTCGGTATACCAAGCCATAAAAACACAACATTCGAGCTTATTAGTATATGTTCATTCCCTTGATTATGTTTTGATTAATAGTATAAAAAGTCTTCATATTCCGCTTATCTGTGATAAATCAAACAGCTTTTATAAACAAAACAGTCTTTTGTCAGATCCATTGTATCATTGTTTTCTTCTTGATAAAGACAATCGAGTTATCATTGCAGGCAGTTTTATTGCAAATCCAAAAATGACAACTTTATATTCAAAAATATTGAAATCAAAATAATTCATTAACAATTAACCATTTATCATTAACAATTAAAATCATGGCTTTAGACAATTTAATATCCGTAAGTTTTACCGCCGAAGAACTGGTGCGTATTGATGCCGCCCTGGCGGAGATAGAAAGTGTAATGGCCGGCAAAGCCGTCAACCTTACCCCCAAACAACGGCAGCAATACGGCCGGGTAGCTTACGAAATGGAGGTTTGGATCGATAAGGTATTCGGCTACATGACACAGTACCCGGCATCAGTGCCCTCATATATCAACATGGCTGAGCATACTGCCGATATGGAGGCGCACCGGTCGCTTAACCCGCGTATCGACCGCATGAACGGCATCCTGCAAGGAATGAGCGATACCAACCTGCTGCTGGGGTACGATATCGACCACAATGCACGCGCTTACTACCGCGCCCAG
>JAVBPN010000028.1:0-2907 GCA_031549585.1 Bacteroidales bacterium
GAGCCTTGAGGTGTCCTTTGCATCAAAAGATCAGGTAAGAATAATATTTCAGAAGATGAATGGCCACGCATACCATGTTATGAGACATATAAGTACAAAATCGAAATTATTAGGACAACATGATGTCATTCATTCCTCAAAACGATATGAAAACAGTGCAAATCAGCAGAGGTTTCAATTTTTTACAAAATTAGGGATTTATGATTGAAAGGCAAAACCGATTTTTTGTAACTTTGATGGATCACTTAGTGTTTTATTTATATAATACCATCTCTATATGCGTTTAATTATTCAACCCGATTATGAAAAGATTTCCCAATGGGCGGCAAATTATATTGTGTCTAAAATCAATGCCTTTGCACCTAGCCCTGATAACCCTTTTGTATTGGGATTGCCTACAGGGTCTTCTCCGGTAGGTACGTACAATGAATTAGTTCGTTTACACAAAAAAGGAGCAGTCTCTTTCAAAAATGTAGTAACATTCAATATGGATGAATATGTAGCCTTGCCTGAAGATCATCCGGAAAGCTACCATTCATTCATGTGGAAGCACTTTTTTAGCCATATTGATATCCCCAAAGAAAATATCAATATATTGAATGGTAATGCTTCTGATTTAGAAGCAGAATGCCAACGTTATGAGAAAAAAATTAAATCGTATGGGCAAATACATTTGTTTATGGGAGGTATCGGCCCCGATGGACATATTGCATTTAATGAACCCGGTTCATCTTTGGCGTCGCGTACCCGCGTAAAGTCATTAACCACAGATACGATTATTGCTAATTCGCGTTTCTTTGAAAATGATTTGAATAAAGTTCCTAAAACAGCCTTAACTGTTGGCGTTGGTACTGTGCTTGATGCAAAAGAAGTTTTGATTATTGTGAATGGGCATAATAAGGCTCGCGCTTTATATCATGCCATGGAGGGCAGTATTAATCATATCTGGACTATTTCAGCCTTGCAGATGCATCCGAAAGGAATTATTGTGTGTGATGAAGCGGCTACAGTCGAATTGAAAGTTGGCACATATAAATATTTCAAGGATATTGAAAAGGATAATTTGTAGGTAATTATATCCTTATATCTAAAAGGCCTAACAGGTATTGTTTTCCTGTTAGGCCTTCGTTCGCTTGCAAATACAGGTAACCTGTAATTTCTATACCCATTGCAAAGATAAAGAAGAAAATCAATTATAAACCTTTCAAAGACAAGTTGTATTCTATGATACGGTAATCTGGTTCAAGGGCGACACTGTAAAAAATATTTGTTTCAGCATCGGACGCCAATCTCACAGAGTGAACAGGTAGATCAAAAATTTGAATTAATTGTCCATCATAATCAAATACATAAATAGCTTTGGGGGCAGTTCTAACATCCCGCCCATTTGTTTCACTTTTAAAATCCTTTACCAAACATACGATGTAATCTTTTGTAAAAGCAATATCAGAAACTCCGTCAGGTTGTTCCTTTCCCCACCGTAACTGACCTTCGGCTATTGAATATTGGGGAGGCTTAAACTGATTTTCCCAGATCAACATCAGTTCATTTTTTTTAATTTGATACAGGGCAATATATGGATTATCAAATGTTGCATATACCAATAATCCTTTTTGAGAATGCACTTGTATATTGCCTTGAAAAGAATCGGCAGTATTTTTAACTATTTCCTTTATGGGATATTGCCCACATGGAAAAAGCTCTCCATTTGAAAAGAACTCAAACGGTTGCGTTTCTTTCCAGTTTGCCACAATATATTGAGAATCATCAAAAAAAACGAATTTGGAGATATCTGTATCTATTTTTTGAGCTAAATCCGGATTTGAAATGTTCAACATTGTGTTGACTGTTATAAAGGTAACCTGTTTCAAATACGCATCATATATAGCCACTCTATCGTTGATCACATTGCTGATATCAGGGTTATTCCATTCCCCTGGCCCTTTCCCAAGGGTACCTGCGTTTAGAACTTCTTCTCCTGTCAGTCGATCATACATCTGCAAAAAAGCATCTTTATTAAACGGATTTTGCAATAGGATATGGTTTGAAGTAACCCTCAATGTGCCCGGAAACCTAGTAAATAAATTGTTGACAATTACCTTGTTGAATTCCAATTCAGTACGTGGTGGATTATTGTTGACGCAGGAACTAACCAAAATCAATATACCCAAAAAGCATAAAATATTGCGTGTCATTTTCCAAAAATTAGAAAAAGAGGCTTCCTGAGAAATATTTATTTTATTTTTCAGAAAGTCTCTTTAGTTTGATATTTACAATCAATTAGCCCTATGAGCATAACCATGCGTACTGCCATCACAACCACTACAATTGTGATTATCCCAACATGCTATACAACATGTGGCTTCTGTGAATTCAGCACCTGTTTCACCTTCAGCCAAGGCTTCAATGCTAGCCAAAGCCAAATCCGACAGGGTGTTAGTGCGCCAGTTTATATTGAAATTCAGCATCATAGCCACTGCAAAAGTAGAAATGCCAATGATTGACAAAATTTTAACTTTCATAAAAATAAATTTTAATTGATTTTTTAATTAACTATTACCGTTTTTAACATGTACCGGCAAAACACTACTTGTCGATCTCATGAGTCAACAAACGAACTCCACATAACGGTCATTCGATTTAATTAAGTAAATTTGTTCCCTCCTTTTTTAGGCGGGAAAGCGGGCGGTTGTCGAATTGCAGCTCTTCAAACTTTGGTTCGACACCGCCTTATTTTTCCCATGAATAAATAATTTAAATTTCATGTCTCAAGTTTTGGGTTATAAGTAATCGAATATTACTCGCTACCGCCTCATGAGACCGCTCACGCCAAGTTGATAATCGCTTATTGAATACAGTGTAACTTTCATTAAACCAACATCAAAAGAAGATATTAAAACATCGATT
>JAVBPN010000246.1:0-3847 GCA_031549585.1 Bacteroidales bacterium
AATACCTGTGTTTACTTATGAAGAAGTAGCAGGTCTGGTAATGGGTTATGATCCGTGGGATTTAGGATTGCAAGTGCATCAGATTGCCGTAGAGCCATTGCTGGATAAGATTGGTATAAAATATGACCCTGCAAAAAAATATGAAGGATTGGATGGGAAAGATATTGGGAAACCTGAATTTCCAATGAGTATCAAATGTTGCTGAAATTAATCTTAATCGCTGAATAAATTTTATATGACTAAAAAAGCTATTGAAAAAAAGGTAACAAGTATTTTTGAGAAAATACGAAAGATCGACGAAAACAGGGACGAATACTGGATATCCAGAGATTTATCGAAAGTACTTGAATATACAGATTACAGAAATTTTTTAGATGTAATTGAAAAAGCAAAAGAAGCATGCAAAAATAGCAAATATGAAGTTTCTGATCATTTCGTTGACGTTACCGAAATGATCGAAACAGCAAAAGGCGCTAAAAGACAGGTTGATAGCATTAAATTATCGCGTTATGCCTGCTATTTAATTGTTCAAAATGCAGATCCTGCAAAAGAGGCTATTGCATTGGGACAGACATATTTCGCAATACAGACAAGATTGCAGGAAATTTCTAGAATGAAAGAATTCAATCAATTAACATCTGAAGATGAAAAGCGATTGTTCTTACGCAATGAATTAAAGAGACATAACTCTCAATTGGCAGATGCGGCACACCTATCAGGAGTGGTAAATGCTATTGATTACGCCATTTTTCAAAACCATGGCTACATGGGATTATATGGAGGTTTGGATGCAAAAGATATTCATAAAAAGAAAAATTTAAAGAAAAGCCAACAAATCCTTGACCATATGGGCAGTACAGAATTAGCTGCAAATTTATTCCGTGCCACACAAACAGAAGACAAATTGCGTAAAGAGAATATAAAAGATAAACAAAAAGCCAACGAAACACATCGTAAAGTTGGAGCAAAAGTTAGGCAAACTATCAAAGAGATTGGTGGTACAATGCCCGAGGACCTTCCAACTCCGGATGAAAGTATAAAAAAATTAGAACAAAAAAGTAAAAAAGCAATTAAGAAATAATGAAAACCATAGTTATAATAGGTGGAGGCATTGCCGGAATTGAAGCTGCTGCCAGATTGAATAAACCGGATGTGAAAGTTTATTTGATCGAACAGGATGCTAAAATCGGCGGGCATTTGGCACAATGGGACAGATTATTCCCATTACAGGAAAAAGCAGAAAAAGTGTTGGATGAACTTATTGAAAAAATTGAGACATCAGACAATTATGTTGAGGTATTGACGAATACTAACGTTCAGCATATAGAAAAAATAGGAAGCAAATATGAAGTAACGCTCACCGGCAACAAAACCATTGAAGCCGATGCTATTGTCTTTACTACCGGATTCGATACTTTCAAAGCCTCCCGAAAAGAAGAATATGGATATGGTATTTATGACAATGTTTTTACTTCTGTTGACTTGGAAGAGATGTTCAGAAAGAAAAACGTGGTTTGCAAAAACGGCAAAAAGCCGGAACGTATAGCATTGATACATTGTGTGGGCTCTCGCGATGAGAAAGTAAACAACCGTTATTGTTCAAAAGTATGTTGTGTAACGGCTGTTAAACAAGCAATGGAATTGAAAGAATTGTATCCTGAAGCCGAAGTGTATAATTTTTACATGGATTTACGAATGTTCGACAAACATTTTGAAAACATGTATCATGAAGCGCAATCTGTTTATGGTGTTCAATTTGTGCGTGGACGACTATCAGAAGCAGCAGAAACCAAAGACGGGAAAATTCAGATAAAAGCGGAAGACACATTGCTTGGAAAACCGCTGAAATTAACAGTAGACATGTTGGTTTTGATGGTTGGCATGGAACCGTCTCAAGCAGGAACTGTAATTGCAAAAAAAACAAATCTGAATATCGGAAGTGATAGATTTTTTGATCCATTGAACGAATATGACAAGAAAAATCTAACCCATTTCGAAGGCATATTTTTGGCCGGCGCCTGCACCGGACCCAAAACCATTCCGGACACACTTGCCGATGCACGCGCTGCAGCTGTTGAAGTGATGGAATATTTAACAATATAGAAAATGAGCAGTAATAAATTCGGATATAAAAAACATCAAAGTATTGTTGTCAATCTTGACAACGCAGATACAACCTCAGCCAAAGATATGCTGGAAAAAGAACCCAGTTTTGCTTACTGCATTTCTTGTGGTTCCTGCGCTGCAACATGTTCGGCAGGACAATTTACCGATTTCAATTTACGTAAAATACAATTGATGTTGAAACGAGGAGAAACAGACACTGTGAAAGAAATGATTAACAGATGTATGCTTTGCGGAAAGTGCAGTATGGTTTGTCCAAAAGGTGTTGCCACCAGAAATATTGTTTTACAGATTAGCAAAATACTTAATCAACCCAATTATCGCGTACCGGCAGATAAATTGGTGAAGAGCGAAGAATAGATATGAAAGAAAGATTTAGTTACGATCCATTCGTATTGCCATATACCATCGGGCTAATTTTTGTACTTACCTACCTTGTTATTGCAACAGTAAGAGTAATACAATCATTGCCATCGGAAGACCGTAAAAAACTCGGATTAATGTTGTTTTCCAAAAAATTATTTATTTCCATAAAAGAAATATTCATGGAGTGTCTGCTGCATGTTAAGATTTGGAAAAAGAACAAAGTGTTGGGTTATATGCACAGCAGCCTTGCTTTTGGGTGGTTTATGCTGATTGTGCTCGGGCATTTTGAAGTGAATATTTTCGCACCGCATCGTCTCAATTTGCCTTATTTTCCTATATTTTTTCGTTATTTTATGATGGAAACCAATGTTACTATGAAAGGATCTTTATTTTTCTTTTTAATGGATTTCTTTTTATTAGTAATTCTTTCAGGAGAAGTATTGGCGATAATCAAACGTTTTAGATCGCGTTTATTCGGAATGAAGAGAACCACCAAGCTACGTTGGAACGATCGAATAGCCATGTATTCGCTGTGGGCAATTTTTCCTTTGCGTTTTTTGGCAGAAAGTTTCACCTCTCAAATAGGCGGCGGCAGTTTCCTCACTCGAGGATTTAGCATGATTTTTGAAAGTTTCCATTTGTATCTTGCCAATGATGCATTAATAAGGCCGATGTGGTGGGCATACTCCATTGCTTTAGGAACATTTTTTGTGTTTCTGCCCTGGTCAAGATATACTCATATTCTTTCGGAAGTAATGCTTATTTTCATGCGAAATGCGGGTATTAAAGAAAATGATAAGAATAAAGGATTTGCAAAAGTTGAAATATATTCCTGTTCGCGTTGCGGATTATGTTTAGATCCTTGCCAGATGATTTCTGCAGCAAAGCTGCACGATAATGCAACAGTAAATTTTACAAGAAATCTGCGCTGGTGGAACTATGATGATGCTCGTCGTAATTCCGGTTATTGTTTAATGTGCGACCGATGCGTACAAGCTTGTCCGGTAGGTGTGAATTCGGTAAAATTGAAACTTAATGTGAAAAAATATAATCCGACTCTATATAAACCGGATCAATATAGCTATATCCCGCCCGCTAAAGCATCGGATACGTCTTCTGATGTGCTTTATTTTGCTGGCTGTATGACACACCTCACTCCTGCAATCAAAAAATCGATGACAGGTATTTTAGATACAGCAAAAGTAAATTACAACTTTATGGATGCCGATGGCACCATTTGTTGTGGACGTCCGCTAATGCAGGCCGGAGAAGATAAATCTGCAGATATCCTTATTGAGAAAAATAAAAATATTATCAAAAATTCCAACGCCAAACTATTTGTAACCTCCTGCCCTAT
>JAVBPN010000131.1:0-6530 GCA_031549585.1 Bacteroidales bacterium
TTGGGATTTTATTCCGCATTCATGGTTTCGAAAAAAGTGGAAGTCATCACTAAGTCATATCGCGATGATGCGCCGGCTATTAAGTGGACTTGCGATGGTAGCCCTGCCTACACAATGGACGAGGTGGAGAAAGAATCGCGAGGCACGGATATTATTCTACATATAGACGACGATTCAAAGGAATTTTTGGAAGAATCACGTGTCAATGAATTGTTGCGCAAATATTGCCGTTTCCTTCCCGTAGAAATAGCTTTTGGCAAAGAAAAAGAGTGGAAAGACGGGAAACAGGTCGAAACGGATAAGGATCATATTGTCAATGAAACCAATCCATTGTGGACTCGTAAGCCTTCCGAATTGAAAGATGAGGATTATATGGCTTTTTATAGAGATTTGTATCCCATGCAGGAAGATCCGATGTTCTATATACACCTCAATGTCGATTATCCGTTTAATCTCACCGGGATTCTTTATTTTCCGAAGATCAAAAGCAATATAGAATTTCAGAAAAATAAAATTCAACTATATTGCAATCAAGTATATGTTACCGATTCGGTCGAGGGTATTGTGCCTGATTTCTTGACATTGTTACATGGCGTGATTGATTCTCCGGATATTCCGCTCAACGTGTCGCGTAGCTATCTGCAAAGCGACTCCAATGTGAAAAAAATATCCAGCCATATTACCAAAAAAGTAGCCGACAGGTTGGAAGACATATTTAAGAAAGACCGCAAGGAGTTTGAAGAGAAGTGGGATAATCTGAAATTATTCATCGAATACGGCATGATCACTGAGGATAAATTCGCGGAACGTGCTGAAAAATTTGCTTTGTGGAAAAACACAGAAAACAAATATTTCACACTGGATGAATACCAGAAGTTAATTGAGGATAATCAAACCGATAAGAACAAAAAAATCGTTTATTTGTACACAACAAACGTCGAAGGCCAATATACTTTTATCGAAGCGGCTAAAAACAAAGGATACGACGTGCTTGATATGTCCGGCCAGCTGGATATGCACTACATTAACTATCTCGAATCGAAAAAACCGGATATTCACTTTGCCCGTGTAGACTCGGATGTTATTGATCGGTTGATTCAGAAAAGCGATCCCATACAGAGCGATTTGGCTAAAGGGCAACAAGAAGACATGCAGGCTGTATTTAATCCGTTATTACCGAAAAACGGGCATTATTATGTCAACTTCGAGAGCATGGGAGCACAAGCGCAGCCTATGGTGATTACGCAGAGCGAATTTATGCGGCGTATGAAAGACATGTCGGCTATGGGTGGCGGTGGAATGAATTTTTACGGATCGATGCCCGAAAGCTATAATTTGGTTGTGAATACTGATCATCCGTTGATCAAGAAAGTGATCGAGCAAAAGGATACCGATATGGGAGCGCAATTGCAATCCATGAATGCTGAAATAGATCCGGTAGACCATGAATTGAAAGCGCATGAGGATTCATTGAGGGATAAAAAGGATGAGGAGATCAGCCAGTCTGATAAAGACAAGAAAACCGATTTAGTGAAGAAAGTAGACGAACTCAGCGATAAAAAACAAAAGGCGTTGAGCGTTTATGGAGAGGCAAGTCCATTAGCTCGCCAACTGGTTGATTTGGCACTTCTTGCTAATAATATGTTAAAAGGTGAAGATTTGAATAAATTTATTCGCAGAAGCATTGACATGATTAAATAATTCAAATTTTAAAGAATAAAATTGTGGTTACGACCTGCTGTGTTTAAGCGCATGGCAGGTCGTTTCATTTTATTGTAATCGGGATAATGATGAGTTGTTCTTGGCATGATCTTTCACAATATTCTTTCTAATTGGCTATTGTATTTGTTGCATACACTTTTGAATATGAATTAAGTTTGGATACAAAAGATTATTTGTCGTTTTTTATTGGACAATTTACGTGTTTATTGGATATGTATTGGTAATAAAACAACATATTGTTTGTTTGTAGCGGCTTTGGAGGTCTTTTATAACTCTCACTACCAGAAAACATTGATGATAAAAGATGGCTTTTTTTGCAAAAATGTTGCAATTATTGATACAACAAATGTTTTATTGATTACATTTGCTGCTGTTACAGCATAAGAAAAAGAAAAAACTTTTGACTTTTGAAATGGCTTTTGGGTTAAGAGATGTGAAAAACCCAATTAGATGTAGCCAAATGCGAATAAAATTAGATTAATGCTGTTAACGTAAAAACAAATCGTCCGTAGGTTTATCAATAAAACTTTACCATGCATATTGATAAACCGGTAAATGTGAACGCTAAAGTTCGTTAATTAGTTGACTGGCGTTGATTTTGCTTGCTATCATCCCCCTTTTCTGGGTGTGGGTTAGTGTGTCATGTCTTGTTGCCTCATTGGCAGCATAAATTTGAGCGCCTGCATGTCGGGGATACGGAGCGATTTTGAGAATTATAGCGGAAGGATAAAATGTTGTTGGGAATTTGAAGTTCAATCGTCGAATCTCTATTATATTTATTAAGCTATGAAAAAATTATTCTTATCTCTCATCTGTGCTGCTCTTGTTTTTACTGTCAGAGCGCAAACGACTGTGAATGTTACTTCTAGTGTAGAAGATGCTTTGAATGGATTGGGAGTTAATCCATCAACTATTACCTATTTGGTAGTTGCTAGTGGGCAGTTGAATCCCACTGATTTCGATTTTATCAAAGGATCTATGAGTGTTTTGCAGACGTTAAATACGACAGGAGCGAATGTGAGCGGAAATGCCATTCCTGATTTTGCGTTTGCCGGTAAGGCTAGCTTAACTACAGTTACTCTTCCTGCTACAGTTACTCATATCGGACAATCTGCTTTTTCTGGCTGTACAAGTTTAGTGACAATTATTCTTCCGGCGATTACTGATATCGGACAATTTGCTTTTGCCGATTGCCATAGCCTAACTTCAATAAGCCTTCCATCTTCGTTGACGGATATTGGGGAAGCGGCTTTTGCAAATTCCGGATTGACTTCGATTACCATTCCTTCTTCGATATCTGGCCTTGGAGTACGTGCTTTTTATCAATGTGATGCATTATCTTCAGTAAATATTTCAGAAGGAGTGACAAGTATTGCAACATCTGTTTTTGCTGAGTGTATTAGTTTGAGAACCATAAATATACCATCAACCGTGACTAATGTAGAGGTAGACGCTTTTTATTTATGCGCCAATTTGCAATCTATTACGGTGGATAATGGAAATTCAAGCTATTCTGCCTCAGATGGGATTTTATTTGATAAAAATAAAACTGTCTTGATACAATATCCTAATGATAAAGCAGGAAATACATATTCCATTCTATCTTCAGTGACAACGGTTGCTTCACATGCTTTTGCCGGATGTTTCAATCTCACTTCTGTTACAATTACAGAGAATGTTTCATCTATCACTGGCGGATGTTTTGAGCAATGCATCAATTTGGCGTCTGTTAATGTAGTGTCGGAAAATTCTTATTATACAAGCGATAATGGAGTGTTATTTGATAATGCACGAACTTTACTCGTATATTACCCTAGCGCGAAAACAGGGCCATATGTAATTCCTTTTTCGGTGAGCAGCATCGGAAAAGGCGCTTTTGCGTATTGTAGCGGCTTGACGGCCGTTAGTATTCATGATGGATTGACCGGAATTGAAAATAACGCTTTTTCTTATTGTACGGGGTTGACTGCTATATCGATTCCTGCGTCGGTAAGCATGCTTGGGGATTATATTTTTGCCGGATGTAATAGTTTAGGTTCTATTTTTGCTTATCGGCCTTTACCATTGGTTATTTCAACGGATGTTTTTGATCAAATGGATCAAACCACGTGTACTTTACATGTACCTACAGGTTCGTTGATGTCTTACCAAACAGCCGTTGGGTGGCAAAATTTCACAAACAAAGTGGAAGCCAATCTGATCACTGTTACATTTGACACACAAGGAGGCGCTCCGGCAACTTTTACATCCTTGGTGATGGAAAACGCGTTGCTTGCCATTCCTGCTACTCCTGTCAATGGCGATTATACTTTTGCCGGATGGTATCAGGAACCGAATTGCGATCATACATGGAATTTCTTTTCCGATGTAGTTGCCGGGGCTATTACGCTTTATGCTTTATGGAGCTCCCAAGATATGATCATCATCAAAGGAAACTTAGATTATGACGATAAATTGAAGGCTCGTCCGGTAGCATATGTTACCGTTATTTTATATGGTAAAAGCAAGACAGAGCCAAAAAGCAACAAGTCAGCGCCGGTTGGTTATCCCTATTTGATTGCTCAGACAACAACGGATATCAATGGCAATTTCTGTTTCAGTGTACCGCGAGGCGATTACGCTCTTTGGTTGGATATGCCGGGATATATACTTACAACAACGATTGAGATAAAGGGGACCGAAGAATTACATGTTACAGAGTTCAATGTCAATTATTTTATAGATCAAGCAAGGTATACTATTACCGGACAACGGGTGCTTTTGGCCAGCCAATCCTTTGCGAAAGAATCGGAGATTTCTCAAGCCCGCATTTATCCCAATCCGGCTATTGATGAAGTTCGTGTTGCATTGGATGTTAATATGTCTTATGTTGTCAAGATATTCAATGCAATGGGGCAATTGTTGATATCAACAAATAGCAGCGACTTTGAAACGATGGTTGATGTAAGTAATTTCCGTCCGGGTATATATTATGTGCGTATAGAAGCTCATAACATGATGAACACGTACAAGCTTGTCAAACAGTAGTTTGATTTGTGTAATAAATTAGGTTGGAGAAGAGGGTTAAAAAGTTTGTCTTTGAGCGGCATTGCAAATGCCGCTCAACGTTATTTATATAGAAAACAGTGCTTGGCTGAATTTGCAATTCAGCCTCTCTTTGTGTCATATGCTTGAAACTCCATTCCAATTCTTTATTCCGGTTGGCAAAAAATCGTAAAAAAATGATACATTTGCACCTCATTTAAAAATGGATATGATCAAAATCACTTTTCCTGACGGTAATGTCAAGGAATTCAATAAAGGAATCACCGCTTTGGAAATCGCCCAGCAAATCAGCCGTAAATTGGCTGAAGAGGTGTTGGCAGCAAGTGTCAATGGGCAAACTTACGATTTAATGCGTCCGATCAATGAAGATGCTACATTAAAATTGTACAAATGGGAAGACGCAGAAGGGAAACATGCATTTTGGCATTCGTCTTCGCACTTGATGGCCGAAGCTATTGAAGCATTATATCCCGGAACGAAATTCGGCATAGGCCCGGCCATTGAAAATGGATTCTATTATGATGTTGATTTGGGCGAAGGTAGGATGCTTACAGAAGCAGATTTGCCTAAGATTGAGCAAAAAATGTTAGAATTGGCGCGAAGTAAGGAAACATTCAAGCGTCAAGAGGTTTCTAAGCCGGAAGCGTTGGAGTATTTCAAACAAAAAAACGATCCATATAAACTCGAATTGATTTCCGATTTGGAAGACGGTACCATTTCATTATATCATCAAGGAAATTTTACCGATTTATGCCGTGGCCCGCACCTCCCTGACACGTCAGCGATTAAAGCGATTAAGTTGCTTAGTATTGCAGGCGCTTATTGGCGCGGCGATGAAAAACGCAAGCAATTGACCCGCGTCTATGGAATTACATTCCCGAAACAAAAGATGCTCGATGAGTATTTGGAAATGCTTGAGCAAGCCAAATTACGCGATCATCGTAAATTGGGCAAAGAATTGGAACTTTTCATGTTCTCGCAAAGGGTAGGGCAGGGATTGCCGATGTGGTTGCCCAAAGGAAGCAAGTTGCGCGAACGTTTGGAAAATTTTCTTAAAAAAGTACAGAAAGAATATGGTTATGAACAAGTAATCACTCCGCATATTGGGCAAAAAGAGTTATATGTCACTTCGGGGCATTACGAAAAGTATGGCAAGGACAGTTTCCGCCCGATCACAACTCCACAAGAAGGTGAAGAATTTTTGTTGAAACCGATGAACTGTCCGCACCATTGCGAAATGTATAAATTCAAACCTCGTTCATACAAAGATTTACCGTTGCGTTATGCTGAATTTGGTACGGTATATCGCTACGAACAGAGTGGCGAGTTGCACGGATTAACTCGTGTACGTGGTTTCACTCAAGACGATGCGCATATCTTTTGCCGTCCCGACCAATTGAAAGAAGAGTTTGTTAAGGTAATAGAAATCATTTTCCGTATATTCAACGCATTGGATTTTAAAGATTTCATTGCTCAAGTATCACTGAGAGATCCCAACAATAAAGAAAAATATATTGGTAGCGACGAAAATTGGGAAAAGGCCGAAGGTGCGATTATCGAAGCGGCTGCTGAAAAAGGACTTAATACGACAGTTGAGTTGGGAGAAGCTGCTTTTTATGGACCCAAGCTCGATTTTATGGTTCGCGATGCCATTGGTCGTAAGTGGCAATTAGGTACTATTCAGGTAGATTACAATTTGCCCGAACGTTTTGATTTGGATTATACGGGAGCAGATAATCAAAAACATCGTCCTGTAATGATTC
>JAVBPN010000364.1:0-2793 GCA_031549585.1 Bacteroidales bacterium
GTCATCTACTTTTTTACCAGCATCATTCGTAGGCCGGCAAAATAGATAAGCTATTTACACAAAAGAGAGGCAATAAATTCCAAAC
Organism: Bacteroidales bacterium; assembly: GCA_031549585.1. Lineage (GTDB taxonomy): Bacteria > Bacteroidota > Bacteroidia > Bacteroidales > UBA4181 > JAIRLS01. Next base: position 86 of record JAVBPN010000364.1, read on the forward strand.
TTTGTTGCCTCTCTTTTTGATTTGTCCGCAATACCGCAAGGAAATTTCAGCAAGGAAAATTTTTCGGCTTTGGATCATTATCACAAACAGAAAAATGATTACTCCGCATTCTTAACAGAAATGTTGAAATTTAAACGCGTTGACCCTATAAAACAATATTGGATAATAATAACCGATTTGAGAAAAAAGAATACTTTTGCATCGAATTCGGAATATTATCGCTCCAAGAGGAGTTGCGGTACACCGCAACCTTGCGAAAGATGCTCTTTGGTGATTTAGGGGTAAACTGAAATAGAAAACGTTAAGTAAATTTCAAATCGTATCATATTAAAAACATAATAATGTGAATCCAATTACAAAAACATTAGTTACTTTATTAATATGGGTAGGTTTGACTGTTTTATGTTTGATAATCTTTGGTGATTATCCCAAAGGCGCAGAAATGCCCCTTGTAATTATGACATATTCATTTTATTTAGCCCCATTTATTTGTGCATTATCTTTTACCATTAATCTTATTCTAAATCGAGATTGGACAAAAAAGCATAAACTATGGGTGGTTTTATTTTCCATAATTTTAGTTTGTTGGACATTGTATATCGTTTTTTATATACAATCCTTGTTTATTTAAAACTATCATGAAAAAAGCCATAAATCACGTATTTGATGAGATAGCGATTTCATCCAAATCCTATTGGGATCAATTTCCTAATTGGCAAAAACAACTTATAGATGAGAGGTTGAAATGTATTGCTCAAAATCCGGATCGTATCAGGCCTATCGAGGAATTATTTGATGAATTAGACAGCATCAGCTAATTAAAAATTAAAAATTCCCTTTGAGTAATCCAATTAAAAAATTAGCAGGCCAAACGGCCATTTACGGGTTGTGCAGCATGGTGCCGCGCTTCCTGAACTACTTGCTGGTACCGCTACACACCAGGGTATTCGAAACTGCCCAATATGGTGTCAACACAGAATGGTATACTTACATGACTTTTCTGATCATCCTGCTCACGTATGGCATGGAAACAGGATTTTTTAATTTTTCGCAGAAAACGGACAAGAATAAGGTTTACGGGACAACATTTTTGAGTATTGTTGTCACATCCGCGCTTTTCATAGCATTGGTTACTACCTTCTCGCATCCGATTTCCCAATGGATGGATTATGCTGATCACCGTGAATACATTATCTGGTTTGGTTGGATTTTAGGTCTGGATGCTATAACGGCCATTCCATTTGCCCGTTTTCGTTTGGACAACCGGCCTTTGCGTTTTGCTTTCTACAAGTTGAGTAACGTGATTATTAATGTGCTATTCAATTTCTTCTTCTTATGGCTTTGTCCCAGATTCTCTGATATAGCTTGGATAAAAGCGATTTATAATCCTGAGGTGGGGGTAGGGTATATTTTTCTTTCAAACCTGATTGCTTCCGTAGCAACCATTGTATTGTTGCTACCCGAAATTTTCCGGCACAAAATATGTTTCGAATTCGGCTTATGGAAACGGATCATTGCTTATTCACTGCCATTAATGGCTGCAGGTCTTGCAGGTAGTATTAATGAAGCCATTGACCGTCTCATGCTGAAATATCACTTGCCCGAAAGTGCACTTCCGATGGAGCAATTGGGCGTATACGGCGCCAATATCAAGATAGCAGTATTGATGACCCTGTTCATCCAGATGTTTCGATATGCTGCCGAACCATTTTTTTTCAATAATGCCAAAGAGAAAGATTCACGAGAGACCATCGCTGAAGTGATGAAATATTTCATCATTTTCTGCCTGCTTATTTTCTTAGGTGTAACTTTTTACATGGATATTATCAAACACCTCACCGGTAAAGAATACTGGAGTGGTCTCGGAATTGTTCCTGTCATGTTGTTGGCCAATATGTGTCTGGGAATATACTACAACCTGACCATATGGTTCAAACTCAGCAACCAAACCAAATACGGACTGATGATCGCTTCCGTTGGTGCGGCCATCAGCATTGCCGGCAACTGGTTGTTTATCCCTGTTTGGGGTTACCACGCCTCGGCGTGGATGCACTTAGTGTGCTACGTGGTAATGATTGCCATTACATGGTGGTTAGGCAGGCGGCATTACCCAATTCCTTATCCGATAAAGCGGATAGCGTTGTATGTAGTAATTGCATTAGCCCTGTATGCGTTGGCATATTTCACAAAAATGGAAAATATAGCACTGAATCTTTTGAAGAACACCATACTTTTTGCCATATTTGCATTTTATATCAATAAGAAAGAAAACTTGTTGAAGCAAATATTTTAACCATGAATTCAGAAGAAGCGCACATATTACATTCATCCTGGAAAAATCAATCTATTTTACGCCACTTGGAGGCTGATGAAATAAGTTACCTGGAAGAAACAACAGAAATCAGGCATTACAAAAAGAACGAAGTCATTTTTTTACAGGGAAAGCGCATTTCCGGTTGTTACGTGGTGCTTTCCGGTATTGTCAAACAATTCAAAACGGGTGTGGAAGGCAAGGATTATATTTTCCGGCTTGCCAAATCATTCGAAATATTGGGGTTCCGTTCGGTATTGAGCGAAGAGCCGGCCTGCAACACATCCACCGTTATTGACGACTGTACCGTATGTTACATCCCCAAGGAATGCCTGCACCACTTGGTAAAAACAAATGGGGAATTTGCGCTGGACCTTTTGATGATTGCTTGTCGCGA
>JAVBPN010000205.1:0-8092 GCA_031549585.1 Bacteroidales bacterium
CGTGTCGGTTGTCAAACAGATGATTACAAACGAAATGTTTTTGATGGCCTATTCTGGTATACTTATTATGGATTCGGTTATTACATGGGGAACATGAATGGGATTATACTTGGTAACGACGACCAAACCGGATTTGGCAAACCGGCTACTTTATACGGTTTTTTTGGAAGCCCGATTTACAGGGGGAAATGGTTCTCTGTACATTATGAACTTGATTTAGGCTTGTCTTATAACTTCAATGCATACGATCCTGAACGTAATCCGTATAATGTGTTGATCGGAAGCAAAAGAAATGCATATATAAATATCGTATTGAACGGAAAATTTTCACTGCCAAAGCATTCCGACATTGGTGTCGGATTCAGTTTTCAGCACTTTTCTAACGGTTCGTATCAGAAACCCAATAAAGGCATTAATCTGGTTTCGACTACTGTTTCGTACCAATGGAATTTATATAAGAACCGGGATAAGGGCTACAAAAGATACCCGATTGATCCTCATGTTCCTACTTGGGAGTGGTATGTTTTTGTGGGAAGCGGAGTTCGTATGCTTGATGCCGATTATAATAAAAACAATCCGCATGAAGGAAAACGGTGGTTCAATACATCTATATCTTCTGCGTTGTTAATTCAAACAAGCCCACGCCGTAAATTTGGTTTGGGCCTTGATTTCTTTTATTACGATTGGGGGCGTTATGTTCTTGAATACCGGGCTAATCAGGAAGGATTCATTGAAGAAACCAGCCTAAGAGATAATATGACGCTTGGCGTTTATTTGGCACATGAAGTAGGATATAAGTGGATATGGCTAATTACCGATTTGGGGTTTTATGTTACTCCAAGGGTAGGGGATGACCCCATTCACCCATGGATGTACGAACGGGTAGGGATAAAATTCCAGATTACGAAACGATTATTTGCTAGTGTTTCTATCAAAGCGCACATGGCCAAAGCCGATTATACAGAATGGGCTATTGGATATTCTTTGGTCAAAAATAAGCCTGTGAGAAAGAAATAAAATATCGCTTCTTGGCGATATTACCGTTTTGAAAAGTCCTGATATAAATATTGTAAGAAAGCTTTTCCTTTTAACATGGCAGAATCTGGATTTACACCTTGCAAAAGGATATTGGTGTCGGTAGCATGGTCATATATGGCTGTATCTGTAGCCGTAACATAACCAAAGCCATCAGAGAAAGCGTAAAAAGCAAAATGAGAACCATTGGGATTAAGGGCATTCTTGCTAAAAATGAATTGATCATGCGGCAATCCAAGTTGGTACATGATTGTTGCAGCTAAGTCAATTTGTGAACAAACCGAAGAAACAACTCGCGGTTGAACAACTCCTCCAAGCATGAGCATTGGAATATGATAGCGTTGAACGGATTCATTTCCGATATTTCTCGGATAAAATGCCGCATGGTCGGGAACACATACCACTAAGGTATTATCCCAATAAGGCGATGCTTTTAGCTGGTCAATAAAACTGCCAAAACAGCTGTCTGTATAAGCAATAGCATTTAAGAAAGGATCTTCAAATTTATTGAAAGGGACTTCAAAAGGCTCGTGGCTACTTAGCGTGAGAAGCACTTTGAAAAAAGGTTCTTTCTGTGGCTTCTCAAGTTCCTGTAACATTCGCTGGAACACAAAATGATCGGGAGCTCCCCATTTACTCATTCGTTCTTTCAATGGGAAATCTTTGTCGCTGGTGATTTGCTCTATCCCACAACTCAAAAAATATCCCCTCATATTTGTAAAATCAATATCTCCGCCGTAAAATAGCTCTGTATCATAGCCGTGTTGCTGCAATGTTTTACTTATGGAAGGCAAGGACTCTACCTTGTGCGGATACACCATAATGGAGGACACCGGTTGCCCCGGATATGCGCTGAAAATGGAAACCAATCCGCGGTCGGTTCTGTAACTGTTGGCATAAGCATGAGTAAAAGCAATGCCTTCATTATACAGCCGGCTCATGTTTGGCATCACATTGGGCACTCCGCCAAGCGCTTCACATGCCGAAGCCGAGAAACTTTCCAACACTATAAATATTACATTTGGCAAAGGCTCTTTGGTAATTAACTGGGTAATGGAATCAGACAAAGAGGTATATTGCATTTGTGCGAATAGCCTTTCTGCTTGGGTGTCATCCATAAAATGGTATTGTTGCGCATAATCTTCGTCTTTACTCAATGAATACATTAAGTTGAAGACAGGATTAACGGCAGCATGGTTCAAAGAATTGTTATTGCTGAAATACACTTGCCCTACATTCATAGTTGATGCGGTAAATCCTCCCCGAATAGGGATGATCAACAATCCGAGCAAGATCAAGAAGACAAATGAAACATACCATTTCGTTTCTGGTAATTTTGCAGCCGGGTTAGATACAATCCGCTTATAAGCCCAAAAACAGAATAAAAAATAACCAACATATGCAATGATAAATGCGGCGATCTGCCATCCGGTGAGGCTTGCCATTGCTTCTTTGGGAGTACGTAAGTATATTAAGACCGTTGAATCGAGATGGAATCCCCAAAATGAATACAGGACAGCGTCGCTCAAAATTAAGAAAGAGACAATAGCGATAAGTATTGTTCCATACCATTGTAATACATATTTAATCCATTTGGCATTAACCCATACGGAAACGATAAGCGCCAAGGCCGGAATTACAGTAAAATATCCGGTCACGGAAAAATCCATTTTCAGGCCATGCCACATTACTTGCATCCATTCGTTAAAAGGAAAGTTACCATATATGGCAAAATTGTATGCCATAAATAACAACTTTTGTATGAGGAAATACGCTACAAAAAAGGCATAAACCCTCAGTAACAAAAAAATCCTTTCCCGCATCCTTGCCTTCTAATGATAAGCCATTAATCCTTAAACATTAATCATTGATCATTAATATCTGTAGTGTTCGGGTTTATATGGCCCTTCTATGGGAACACCGATATAGTTAGCTTGTTCTTTGGTCAGTGCAGTCAATTTTACACCCAATTGTTCCAAATGCAGGCGGGCTACTTCTTCGTCCAGTTTTTTGGACAATCGATAGACATCCACCTCATATTTATTTTTCCACAGGTCGATCTGTGCTAAGGCTTGATTACTGAATGAATTGCTCATTACAAAAGAAGGATGTCCCGTTGCGCAACCCAAATTAACCAAACGCCCTTCTGCCAAGAGGAAAATGGCGTGGCCATCAGGAAATACGTATTTGTCCACTTGAGGTTTGATATTGATCTTCTTAATTTCGGGATAAGTTTCCAGCCTGTTTACTTGAATCTCGTTATCAAAATGTCCGATATTACAGATAATAGCTTGGTCTTTCATCGCTGCAATGTGGTCGATGGTGATCACATCTTTGTTTCCTGTTGTAGTAACAAAAATATTTCCTTCTTTCACTGCTTCCTCCATATTGGTGACTTCAAATCCCTCCATTGCAGCTTGCAATGCGCAAATTGGATCTATTTCGGTAACCAATACACGCGCTCCGTATGATTTCATCGACTTAGCGCAGCCTTTACCCACATCGCCGTATCCCAATACGACAACTACTTTGCCTGCAATCATCACATCCGTCGCACGCTTGATTCCATCGGCCAATGATTCGCGGCATCCGTAAAGATTATCAAATTTTGATTTGGTGGCAGAGTCGTTCACATTAATTGCAGGGAATAATAAATCACCACATTCTTTCATTTGGTATAAGCGGTGTACTCCGGTTGTTGTTTCTTCCGATACGCCACGGAGTTCTTCCACCATCCGGTGCCATTTGCCATGATCAGTGGCTAAAGTTGTTTTTAACAGATCCAATATGACTTTTTCTTCTTTATTAGATGCTGTCCGGTCGATGGTTTTTGCATCATTTTCGGCTTTATATCCCCAATGGATCAGCAAAGTAGCATCGCCTCCGTCGTCTACAATCAGGTTTGGGCCTAACCCACCTTCAAATGTAAGCGCTTGCTCGGTGCACCACCAATATTCCTCTAATGTTTCTCCTTTCCACGCAAAGACAGGAATGCCTGAAGCCGCAATAGCTGCTGCCGCATGGTCTTGGGTTGAAAATATATTGCAACTTGCCCAACGTACGTTGGCGCCCAATGCAGCTAATGTTTCTATCAGGACGGCTGTTTGTATGGTCATATGTAACGAGCCTGTGATCCGGGCGCCTTTTAAAGGCTGTTCTTTGGCATATTTTTTACGTATAGCCATCAATCCCGGCATTTCTTTTTCTGCAATTTCAATTTCTTTGCGGCCAAATTCAGCCAACGATATGTCTGCTACTTTGTATGGTACTTGATTCATTGTAGTTAAAATTTATGATTTAATAGATAAAGCTGCTTGCTTATCTTTATATAATTGTTCTTTCAATTGTCCTATATTGTCAAATGGCACATCGTCGCGGAGGCGGTGTGTCAATGCTACTTTTAACTCTTCGCCATATATCTCATCTTCAAAGTCGAATATATGGACTTCGGCGCGACGCACTTTTTCTTGTTCCTTTAATACAGGCCGGTTGCCAATATATAGCATGCCCAAATATGATTGGTTGCGTATTTTTAATTTAACCCGGTATGCTCCATCTTTTGGCAATAATTTGTATGCGGGGATTTCGATATTGGCTGTTGGAAAACCAATGGTTCTACCCAGCCGGTTTCCATCCACAACTTTCCCTGAGATGATATATTCGTAACATAGCAAGCGGTTTGCTTGTTCTATATCACCTTCTGCTACCAGTTTCCGTATTGATGAGGAACTGATTTTTTGATTTATTTTTTTTAAGTTTATTATTTCGACTTGGATATGATTATTTGTAAATATGGAGGGGTGATGGCTGTTTCCGTCCCGGTTGTTCCCGAAATGATGATCTTCTCCCAATACACAATGGCTCGCCTTTAGCTGCTTGGCCAATATTTCGGAAACAAATTCGTCGGCAGACATTTGAGCCAACGTTTGGTCAAAAGGGTGAACAATGATGTCGTCTATTCCCGCTTGAGATATGAGCGTTAGCTTTTCTTCAAGTGTATTAAGCAATAACGGCGCAGACTCACCATCCAATACTTGCCTGGGATGTGGCCAAAAGGTCAATACCACAGACCTCATTTTTTGTTGGCGTGCCAAATCGGAAAGCCTTTTCAGGATTTCTTTGTGTCCGCAATGAACTCCGTCAAAATTGCCGACAGTAACGATTGACCGGTCAGCATGAAAATCATGAATGTTATAAAATATCGACAATCTATATAAGATAAGAACCGACAAATTTACGGTTTCCAATCATAGAAAACAAAAATGTGCCTTGCGCGATCAAGGCATATCTTTGTTAATTCTCTTTTTTCTGCTTACCTTTGCGCGCTTAATTTGAACAACTAAAATCGTTAGAAAAATGGCAAAACCAACCCTTTTAGTTTTAGCTGCCGGTATGGGTAGCCGCTATGGAGGATTAAAGCAAATCGATACTCTCGGCCCAAGTGGGGAAACAATCATTGACTATTCCATTTACGACGCTATACGTGCGGGATTTGGCAAAGTAGTAGTGGTAATTCGGAAAAGTATCGAAGAAGAGTTTAAGCAAGTTTTTTATAAAAAGTATAGTGGAAAAATAAATATTGAGTACGTGCTGCAAGAGATTGAGTATGTGCCTGAAGGAGCTGTATACAATCTCGAACGCGTAAAACCGTGGGGCACGGCTCATGCTGTATTGATGGCTGCCGATGCAATTAAAGAACCATTTGGCGTGATCAATGGTGATGACTTTTACGGTGCAGATGCATTCAAACAAATGGCGATGTATTTAAGCCAACAAGCCAATGATAGCAAAAACTATTGTATGGTTGGGTATGAATTAGCGCGGACTTTATCTGATTATGGTTTTGTGGCAAGGGGTGTGTGTGTTACTGATGAACAGGGAATGTTGACGGATGTTACTGAGTGTACCCAAATTAAGCGTATTGGCAGCGTTATTTGCTATAAAGACGCTCAAGATGTCAATCAGCCATTGCCGGACAATCAGATTGTTTCTATGAATTGTTGGGGATTTACTCCTGCCTTTTTTGGCGATTTGAAAGTCGCTTTTGCAGAATTTATCCGTAAAAACGGGGATAATCTGAAAGCTGAGATATATATTCCTTCAGTATTGAGCGATTTGATTAAACAACGTGAAGCTGCTGTAAAAGTATTGAGCAGTGATGCCGAATGGTTTGGTGTGACTTATAAAGAAGACCGTTCTTTTGTCGTCGACCGGTTGAAAAAATTGACGGTTGAAGGTATATATCCAACTCCACTTTGGTAAACAATTTTATTTTCAAAAAATCTAAAATATTTAGGTAGATTTTTTGTAACTTTGCTTTTTAGTCATCTTATGATATTGGATTACCGTAGGCTTTTTATCAAACCAAAGCATATGGTTGTTACCATTAACCTTAAAATATTTATTCAATGAAATTTGTCGTATCAAGCAGCGATTTACTGGCTCATTTGCAATCTATCAGCAAGGTAATCAATAGTAGGAATACGTTACCTATTTTGGACAATTTTTTATTTAAATTGGAAGGCAATTTATTGGAAATAACTGCTTCTGATTTGGAAACGACTTTTATTACAAGAATGCAGTTAGAAAACGCTTCCGAATCTGGGGCGATTGCTATTCCTGCTAAGTTGACCGAATATTTGAGCAAATTTCCCGAACAACCTTTGACTTTCAACATTGCACTCGATACTTATGCCGTTAGCATTAATTCCGAAACGGGTGAATTTAACTTGATGGGATGCGATTGGCAAGATTTTCCGCAATTACCGAAATTGAAACAGGATGTTGTTTCTAAAGTTCAAGTTCCGGCAAGCACCATTTTGCAAGGGATTAGCAATACTATTTTTGCTACCGGCGATGATGAGTTGCGTCCGGTCATGAATGGTATTTTTCTGGAATTGGATGCAGAACATATGACATTTGTTGCATCTGATTCGCACAAATTGGTGCGTTATCGTCGTTCTGATATTAAACCGGGTGTTACAGGAGCATTTATTTTACCTAAAAAACCGGCTTCTTTGCTCAAAACTGTCTTACCAAAAGAACAAGGAGAAGTTGAAATCAAATTTGATGATAAAAATGCAGTATTTCAACTTTCTGAATATACGATGGTATGCCGTTTAGTTGAAGGTACTTATCCTGCATATAATTCGGTTATTCCGACTAATAATCCCAATAAGCTAATTGTTGATCGATTGGATTTCCTTGGCTCATTGCGCAGAGTGGCTATGTTTACCAATCAAGCCAGCAACTTGATTAAGTTGGAATTGAAAGGAAATCAGATCACCATTTTTGCACAAGATTTGGATTTTTCTGTTTCCGGCCGTGATACGCTCAAATGTCAATATGACGGAAGCAATATGAATATTGGCTTTAAGGCTAGTTTCCTTGCCGATATTTTATCTAATCTGGCATCTACAGATATATGCCTCGAAATGTCAGATCCAGCAAGGGCAAGTTTGGTACTTCCCGTGCAAACCGAAACGGAAGGCGAAGACATTTTGATGCTCATTATGCCTATGACTGTGGCAGAATAAATCTATTATCAATTGTATTTGTATGAAAAGCCTCCAAATCATCATCTACTTGGAGGCTTTCAAATTTTATTATAATGAATCTGAACCTAAAGAATCCGCTGATTTTTTTCGATATCGAAGCGACAGGAATGAATGTTGTTACAGACCGGATTGTCGAATTGGCATACTTGAAAATATATCCCAACCAGAAAGAGGAATCTAAAACTTACAGGATTAATCCGACCATTCCAATTCCTGCAGAAATAACGGCAATACATGGAATTACAAACGAAGATGTGAAGGATGCTCCTACATTTAATGAAATAGCCCGTACCCTTACTAATGTATTTGAAGGATGTGATTTTGCCGGTTATGGATCAAATAAATTGGATCTTCCATTATTAGCGGAAGAGTTTTTGCGGGCAGATGTGGATTTTGATCTGAGAAAACGAAAATTTGTTGATGTTCAAGTTATTTTCTATAAAAAGGAACAGCGGACATTGAGCGCTGCATATCAATTTTATTGCGATAAAGATTTGTCG
>JAVBPN010000258.1:0-30442 GCA_031549585.1 Bacteroidales bacterium
GTGGGAAAAAACAAAAGATTGATGAAAAATTGTTGCATCACTGTGTAGATACCTTACGAGCAATAGAAATATCCCTTCCGGACAATTATCCGACCGGTCATTACTTATTGGTCAATGCGCAAAGCAACAATCTGCAATGCCGGCTGATATCTGTTGTCCCTTTTGAGCATCAAATGCTCAATAACCAAACGGACATGGCATTGGTGATATTTGACCGGCAAACAGGGAAAGCCATTACCGATGCTCATGTAAAAGTGGGCAACAAAAAATTGCGATTTGACAAACAATCAAAAAGTTATAGGCGCAAAAAAACAGACAAGCAGGGGACATTGACCATTGAAGCAAATGGCATGACAAGTTATTACACAGTCAGCCGGAAATATAATGCAAACCAATGGAGGCGCATGAAAAGCGGGTTATGGAATGCGCCGGTGGTAAAATATGTGTCGCGGCCTGTTATCTTCGTTACCAGTATTCCAACCGACAGCTACAAAAGCATACGGAACGGACGTCCGGTTGGCAGTATTTACGGCATACAAAAACCTTTTGCGGATATTTACCGCAGCATTAGTTGGCAAGAACCTGTCGGATGGATTGATAAAGTTGCTAATATATTTAACTCCGACGACTATGATGATGACGATGATGAATATGGGTTTATGGTATTCAGCAAACCTAAGTACCGGCCGGGAGATACCATTCGATTCAAGGCTTATGTAGCCAATAAGAAAGGTAAACCATCTACCGATTCACTTGAATTAAGCATTTATACGGATAAAACACATGAAATAGGGGTATTGAAACCCTACCGGCCGGGGTTTTATGAAATGGAATTTGTTCCCAAAAGCAGCTATGGAATGAAACTGGACAAACGGTATTCTCTTCTTCTGGATAATGGAAAAGTCTGGCAAAGCGAAAGTTTTTATTATGAAGATTATGAATTACAAAGCGTTGAATATCATTTACGAGGACAGAAGGAAGAATACTTGGCACATGAAGAAGTTACTTTTTATGCCAAAGCTATCGACGAAAACGACATGCCGGTAATGGATGCCCGTGTGGAATTAACCTTAATGGTTGATAAGATTCACGATTTTAACGGACAACAAGTGTTGATTCCCAACCAGCTTTGGAGCAAAGAAATGACTCTTGATCCGGTGGGCGAAACCAAAATTGTTGTTCCCGACAGCATTTGGCCTGATGCCTCTCTGGGATTAAAATTTATTGCTTCATTCAGCAATAGCGATAACCAAACGGGAAAGAAAGAAATTCGTTTCACACGGAAAAATACATCCGAACGTATGGTCTTTACACAACAATCCGACAGTTTATACCTTCACTTTGAAGACAAAGGCATACCTGTTGAGGGAGTACAAGCCCGTGTCCGGCGCGGGCTATTGGGCGATACGTTGGTAACTTTGCCTACTTCTATAAAAATAAGTCCCTTAGTTGAAAATTACGAAGCTATATTAACAAGCCGCTTACGCGATGGACAAGCGCTTCCGATAGTTGGAAATCCCAAAACCTTTGAAAAAACTGTTTCTGTTTCGGACAAATATCAATTACCGCTACCTTCTGCCGTTTTTTCACCTTCGGCAAATAATTCAGGTGTGACGTGTACCATGACTCGTTCTCATGACAGCATCTTTATTTCAATAAACAATCCGTTTGGCTTGCCGCTCAGTTATACAATATATAAAAAGAACAAAGAACTACAACGTGGGACCGGTTCATTGTCCACGTACAAAGAAAAAGCCTCTAAAAAAGCTTATTTCTTGTCAGTACAATACATCTGGGGCGGACGCGAACATCAGTTGGAATATCGTTCAGCCCACGATGCCGCACATTTGAAACTCAATACCTCGCTCCCTGCCATTATTTATCCCGGGCAAACGGTAAAAGTAAATATTGCAGCAACCGACAATAACGGCAATCCTATACCGGACGTAGATCTCACCGCTTGGGGCTATACGGCCAAATTTGGTGAACAACCCATGCCCCAACTCCCTTCCTATCAAAAACCGCCATCAAGTCGCAAACCATTTAATGCTTTTACTTCCAAACAAAACAAGGATGTTTCAAGGAATAAAGCATTGGACTACCCACAATGGCGCGAACCATTGAAGCTTGATAGTGTGGAACTTTATCATTTTGCTTATCCCGAAAAGTCTATTTACCGGTATTCTTTCCCTTCGGCAGATGGGCAAACATATATTGCTCCTTACTTAGTGCACAATGGAAAGTTATTACCCGTGCAGATATTGTACATCGACAATCGCCCGGTATATTTTTCTCAAACCAATACAGATGTTCCATATGTATTTGCAGTTGGAAGTGGCTATCACAAAATAAAATTACGTACCAACGATTGCGAAGTATTAGTCGAAGTAGAAGCAACAGAAGGTTGTAAAACCATCTTTAGCATTGATCCATACCAATGGGATCGGCGAATCATAGAAATGAGTCATTCCGACCGAGCTCGCGTATCATGGGGAAATATCACCAAAAAGAAAGATAAATACGATTATTCTGAAACATTTCTGATCCGCAAATATCTCATGCCGTTACGTTACCGGAATAACGATCAGTTTGCCTACTTGCAACATGATAATACTTATGAGTTGCTCAATCCTCAAAAAAATAAAACGGAATATAACTATTATTCCTCATTTATGGCTGGTCCCATTGGCAATACATCTGTTACCTTGTGGGAAGAAGGCAAGAATGTGCTTACATTCGACCGCGATTCTTATGATTGGTTTGAATATGAGCCTTTACCGGGCATATTAAAAATGCGTACTATTCCCTTTGATTCGTATTTCAATCATACACCACCTCGTTTCGATTGGAAAACACTGCCTTATTCAAAACACGATATAGATAGCATGTCTTTTGTTTGGAAAACCAATCGACTGCGCAATAAAATTCTGTATGTTAAATCTGGAACTATTGCACAAAAAGGGCAATTGCAATTGAAAACTACATTAAACGACTCATTGAGGGCATACGGATGGTGTTGGGTATTATATGATTATACCCATGAAGAAGCACGGTTTTATCCGTTAGATGAACGAAACTTTACTTTTACTTCAGCGGGGCCGCATATGTTATTTTTATTGATGGCTGATAAAAGTTTCTATTCCCGGGATTCTATACCTCTTAAAGTGGATGCTAATATCATGCTTCGTCTTTCTATCGAGGATATGAAACATTCGACACTACCGATTGATTCGTGCATACATCTTCGTCCATTGCTGCGAGAAATTGCTGTTTACAGTGGCCTGAATGTACATGTTCCGCCTAAACCGGTAATTCGACCAACTCCAGTAGTTTATAATCCTGAATACAACACCAGTGTCGAAGTATGTGGAACGATAACAGATGAAAACGGAGATATTCTTCCCGGAGCAAATATAGCTGTTAAAGGAACAACTGTTGGTGTGATAACGGATATCAATGGCAATTATTGCATCCGTATTCCAGAAGGATACCGGACCTTGACATATTCTTTTATTGGATATACCACAACCGAAAGAACTTTATTATCTGGTGGTTATGTCGATGTGGCGCTTGCCGAAGATGCAGCAACTATTGAAGAAGTGGTTGTCGTAGGGTATGGTGTGCAAAGAAAAGCAAATTTAACCCTCCCAGTGGTGAGTCTTTCAGGGCGAATAGCTGGAGTTTCAATTCAGGGTGTTAGTTCCTTTGATGCAGGCGCGCAGTCATTATACGTAGTAGACGGCGTTGTAGTCACCGACATCAGTCATTTGCCCAGCGGAAGCATTGCCAGTATGAATATATTAAAAAGCGAAGCTGCCACAGCCTTGTATGGTTCACGTGCAGCCAATGGCGTTGTGGTTATCACTACCGGACCTGCAGCAGTGGTAGATGCACAAGACATGCTAAAACAAATCCTTGAAGATGAAGCCTACCAAACCGGACTTGCATCAGCAAACGGGTTGCGTACCAATTTTTCGGATGAAGCATTCTGGCAACCTACATTAACCACAAATAAAATGGGACTGGCCTCATTTGAAGCGACATTCCCGGACGATGTCACAAAATGGAACCTTCGCTTTGCAGGCTTACTTCCCGGAAAGGCAAGTGCAAGCGAACAAATACAGGTGCGTTCATTCAAACCTTTGATGGGGCAATTAGCCGTTCCCCGCTTCTTGGTAGAAGGCGATACAACCAATGTTATCGGTAAAGTGATCAATTATGCCAACGATACAGCATATCTAAACGTAGGATTTACCATTGATGGCATTTTGCAAAATAACAAACAAGTTGCTGTTCGCCATTCATTAATTGACACACTTACTGTGACTGCTCCAAAAATTTTATCATCTGATAACTCTTATGATTTCACTGATAGCATAACTATTAGCTATATGCTTACTCGTGAAGATGGTTATCAAGATGGAGAGCGACGGCATATTCCCGTTATTCGGCAAGGAACAGTTGAAAACATAGGCCAATTCTTTGTATTGAATACCGATACAACGATTACGCTTTCATCGGATGCGTCCAAAGGCCCCATTACTTTGTCCATGGAAAGCCATGAATTGGATATCCTGATGAAAGAAACCCGTTACCTGCGTGACTATCGTCATTTGTGCAATGAACAATTGGCTTCACGCTTAAAAGCTCTATTGTTGGAAAGAAAAGCGTATCAGCTATTGGGCAAAGAATACCCCTATGACAAACATATCCGTTCGTTGATCGACCGCATTGGCAAAGGACAAAACGAACGGGGATTATGGGGATGGTTCGGTAACAACGATCCGGAAATATGGATTTCTACCCATGTCACTGAAGCGTTATTGCAAGCCCGTGAGGATGAGTTTACGATTAATACGGATTTTACAAGTGTAACCAATCGTTTAATATGGGAGTTTGATAGACGTACCAGCAGTGAACAAATAAACATACTGAATACATTAATTAAACTTTCACCTGAAACCAATTATCGCGCAATGTTTGATGAAATTCATCCGGAAAAATTACGGTTTTTTACCGATTCATTGCGTTGGATGGGTCTTGCTGTGAGGTTTGGCCGCAACATAGATATACAACAAATAATACAAAGAAAGCACACCGACAAATTGGGTAATATACATTGGACAGAGTCTAATCAACAGTATTGGGCATATAATGATGTTTCGGTTACATTGGCGGCTTACGCTTTATTGCGTGCTGAAGGCCGGCACAACAACTTGTTGGCCAACATACGCAACTATTTGTTCTACCAACGAGGAAATAGATATTGGCAAAATACCTATGAATCGGCAAATATTCTCACAACCATTATGCCCGACGTATTGGCATCACATGAAAATATCGGAAAGAATCGTATCAGCATTAGCGGTGGGTATACTGCTATAATCGACACCTTCCCAAAGAACCTAATCATCAATAGCAATGAACCAATTCATATCAGCAAAACAGGGACTTATCCTGTATACGTAACAGCATCACAAGAAGTATATAATCCATATCCTAATCCAGCCAATGAAGGATTTCACGTTGTTTCTCGTTTGTCAGGCTCAGACAATGCAACCCTCATTGCTGGAAAAACTGCTACGCTTGAAGTAACGGTATCATCAGATATTTCGTCAGAATATGTTTTGATAGAAATACCTATCCCTGCCGGATGCTCTTACCAAAGCAAATCACAATCATGGTATTGGGGCCGCGGAGAAACACACCGTGAATATTTCCGTGACCATGTATGCATCTATCTACGCAATTTGAGCAAAGGAGAACACAAATTTGAGGTGGAATTAATGCCGCGCTACACCGGAATATACCATATAAATCCTGCCAAAGCCGAACGGATGTATATGCCTTTGTATTACGGAAGAACCGGAATAAAAGAGGTGAAGATCAAATAATTAATCTCCAAAAGGCTAACGATGCAAAAGCAAAAAGACCTAACAGGAAAATAATGCCTGTTAGGTCTTCTTATAATAATTAAGCAGTAAAATTCTTTACATCTATTTGCTTTTAGCCGCCGCCATAACGGTTACACGAACACTCTTATTGTTTTGGGTAGATATATAACTAAATTCGATCCTTTCATTTGTTCCGGAATAATAAAATCCGTTATAGTTATCATTAGCCGAGTTATAAATAGCGCCATGCACCATATACACTTCATCATTACGGGTGATACTTTGTAAATCAATATAAAAAGGAATAACTCCTTGCTCTGTACTTGAATTCTCTGCCTTTCGAATCTTCAATTTCCATTGGCCTCCATCGTATGACAACAGCCGTATTTCCGATTGGCTTTCTTGCAACGTTAATTCACCCTCAATGGTATATGATTTTTCATTTTCCGCATCATCTATGTATGCCTGATAGACAAATACATTCCCGGATAATTTTTCTTGAGTGGGATCATCTTTCAAATCGGAACACCCGAAAAAGACCATGCAAATCACAAATATTAAATAATATATGCTCTTCATATCATTTGAAGTTTAATGGAATGATTAACTATTATTTTCTATTAAAGAAATTAACTATCAAGGATAAACTAACCGCTCTATTGTAATGCGAATCATCAATGATATCGCTTATATTGATTCCCCCATGCATGTATGAAGCCATAATTTTAAACCGGCCAATATCCACTGCAGCGCCTGCGGTAAACCCAAGATCGGCATCCCTGTAGTTCTGGCTGACATCAATATAAGAACTAGAGGAATAATAAGTATAGTGATTTTTTTCAGGATCATTACGCGTAGCTTCAATGAGCGCAGAGACATAAACTCCTGCGTTTATCGATAAATAGGAATTGATATAGTAGTTAAAAGTTACTGGGACTTGAAAATAAGTAAGGTTTTCTGTAATGATCCGGTTATAGGTTGATACGCCTAACTCATGATATACTGTTTCATAATGTTTCAAACGTGCGCCATACGAATCAAATTGAGGAGAAAGGCTCACAGAAAAACGAGGAGAAGCAAAATAATTGAAATACAGAATGGTGAAGCCCATCCCGATTTTTGGATCGTCAAGAGATTCTTCCGTATAATAGGAAGTACTGCTGGTTTTTCTGTCAAACCCTGTTATCCACGAAGTATTAACACTAAGTCCAGCGCCTAACTGAAATTTAATCCTGTCCTTTTCTTCCACATTCCGCTGAGCACGGCAGTTCAATATGCAAAATAACAGCAAACAACATAAAACATAACGCTTCATGATAAACATAATTTTGTGAAAACAATATAACAACAAAATAGCTTCTATTAAAAGATGTAAAAGTAAAACAAACGTTGCGTTAAGAAATTGTTTTTCTTACAAACCATATAAATAACTAAAATTATTAGGTTTTAAGCATTTGTTTGGATTATTGCCAATTTCAAAATAATTTATTAGTTCCTGATCATCAGCATTAAATATTCATACTAAGTAATATGTCAAATTTATTTTTGCGTATTATTTTTTAATTTTTCTGAATTTTTTTTGTAACTTTGAAGCATCATAGTAATATTATAGTAACATAAGTTATCACATAGCTCACACGAGAAGTGTCAGCTATGTTTTTTTTTGCATAAATGTATAATTTTCAAAATAATGCCAATTGAACATACGGTTCATTAGCTGTTGGCATCTTCAATTTCCGGCGAATCCATTCTGGGGTTCTTGATGATGTTTGAATCGGCAATTCTTTGGTTGTAATAAAATATTGTGCCCGGTTCAAAGCAACGTGCATCCGTTTCAAATGTGCCAACGTGATATGTCCAAAACGCCGGTTATGAATGATCAACTTCGCTGACTGTACTCCAATACCGGGAATACGTAAAATCATCTCATAATCAGCCGTATTGATATCAATCGGGAAAAGGTAGGGATGCCTCAAAGCATAAGCTAATTTGGGATCAATATCCATATCCAATTGTTCGTGTTCATCATCTACAATCTCTTCACAACGGTATTTGTAAAAACGCATCAACCAATCGGCTTGATATAATCGATGTTCACGAAGTAATGGAGGTTGCTTCAACATCGGCAACCGGCGATCGGTCTCATTTACCGGAATAAAACCGGAATAATACACCCGTTTTAGGTTTTGGTTTTGATAAAAACCCGATGCCAATGTCAAAATCTGCTTATCGTTGTCGGAAGTAGCACCCACTACCATTTGCGTACTTTGTCCGGCAGGTGCGAATCGAGGCGCTCTTCTATATTTCTTCCTATCTTCGCTGTGTTGTGTGATTGAATCTTTCAACTGATTCATCGGGCGATATACATTGTTAAAATTTTTATCGGGAGCAAGCAACAACAAATTTTTCTCCGACGGGATTTCTATGTTCACACTCATACGGTCGGCATACAATCCCGCTTGGTAAACCAATTCAGGGCTTGCACCGGGTATCGCTTTCAGATGAATGTATCCCCCGAAACGATGTTCTTCTCGTAACGATTTAGCCACCCGCAATAATGCTTCCATCGTATAATCAGGGTCCCGGATTACTCCGGAACTGAGAAACAAGCCTTCTATGTAATTTCTCCGGTAAAAATTGATGGTTAAATCAACCAATTCCGTCACCTTAAATGAAGTGCGAGGGATATCGTTGCTACGGCGGTTGATACAATAGGCACAATCGTATATACAAACGTTTGTCAGCAGCACTTTGAGCAGGGAAATACACCGCCCATCCTCTGTAAAACTATGACAAATTCCGGCAGCAAAGGTATTACCAAGCCCCTTTTCCGTGTTAGAACGGTTGCTACCGCTCGACGAACACGAAACATCATATTTGGCGGAATCAGCCAATATGCTAAGCTTGTTCAAAACCTTATCATTCATGCCACCTAAAATATCTAACTATATGACCAGAGAATACAAATATAAGCAACCAAAACAAGTCTTTGATATATTTCTATGTATTTATTTTATGGGATAAATCACTCATTATATGATATATAAAATTTCATGTGAGATTTCCTCCTATATTTAAGGAAAGAACAATAAAGTTCTCTCAGCTTTTAATAAAAAGCTAATTTCTATAAATTGTAACAATCAGAATTAGTTATACTTATATAAAGTATAATTTATTTTTACACAAAAGAGTGTACCAAAAAAATCAATAATAAGCGTCATTGCGAGCGATAGCGAACTTTCTCACTCACGAAGTGAGTAACCAATCTCATATAAACTTAGATTGCTTCGTCGTTCCTCCTCGCAATGACGATATAATTCCGTTTATCCATATTAGTAGCAATAAAAAACCCTTTCAAAGTAACTTTGAAAGGGTTAGTGACAAATAGCAAATACCTTTAAGCTACTTTTTTGCTCAAAGCAGCACCTGCTTTAAATTTAGCTACTTTCTTTGCAGCAATTTTAATGGGTTTTCCTGTTTGAGGATTACGTCCCATACGAGCAGCCCTTTTGGCTACTGAGAAGGTTCCAAAACCCACGAGCATAACTCTTTCTCCTTTTTTAAGCGACTTGCTTATAGCTTTTACAATAGCATCCAACGCTTTTGTTGAGTCTGCCTTAGATAACTTGGCTGTAGAAGCCATTGCACTTACCAATTCTGCTTTATTCATGATTTTTCTATTTTTGTTTGTTAAATATCCAATGAAACAAATTTTCTAAAAAAAAGTTGACTGAAAAGTCATTAATATCAATATACTACATTAAGCTAAATCCATTTTATAAATTAAAACATACTTTCATAGAACTACAATATACGCCTTAAGCCCTGAAATAATGCGCTTGTTGGATCATCGAACGCAAAATACTCCATTGTGTCGATCCCGGAACTGTACAATCTGCTCCCAACACATAATTAGACGGCGATTCTATTAATGCCCTATATACCGCTTGCGATATTTCTTGTGGTGTACCCTTAGCAACCTCTCCCAAACGATTCAACCCTCCCATAATCGGACGTTTAAACAATGCGGCAGCATCGCGGGTTGTGATCTTTGTCCCATCAGCCAATGAAATAGGCGTATTTACTACTTTCCCAGGATAACTAGCATAAGGTTCCAAGCTAGCGTATTTGCCTTCATAGTCACAAATATGTAATATGTTGAAAATACATTTACTATTTGCTTCGCCCATGACCGTCATATCAAACGGCCTGACTATTTTGTTAAATAAAGACGTATCAGGAATCCGGTTGACTTCGCCTCCTTGAGTGGACATATAAAATCCATCAACGCCCAATTTAATGCTTGCTTTTATATAATTCATAACGCTTTCCGTAACCCTTTCCATACCCTTGGCAACCGAATCGGGATCTTCTGCGACATGTTTCAATAAGTTTTCTTTACTACCGGCAATCTGCCCGGCGCACATAAACGGAGAATAAGCAGTAGGGATAATTAATGCTTCAGATTTTGCCGATTTGACAATGCCTTTAATAACGGCCAACACCGGTTCAAAAAAATCCTCTTTATAAATAGGAACATTCTTCCAATCAGCAGCCGATCTAAATTCCATCCGGGGCATACCAACTTCGTATTGGATTTTCACAAAATCCATATCCGTAGAACGAAAATATTCTAAATGTCGATCAATAGCAGCCTGTCCGGATTGATAATCCCTGCCAAAGTGCATAAAAAATGCACCAGGGACATATTGGTTCGGTTTAGACATATTCAAAACCGACAAAGTCAAATCTCGTTTGTTCTGAGTTGGTTTGGGAGCCGATGCTTTAAGTGTTGATAAAACCGGCAAGCCATAAGCCAATATGCTAACTCCCGCAGCAGCTTTCATAAACGAACGGCGGGATATCTTTCGACGGTTTGTTTCTTGATGTTCCATCATGCAAAGGGCATCAAAAGTGCTTAAAAAAAGCTTCAATAATTCAACAAAAATAGAATATTAATCGATAAAAACAAAATTTTAATCAAAACGGATAAAAAATTGGCTGAGGTGCACCCCCAGCCAATCTAAAAACCCATTCATTAACCCAAAATCTTTCAATATTTATTGTTTCACTATTTTATATGTTCCTGTTTTCCCATCCGATTCTATTCTTACAAAATAAATACCCGGTTTCAGATTACTCACATTGACAATTGTTTCACGGGCATTGCCATTGGTAGATACCAATTGTTGCCCCAAAGAGTTGAATATGCGAATTAAATAAGGCATATCAGAATCTAAAGAAACATGAATTAAATCCGTCACCGGATTGGGATATAACTTGACGTCCAATGCTTCTGTAACACGGGCAGAAGTCGAAGCTGATTTGGAAACAACGGCACTGATTGTTTGTTCATCCACATCGGCAACACAACTAACGGTATATTGGGCTTTGCTATCGGAAGATATTTCAATGGTGCTGACCATCACATAACCGGCCATTTCCACATGTAACATATATGCCCAATTTTGTGGTAATTCGCCGAGTGTGAAATTACCATCGCCATCTGTTTGCGTTTGTTTGACAATCACATAGCCAGACATATCCGGCGTTTCCTGATAAGATTTTGCTTTTGACTTACCATATAGAACCACTGTAGCATATGCTACCGGACGAGCCATAGTTGATTTAATGCTGCTTCCTGATTTATCCAAATTATCCAATACCGATCCTGTAACTTCAACATCTTGACCAGACAAAACTTCATCGATCCGGGGCAAACGAATATTTATAGTAACTGCACCACTTAAGACTTCAGAGAAATCAATGGCAGTGGCCATACTCCATATAACCGGCGAAACATTTGAAATTTTACTGTAATAGCCGGGTACATAGTTTTTATCAGACGGAATAGCCTGGAAATAATATGATCCGGGCATTAAGTCATCAAAACTAAATTCTCCGTTAACTACATTAAGCGTAGCAACAGGCCGGGATACGACATTTTTTCCTCCACTTGCAGTTTGTGTCCTGAAAATATATACTTTGCCAGAAAGCCGGATGCTCCCATCGCTGTTGGTAACCATTCCGGAAACCGTTTGCGAAACTTCCACCCGGCAACTTGCGGTTTGATCACTGTTATAAGTCGCAATTATATCGGCCACTCCACCCTTGTGGGCAGTTACCGTACCATTTTGATCCACCGTAGCAACTGTATTATTGCTGCTACTCCATACGATCACCGGATTAATGATTGGACCCGAAGAAGACGATACCTGAGCTGTGATGGACTCAGTTGGTCCTCCGGGCTTCATGCTGAAACTATACCGGCTAAGTTTAACCTGTGAAACTTGTGACTTTACAGTTACGGTACAAGTAGCTGAATGTGGGCCATCGTACGTAGAAACAGTAATAATAGCCGTCCCAGCAACAGATTGTGCTTCCAAACGGCCGGTTTGAGGATTTATTTTTACAATGTTTTCATTACTGCTACTCCATATATAATCCGTATTGGTTGCGTTTTCAGGATATACAGTAGCATACAAGGTATCAATATCGCCAAAAG
Organism: Bacteroidales bacterium; assembly: GCA_031549585.1. GTDB lineage: Bacteria > Bacteroidota > Bacteroidia > Bacteroidales > UBA4181 > JAIRLS01. Next base: position 12,400 of record JAVBPN010000258.1, read on the forward strand.
CCATACTAATAGTTGGCCGATCAATAGTCACGCGACTAACCGGGCAACTAACGTTGACTGTCCGCGAATCTGTTTTATTACCGTTTGTGCTTGTTACAGTAATAACGGCAGTTCCTGCAGTTAATCCAACTACTAACCCATTTTTGTCCACTGTAGCCACTTCTGTATTGCTGCTGCTCCAAGTTACCGTTTTATCGGTAGCGTAGTTGGGAATAATATTAACAACAAACGGATAACTATTATGAATAGGCAATTTCACTGTTGATGCCACTGGATCGGTAATTTGTACTTGTTCTACGCTGGCTGTGATTTCCCCAATCTTGCCAACTACGATACTATTAAGCAAAATGGCAGTCGAACCGGAATTTCCAAGCCGGAATCCGGACACGGAAACCGGAATTTGCTTTCCTCCTGAACTTGAAGAATATTTACCTGTAAGCGTTGAAATATTGACTTCAAGATTTGCAGCCACTGTATTTTGACTGGCATTCATTATTTTAAAAATACTTTGATTTAATGACGGAAGAGAGGTATTTCCATCATATTCTTTATGGATGGTTGATCCATCAACAAAGCATACCATAACAGTTCCCGGAATGTACTCTATTCCACTAGGCCAAGGGCGGCTTTTTTTGTCAGCATCGAGAAAATTCCATTGCGTGCTGGCAAAATTCGATGGAAGCAAAAACCCGGATAGAGCAAGAGGCATTGCCTTGCTTGCCAATCCGGTATTGCCTTGTGCAATACCATCCAAATTACCATTAATTCCACCTTCTTTCAAGAAATAGCAAGTAGAACCAATGTTGGTACTGTTACCCATATATCCGGCCACACCACCTACCCTTCCGGATGTAGCTGAGATAAACGCAAAATTATAATTGGATTCAAGCGCCAGTGAACTTTCCCCATACCCAACAATACCACCAACATACGTGCTTGATCCATCTCCATTTACATTCCCGTTGTTGACACAAAAAGAAATCGTAGATGTTTCTTTCCCGTGCCCCACGATTCCTCCGGCATAGTTTCCTCCTGTGATTATTGCGTTGTTTACACATTTAGTGATAGAAGAAGTAGACCCCATGCTTCCTGCAATTCCTCCGGCATTAAAATTCGGACCAGTTCCTGTAATAGATCCGTTATAAATACAAAGATTCACATTTCCCTCGCTATACCCAACGATGCCGCCGCAATAAGATTTAGTGCTCCCGTTTCTTACTATATCGACAGAACTACTGCACTTTTCGATGGTTGAATTGGCTGCTGCATGGCCAACAATAGTTCCTGCATGTGTTTCTCCGTAATAATAGGTCACAGTAGATGTTCCTCCGGATAAATGCAAATTTTTGACAACACCACCCGCACCCAAATAACCAAATAAAGCACCACTACCAGATGATCCTGATTCTAATGTTTCATTTATGTTTATATTGTAAATAAATTTATTATTGCCGTCAAAAATTCCCTTAAAACAATTGGTCGCATTATATCCGATAGGATTTAACACATCTCCGGAATTCAAACTTATATTGTCAACAAGTTGAAAATATTGGTTTTCGTAATTGGTTATTCTACGAACTGTAAGAGCCATAGCAGCCAATTGTTCATATGTAGAAATTTTGAATGGATTGCTTGATGTTCCTTGCCCCGAAACAGAAACAGCCCAACCGGCTGCAACAGAGTTATTTAATAATACATAATTATTAGTTCCAACAATAGACGGCAATCCTAACAGGGTCACTGTATTTCCCGATAATAACCCCTTCTCGTTATAAAATAATATAGATTGAATAGAACTCCCCTCCCTTGATGCCTGACACATATCCTGATAAGTTGGATAAGAAGCACTAAAACGAGCGCTAATCCCAGCCAAAACAATGATGGGTTTACTACTACTGTATTTTGCCGTAGCCACACCTGTTAATGTATTGATACCTACTGGGTATGGGCGGCTGGCATCATCTGCCAAATATTGCCACTCGGCTCCGGTAAATTTTTGGGCGCTACTGTAAAACATATCTGCAGTGAGCGGCGCCACATTAGCCACCGACGCTGAAGTACCCACTGCATTTAACCCTTGGTTGATTTCGGCATCCTGCAAAAAATAACAAAATGAACTAAAATTGTTGGTGGTCTTGATATCTCCGGATATACCACCTTTATTGGGAGATGAACCGGTTACTTCGGCATAGTTATAACTCGAACCAATTTGTGCCCCAGCAGCGTTCATTTCACCGACAATACCACCTGCATACCCGACCGAAAGCGAATTTCCATTAATCTTGCCGCCATTGACGCATCCGGAAACATTGATCGAGAGATAAGCATACCCCACAATACCGCCCACAGAAGATTTAGCGGTCACTGCTCCATTATTTACACATTGAGAAATATTTGCATTTTCTCCTTGACCAGCAATCCCTCCGGCACGATTTCCGCTATTAATCACTCCGGCATTCAAACACAAAGACACACTACCTTTGGTATAGCCAACAATACCGCCTACATATTCATAATTCCCCGTTCGTGTAATATCTACCGAACTGACACATCGCGATATATCAGTTGAAGTTTCGGCATAACCGGCAATAGAGCCTATGTAACTATTGGAAGTATGTGATCCGGAAATATTACCTTTTGACAATGTCAGATTTTTCACAACAGCATTTGTCCCTAACAAACCAAAAAAGCCAGAATATGTTGAAATACTGGTGCTTAAATTGGAAATAATTTTTCCGTTTCCATCAAAAACGCCACGAAAAGGCTTGGTTTCAATTCCAATAGGAATCCATTCAAGATTATTCAAATTAATATCCACTTCTAACCGGAAATATTTACCGGCATATGTAGTACCAGCATTTACCTGTTGAACCAAATAATTAAGATTCTGAGCATAAATTAGATAAGGTGCACTTTCTGTGCCGGAACCACCAAATGCAGTTGATGCTGAACCAGATCCACCCCATGTTTCGGCGGCTTGAATATTTCCTACAAATCCGCCAAGAATAAGAAACATACATACCAAACAGCTCTTTACACAGAGTCCATATTTTCCCAAACGCCGTGTTATATTTGATGAAAGTAAAAATATTTTTTTCATATCTAATGGATTTTATATGCGGTTAATGATTTAATAATCTGAATATCAACAATAAATATTTATAATGTGAATGTACAAACATAATAGAGTAAAATTCATTTTTATACCCCCCAAAGGGGGTTTTTTTAAAAGAATGCAAAAAAATTTTCAAATAGTTTTAACGAATGATGATAAAAAGTTCTGGAATGAACAATAAGTAGATTATATTTGTAAGTAATTAAACATGAGCCTGCCACTGAATGAGTGAAACGGTCAAATGTCCCAGCTCTTTGTGGTTAGTTGCTTAATTCATCGGATTTTTAAATTTATGCACTGATGAAGATTCCCCAATTGGTTCAAAACGATTCTTGGCTAAAGCCATACGCCAAACAAATTGCCCAAAGACAAACGCTTGCTTTGGCAAAAGAACAGCTATTGACACAAACTTCCTTATCCGACTTTGCAACCGGGTATTTATATTATGGCCTGTATCGCACAGCAACCGGATGGATATTCAGGGAATGGGCGCCCAATGCTACAGAAATATACATGATTGGGGACTTTACCGATTGGAAAATTAATCCTGATTATGCCTTGAAATTCATTGACAATGGAAATTGGGAATTGGAACTGGCAAGTAATGCGCTGCATCATGAACAACTGTATCGTTTACTGATACGTTGGAAAGGAGGGCAAGGAGAACGTATTCCTTCATATGCCAACCGGACGGTACAAGATGATAACACAAAGATATTTAGTGCACAGGTCTGGAATCCGGAACAACCCTATATGTGGAAGGCTAAAGGGCATCAATTGGCACAAGGTGCGCCGCTGGTTTATGAAAGCCATGTGGGGATGGCTACGGAGGAATTCCGGGTTGGGACATTCGCCGAATACCGTGACCGGATGATTCCTTACATCAAAGAATCGGGATATAACACCGTGCAACTAATGGCTATTCAGGAACATCCTTATTATGGCTCATTTGGTTACCATGTATCTAATTTTTTTGCCGTATCGTCCCGCTTTGGAACACCAGACGATTTCAAATCATTGATAGATAAAGCACATGAATGTGGATTAATAGTAATTTTTGATCTGGGACATTCGCATTCGGTAAAAAATGTAGCTGAAGGCTTAAATATTTTCGATGGCACGCCCTATCAATATTTCCATGGAGATGGGCGGAGAAATCATCCGGCTTGGGACTCGTTATGTTTTGATTATGGAAAAACGCAAGTATTGCATTTTCTGTTATCCAATTGCAAATATTGGCTGGAAGAATATCATTTGGACGGTTTCCGTTTCGATGGTATAACCAGCATGTTATACACGCACCATGGCCTTTCAAAAGATTTTACGGAATATTCGATGTATTTTGACGGAAGCGAAGACAAAGATGCCACGACATACTTGTTATTAGCCAACAAATTAATTCATGAAGTAAACCCCGATGCAATCAGTATTGCCGAAGAAATGAGCGGCATGCCCGGCTTGGCAACGCCCATTGACGAAGGAGGAATTGGATTTGATTACCGTTTGGCTATGGGAACGCCTGATTATTGGATCAAAATTATTAAAGAACAAAGTGACGAGAAGTGGGATATCAGCAACATATATTATGAATTGAGCCGCAAACGTGCCGATGAAAAAACAATCGGTTATGTCGAATCACACGATCAAGCATTGGTGGGCGACCAAACCATTATTTTCCGGCTGATCGGTAAAGACATGTATGATCAAATGTCTGTTTCCCAGAAAAGCCTGACGGTGGATAGAGGAATAGCGTTGCATAAAATGATCCGGTTAATCACTTTGGCCACTGCTGGTAATGGATATTTATGTTTCATGGGGAATGAGTTTGGGCATCCCGAATGGATCGACTTCCCCCGCGAAGGGAATAATTGGTCCTACCAACACGCCCGCCGCCAATGGCATTTATTGTACGATCAAAACTTAAAATATCACTTTTTAGCCGATTTTGATAAAGCCATGTTGGAATTGGCAAGCAATAAACATTTCTTCGATTATCCGGCCGAATTGCTGCATGAAGATAAGACAAAGCAAATCATTGCTTTCCGTCGCAACGAATTGGTCTTTGTATTCAATTTCAGCCCCGACCACTCATACACTGATTATGGTATCCCTACCGGACAAGGTAAGTTCCGTATTGTACTTGATACTGATTCTACGTTATTTGGCGGGTTCGGACACATTGACGAATCGCTGGATTATTTTACAGGGAGTATTTTTGCCGACCGGCCTATGGAAAACTATTTTCTAAAATTATATCTACCAGCCCGTTGTGCCTTGGTATTAAAAAAACTACCGGCAAGGGATATTTATTCGTTATAATTTGAATTATTGAATCTCTTTCCCAAAAGGAGATAAAGAAAAAGCCGCCAGCTTGAAATGTTGCCTTCCAAAAGGAATGCCTATAATGGTGATGCATAGAATGATACCAAAAACAAGATGTGACAGGCATATCCAGATGCCGCCAATGAAAATCCATATAACATTCATTAATACCGAAAGGCATCCGTTAGACTGTGGATTAGAAACAATTTTTTTCCCAAACGGCCATAAAGCAATCCATGCTAAATGAAAACACTTAATACCCCAGGGTATTCCAATAATTGTAATACAATAAATTATTCCGGAAACAGCGTATTCCAATGCAATACATAACCCTCCGAATAACAACCAGATGATATTTCCCAAGATAGACATAGCGATCAAAAATTAAACAGTCAAAAATACTATTTTTTACCTAATGATGGTAAATATCCAATAACATGCGTTTAGCGTTGCCAACGGTAATGTATACCCTGAGAATAGCGCTTCCCCAATTGTCTTCTTTTGGAACAACCCTTGCCCGATATTTATCAACCTCCTGCAAAAGATTTCGGCATAAGAAATGGAATCATCAGCATCAATCTTTGATGTGTGGGATACGTTCTTTCCAGCCATAGGAATGATGATATCCGATTTCAAATCTTGGCCTTTCCTTACTTTTCTTCCGGCTGCCCGGGTTCGATTTAAACAGACTATTAATTCTTCATAAGCTTATATGTTCCCGTTTTTCCTCCGGCTTCTACTTTTACAAAATAAATTCCGGCCTGCCAATTGCTGATGTCAATCACACTTTCAGGCGAGCTGCTATTGGCCGACAGCATCAATTGACCTATTGCATTATACACTTTAATCACATAAGGCACATTAACATCTACCGTAATGCGTACCATATCATCCGCAGCAGGATTGGGATAAATGGTTGCTTTCACGGCTTCCGGATCGGAAATAGCTGTAACACCTGTCACTGCCGAAATCTTATTATTCAACTCGTCCAAAGAATAGCTGACATTATACACATCCTTGCTATCATCCAGCCCTACTTGCAGGGTACTGGTTACTGTATACCCCGGCATTTCTATCCACATCAGGTATTCGCCGCGCGGCACATCAAATTTGAAGACACCGTTTTCGTCCGCCTGTGTCATGGCCACCAGGTATGGATATTGACTTCTCAAATCATCAGAGTGTATGGCTTTGGCTTTGGCTTTACCATAAAGAATCACTGTCGCATATGCTACCGGGCGGGCCATTGTTGCTTTCACATTGCCTGTTGAATCGATGCTTCCATTAATCAAAATATCGTTAATACCTGTCGGCATAGCTCTGGGTACGACAATGGTATTGGGCGGATACTTGCTCAAATCAACATAAGAAGCGACATCGGAAACTAGCAGCTGCAAGCGGTCGTCCATTCCCAGGAAGCCATTGGCCGCCACTTCCGGAGGCGTGGCGCTCAACTCTATAAACAGGAGGCGGGTACAATGGTCAAATGCCCCGGTCTCGATATGGGTCAGGCTGGTTGCACTCACACTACTCAGGTAAGGACAGCCCGGGAACGCACTGGTTGCAATACTTGTCACTGTGGATGGAGCTACATACCCATTGAGTTTTTTACCCGGAGGGTAGGCAATCACTTTCGACACACTTTTATCGTACAAAACGCCGTCAATCGTTGTATATTCTGTATTCGATGCGCTCACCTGAATCGCTTTCAGGGATGTACAGCCGTCAAATGCCAGCAACCCCAAATAAGTTATTCCATATAAAGAAGCGGTTTTTATGTCTTTACACCCGTTAAAAGCATTAGCCCCGACATTTTTTGCCATTGGCAAGTCAATTTCCGTTAATTTCACACACCCCATCAATGCATATTCACCGAGATAGGTTATCCGGGGCAAGTATACCTTGGTGATATTCAGACATCCCATTAAAGCGGCATCGCTGATTGATTGTGCTTGCGGAAAGTTTGCTTCAGTTAGCCTGGAACAAAACGAAAAAGCATTGTTTCCAATCGTTTTTACCGCCGGAAAATTAATTTCCGTTAAACCGGTACAACCGGAAAATGCTTGCTGTCCAATGGCGACTGTATTAACGCCTTTGACGGATAATAATCCTTGATGATTTTGAAAAGCGTTATCGGGCAAATAATGTGTATCTTGCTCCAACACCAAATGGCAGTTAACACCCAACTCTTTAAACCATGACCAGGTACCTGGTGGCGAACTATGTCCAACCACCCAGACAGTATCTCCGTTCATTGGCAATACAGTAGGATATCGGACGGTTGTCCTCATCACCGTTATTCCATTAGAAACTCTGGTTCCGGATGGAAATTTACTCAGATCGGTATAATTGGTCAGGTTGGGAACCAGCAATTGCAAGGGCTGAGTCACACCTGCAAAGCTATTGTCTGCTATGGTTGGAAGCATCTCTCCCAACATAATTCGTTTCAGGGATGTGCAGTTTTCAAATGCACGGGCCTCTATTTGCATATAACTATTGAGCAAAAAGGCCTCTGTCAAAGAAGTACACCCACTAAATGCGGATTCAAATATACGGCTGGTGCTGTAAAGAAATACGCGGGTTAAAGCGCTGCATCCTGAGAATGCAGATTGTTCGACGCCGGAAACAGACATATCAAATGTAGTTAAAGAAGTACACCCATTGAATGCATTTTGCCGGATAATTCCTCCATTGGGGCTCCTTACGGATAGCAGATACCTGTTATTTTGAAACGCTCCTGCAGAAATTTCGATGCCAAACGAACTACTCAGCGCTAAATGAAATGTTTTTGAAAGCTGGTTTAGGGCCTGCCAATCAATACTTTCCAAAGGAAAAATACTGGTAATATGCATGATATCCCCATCGGATATAACCGGTAAATTGATCGGGTTGTTATATATTTTTTCGACGATATGTAAAGAAGCTTGTATGGTCTGGGTTCCGGGCGGATACCCATTCAAATTGGCATATTGACCAGAATTAGAGACAAGAAGTTGTAGGGGAGCGAATACTCCCTTAAAGCTATGCCTCAAGCCGGATTCTGTCAGTTGCGGAGGGTTGTTGCCCAACATCATATATTTTAACGCAGTGCAATTTTCAAATGCATTTTCAGCAATGGTCGTGACGGCAGGAATGGAAATACTATACAAAGAAAGACAACCGAAAAATGCATATTGACCGACAGATTCGGCCAAAGGAAAAGAAGCACCGGCTAAAGCGCTACAATCGCCGAATGCGTTATTCTCGATAGACCGGACAACGGGCAGAACAATACCCACTAATCTGGGACATCCACCAAAAGCAGAATTTCCAATCGACTGTGCCATAGGCAAAGAAACATACTCCAAATTAGTGCAGGCGGCAAATGCGCTATTCCCGATAGTAGTTGCGTTGGGTAAAGAAATTGCTGAGCAACCACTTCCCATAAAAGCGTAACTGCCAATCGTTTGTAACAAAGGGAAAGAGATGTCGGAAAAATTGCTACATCCCAGAAACGTATAATCACCAATAGATGTGACTTTGGGCAGAGTGACATTCCCTAAATTGGAACAGTTGTAAAATGCCCTGTTTTCAATAGTGGTGGCCTCAGGAAAAGAAATTTCTTGCAATGTATAGCAATTGGTAAATGCATCAGTACCTATGCTGGTAACATTGCTCCCCGAAATGATTAATAAGTAAGAATAGTAGTATAAAAAGGCACGGGCAGGTATCTCTTGGGTTGCGGCATTCAACTCCAAGCGATAATTGATGGTCAACTTTTTGAGTACATCCCAGTCAGCAGCTTCCAGAGCTGCCGCACCTGTAATCTTCAGCAAACTAAATTCAGCATAAGCCGGTATAATAATGGTGGTACCTGCTGTTTTGGAAATTGTCACTGTCGATTGCGCGTATATATTTGCTGCAAGGCATAACAAGGCAGCAAATACCAACTTCCGGACAAAATGCGTGGTAGATAATATTCTGATTTTCATGATGTATGTACGAGTTAAAAGTTTCTAAAAAATAATAACTCGTAAAAATCAATTTTATTTTTTGATTATACAACCCCCTTTAGGGGGTATTTTAAAATGGCTATATATAACGGAATATATTATAATTTATTTAAAATGAGAATGTTAATTTGTTTTGTTCAATATTTTACTGGTCATGGGATTATTCAAAAAGCCAAAATCATTTACCACAAAGGACACAAAGAGCACAAGGATTTAAAATCAACTATTACATCTTTTGTGACCCTTGTGCATGCTTTGTGAACATAGTGGTTAAAATACCTTCTGAACAGCCCTTCTGTAAAATGCTTGCTCTCTCACAACAGTCAATAGGCCTTGTCAGCGGAGAAACAAAGACAGGTTTTAACAAAAACTATCCTATCAACAAACACGCTATTGTTGAAAAAGCAGCCAGCGCGCCACCGATTAGGCTTTCATACGGGATCAGTTTGAGACGTTCTTTGAAATTTACTTGGGTACACCCGGCAGTCGCATGAAAGAAAGAACCATGTGGCAAGTGGTCAAGTACTGTTGCTCCGGCATTAATCATCGCAGCGCCCCATACAGCGCTAATGCCCGCAGCAAGAATAATGGACGAGAATGAAGCCGATGCAACGGTTGCTCCTGCTGTAGTAGAGGCGGTAGCCGCAGACATCAAAGCCCCGGATACCGGTGCGATAAGCACATCACCAATTCCAGCCGATTTTAGACCCTGAAGTATCCAATCTTTTAATACCGATTCCTTAATAATTCCAGCAATAGCACCCGTACCAATCAACAATACCGCAATTACCGACATCTTTTCCAATCCATAAGAAATAGCTTCTCTAAACATTCGTTGTTTGCGCATACACAGAATTCCAATAATTCCACCGGCAGGCAAGGCAATCAACGGGTCAATTTCGATCCCTGCTATCGGGCGAAGTGCCAATAGCGCGATGGTTGCTATTGGGCCAATAATACTTGCCCAAAATGGCGGTAAATCTTTATGTTCTACCACTCCTGCCTCTGTTACCCTTTCACCATGTAATTTTATATAACGGAGCAAAATCATCAAAACCACCAATCCCAACAGTGCCGGAACAAGGTTGGCAAACATTACCGAAGGTAGCGGCGCATCCATATTTTGAGCGGCAATAATGGTGTTGGGGTTAGGAGAAATAATGTTACCGCACTTACCACCGCCAATCATCGCCAACAATAACTTCATTTTTGAAGTTTCCATATGCTGTCCCACTGCCAATGCAATAGGCGCAATAGTAATGACTGCCACGTCAATGAACACTCCGATAGCCGTGAGTATCATGGTGGAAAGCGCCAAAGCAAAAAATACATTCCCATGCCCCAACTTACGGACAAGTGTTTCGGCAATACGATAAGCCGCGCCTGTTTTGATCAACACACCCGAAAGCACACCTGCCGTGAGAATACGCAGAACAGCCTGAGTGATATCTTTGACTCCATTGACCATCACTGCTACAGTGGTTACTAATCCCAATCCACCGACCAGTCCACCGACCAAAGCGCCGAGAATAAGGCTGTAAGTCGGGTTCACCTTACGGATAATAAGAAAAATTGTTAAAAGAAGTCCGATAATTGCTCCAATAGCGGTCATATCATTTTAATTTTGATGATTATTTTTTTGAACATATTTAATTGTACTAAGTTAATTGGCCTTGCCTTTCATGGCACGTTGCCAGCCAAACAGTTGTTCTGCCGTTTGCCGGATATTATGGCGCGCCGTGTCGGGGTTCATGGCTTCTTGTAAGCTCATAGGACATGGAACGATGGAAAAGACGCCACAAATACCAATACGGTTGATAGCTTCAGCATTTTCAATATTCCCTGTAATAGCTATTATCGGAATGCCTTTTCTATTTGCAGCCTCGGCAATACCTTGAGGGGCTTTCCCCATAGCCGTTTGTGCATCCATACGGCCTTCGCCTGTAATCACGAGATCGACACCTTCCAATAAATCGTCAAAGTGCAGGGTATCGAGCACCAACCGGATGCCGGGTTGTAAAACTGCATCAAGAAACGCTAACAAGCCACCACCCATGCCGCCCGCAGCTCCTGATCCGGGCACTTCATCAATATCTTTATGCAACTGTATTTTCAGCACACTTGCAAAATGTTTCAACCCCCGGTCGAGCGTCTCTACCATTTGCGGATCAGCACCTTTTTGAGGAGCATAAATATATGCCGCTCCGCGTTTACCCGAAAACGGATTGTCAACATCGCAGGCAACTTTAAATTGTGCTCCATTAAGCAACGGATTACGTGTTGAGGCATCGATAGATGCCACTTGTTCCAATATCTGTCCGCCTTGTCCAAGAACTTGTCCATTTGCATCCAGAAAACGATAACCCAACGCTTGTAACATACCTATACCTGCATCATTGGTAGCACTTCCGCCAATACCGAGAATAAAATTTGTACAGCCACGGCCGAGCGCATCAGCAATCAATTGTCCTGTGCCATATGTGGTGGTGAGCATCGGATTACGCCGCCCTTCAGGAACTAACGGCAATCCGCTTGCTGCCGACATTTCGATAACAGCTGTATGGCCATCGCCCAATATGCCGTATGTTGCATGAACCGGTTGCATTAACGGATTATTTACTTCCAAAGTATACATTTGGCCTTTAGTGGCCCACACCAATGCCTCAGTAGTACCTTCTCCGCCATCGGCAATAGGAACTTTCACCACTTCACATGCCGGATATATTTTCCTGATGCCGTCTTCAACGGCCGCTGCCACTTCCAACGAACTGAGGCAACCTTTAAATGAATCAATAGCAAGAAGAATTTTTTTCATTGTCGATTTTTCGATTTAATGGAACACAGATGATGCAGATAAGAAAGATGGAAACAGATTTCTCTCATAACTTTATGATTTTACAGGCTTTTCGAACCCCATTAATTCCACCGGAGCGCCATTGTGTTCAACCATCGCTACACGGAGTCCTTCTGATGGGAGATTAGGCGGAGTTATCAATCGAAAACCACGAATGGCCAATTCATAATCTAAATCGGGAACCACAAATGCAATATGTGGGACCGTTTGTATCAGCTTGTCTATTGGACAGTCGGCATCAAACCGCATCCACTCGATGCCAAACGGGCTGGTATCAAACCCGGACACATAAAACTTTAAGTGAGGGATATACCGCTCTCCCAGCATTTGTATATTGGTTGGAATACCAATGTGATGGTATTTCCAACCCCATTTTTCAATGGCATCCGGTAATTCGTGATCAAGCCTGATGTATTGCATCGTATTGCATAATAAACTTTAGATTATTTCACTATACCATACGGTATGGTATGTTCAATAAATAATTACTTTTTCAAGAACAATTTTACATAAATTTCATTTTCCGGGCAGCAAATAAGCTCATACGCATTAGTAATAAAGCGTGTCTAAACCGGCTGATTTGCGTTGATCCATATTCCCTGTCTTTATAGCGAATGATTACTTCCGTAATTTTCAGATTTAATTTTGCGGCTCCAAATAACAGATCAAAATCGCCAAACGGATCGAAATCGCCAAAATAACTTCTGTTTGCTTTGATCACGTCATAATCCTTTTTATACAGCACTTTTGTCCCACACAAGGTATCTTTCAATGGTTGGCCAAGCAGAAATGAAAAAAACCGGCCAAAAAAGACATTCCCCAACAAGTTGAGAAATCGCATGGCATTTTTATCCATTGGATATACCAAACGACAGCCATTGATGAATTCTCCTTTGTTATATCGCAATGCATCATAAAATTTGGGAAGCTCTTCGGGCGGCATGGTCAGATCAGCATCAAGAATCATCAAGATTTCTCCCGAAGCAACTTCAAATGCTTCACGAACAGCATTGCCCTTGCCCTTTCCGCTTTGTTTCATTACTTTGATATCTTTTTCGGGATAAGCTGCTTGCACCCGCAACATTTCTTCATATGTATGATCGGCAGAATTTCCTTCAATGAACACAAATTCTTGATGCGTTCCAAAAACAGGGGTTCGTTTGATTGCGTTTTCGATATTCCCGTACTCATTACGAGCAGGAACAATAACCGATACTGACGCCTGTACATCGTCATTCAACAGTGGCCTTGCCGTTATAATGCTCACCAAATCCAAATGGTTGATTACAGGTAAATTGGCTAATATCTTATTAAAAATAAAATGAACTACAGGAATATACATCGGAAAAAGAATTTTCCTGTCTATTTTGATTTTCTGAAAATTCTCTAAATCCAATAAACCCGATACATCCCTTTCTGAAAACCAATTTTGATTGGGTTGTTTCTGTTTCAATCCAATCATTTCCAAAAACTTAATCATTGGTTCCCACACAAAATTATACTGGGTAATAATAATCCGTGTCTGTGAATGGCATAATCTACGGATGTTGTGCATAGCCTTTTGTGCATCCCATAAGCAGCCCAACAAATCACTTAAAATAATATAATCAAACTTTTCTGTCAATTGCAAATCTTCTGCATCATCAACAAAAAAATGCAGATGAGGATATTTTTTTACGGCAATATCAATTACTTCGGGAGCGAAATCGATACCAACGCCATAACCGGGTTGAACGCTGTTCAACAGGTTACCTGAGCCACAGCCTAATTCCAACACCCGCTTCCCTGTGGGAATAACGAATGATACATACCTTTCTAACGAGCGATGGTAAAACCTATTCCGGCGATTCCATTTCTCCCTTTTTTGTGCGGAATGACGATAAAAATGAAGCACATCGGCTTTGTTCATAAGATTTTATCGTTTATTTTTGTATCCAATAAAATATCCAACAAATGAAAAACAAAAAAAGGAATCAGCCAAATCGTTCTTTTTTGGAAGCGATGGATGATATACTCGGAAAAAATGATTGGGTCATTTTCTGGATACTATTTGGAGTTACACTTTTGGTCGGGATACTTCTTTACGATCCGCGTGTCAGCCCAGGAGGCGATGACTCGGCATATGTGGTCAGCGCTCATGAATTTCTGAAATCATTTAAATTTCCGGGATATCAAGGCCCTCTATATCCCATCATGTTGAGTTTGGTTGATGCAATTTTTGGCATGTCGCTTGCGGCATTTAAAGCATTTTCGCTTGTATCCATATTGGGGTTTATGCTTTTTACCTTCTTGGCTTTTCGCAAGCGTATTCCTCCTTTTTTGCTGTTTGTAACCCTATTGCTCACATCTGTCAACTCTCATGTGCTTTACTATGCAAGTCAAACGTATAGCGAAGCCTTTTACATGTTCATGTTGGCATTGCTTCTATTTGTATTTTTCCGTTTTTTCATCAACCGGGAAGGGCAATCATTGGCTTTTTCAGAAGAAATAAAACGCCATCTACTACTAGCAATCACATTGATTGGTATTATTTTAACAAGAAGTATTGGTTATGTTGCGCTTTTGACACTATTGGGATATTTTCTTATTTACCGGCAATGGAAAAATATTGGCTACACTTTAGGTTGTTTTCTCCTGTGTTTCGGAACCTATCAGTTAATTAAATACTTGCTATGGGGCGACGCTTCATTACAGGCCACCGGACAAGGAAGTTCTTTATTAAACAAAGACTTCTACAAACCCGAATATGGCCGCGAAGATTTGGCAGGATTTATCCAACGATTTCTTATTAATTCCAATGTATACATTTCAAACTTTTTTGTCTCCATGTTGGGGCTCCACGAAAGTATTCTCCCGGGAGGAGTACATGCTTCACCAAAAACCATGCTTACCATTTTGATTTATGGACTTGGAATAACCGGGATATGGATGACTTTTAAACAAAATAGATACTTATTTTTCACTGGGATGCTCACCGGATTGAGTCTAATTGTTACTTTTGTTATCCTTCAAACAATATGGAATCAACAACGCCTTATTATTCCGGCTTTTCCTTATATAATCATGATATCATTTACTGCGTTCTATTATTTGCTTAAAAAAGAACGCTCCCGGTTCATTCAATCTTTAATCATCGTCCCAGTAATTATTTTATTTTTCACTTCTCTTTCGGATACTGTTAAGGCTATTGAAGCCGCACAAAAGTTAAAAAATGAATATAGCGGATTAACACCCGATTGGAAAAATTATGCACAAGCTAGTGCATGGGCTGCAAAAAATTTACCTGAAGAGGATTTGGTAGCTTGTAGAAGAGCGCCTATATCAACTATTTATGGTAAAGGAAAAGAATTCTATGGGATATATCGAATCAAGAGCAGTGACATTAAATATTTGATTGATAAATGGTCTGAAAATGAAGATCAATACTTCGCAATTACAACCGAGGGCATGACCGAAGAATTATACGCTCTTGTGCTTGAACAATATGAAACCAGAATGCTCATCAACCTAACTTATTATTTGTTGATTAAAAATGAAGGCGATATCAAGCAAAAAGTCAAAAAATGGCCTGATTTACAGATTATTGAATCTACAGAAGCTCTGAAATCGTTGATAAAATCGACTGGAGATATAGCCTTCGTCTATGATGCCGATTCGTTATTGATGCCCTTGAAAGAAAAAGGCGTAACTCACATTTTAACAGCCAACCTCAGGTTAAACCCTTATGTAAGAGATGGTCGCATTGTTAATACTGTTGAACGGATAGTTGCCTTTACCCAAGAAAAATATCCCGATTTATATATTTTAGTTCAGCAATTCGGAACTCCTAATGACGAGCCCGCCGAGATTTTACAAATTCATTGGGAGGTCACAAATAAATGACACAAATCAGAAATACTCGTATCCAAATTAATTTTAGAAAATATGCCCAACAGGTTTTGAAAGCTTGTTAGGTATGCTTGCCTTCATTTTAGTAGCCAATTACAAAAGGATTCAATCTTAACCAAATTTGAAAACTGCAAAAATGGACTAGACATTACTGCATTTTGTATTAGAAATTGCCATTAACATCGGTTACTCTTCTATTTCAGCAATAAAATTTTTTTAGCAAATACATTTTCTATTATCTTTATAACCGGAGTTCATTATTTTTCCTTTTCATATATGACGAATCAGTTGCAGGACAGAATCAAACACCTGGAAGAAGAAAATAAACGATTACAAATAGCATTGTCCCAATCGACAAGTGACACATCATTGTTAGATTATCTAAAGGGCGCATTGAATCTCAGTAAAGAAATTATTGCTCAAATTAATCATGATGGTACAGGAACTATTGTTTATATATCAGAATATATTGCTGCATACGGATATAGTCCTGAAGATTTCATTTCAGGAAAGCGTTCCTTTTGGGATATAGTTTATCCCGAAGACCTTGAAAATCTACAACAATCCATCAACAAAAAAATAAATCAGAAAAAAGGGCTGGAGGCAAATTTCAGAATAAAAACCCAGGCTGGAATTGTGGTATGGGTTTCGGCAGCAATGATACCCATGATTGAATCCGGAGAAGTCGTCAAAATCTTGGCAAAGATCAAAAACGTCAACACCAAAAAGAAATACGAAGAAGCTCTATTCGATGCAGAAAGCAGCCTATTCGCGACTTTGAAAAACATTGGAGAATCTGTGATTCTGACAAATTCTGACGGATATATCGAACAAATCAATGCCGCAGCCGAACAATTGATTGGGATCATCAACCTCAAAGCCAAAAACAAGCGGCTAACCGAAATATTACAATTTAGTTCTGCATCAGATTTCAAAACACTGTTTGACCCAATAAAAACGACTGCTGATTCCGAAACCATATTTATGCGAAATAATTATGGTGACCAATACCGGATTGCCTATAACGTATCGCCCATCCTGATCAAAAAGGATCAGCAAATGAAATATATGTTGATGGTTAAAGATCTGACATCTACATATGATATGTTGAATACCGCACAAGAAAGTAAAAATACAATGCGTGGTATTTTCGATTACTCGGTAGATGGAATCATATTTATTGATCAAAATGGCATGATCAAAGAGTGGAGCAAGGGAATGGAGCGAACCACAGGTGTTACGAAAGAAGAAGCCGTCAATAAACCTGCTTGGGATGTATTAGCTACTATCCTGCCACCCGAACAAAGCAGAGAAGAGATCGTCAAACAACAAGCCGATTTGAAATCGACCATTTACAATATGGAGCAAAAAACGATTAACCGGCATGTCTTCAATGTTAAAACCGGCGAACGCCGGGTTTCGCACGTACTATATTTTCCTGTCAACGTATCCGATAGCATGATGATAGGCGCTATCAGCCGGGATATTACCGAAGAAGTGCGGGCGAAAGAGTTGATTGTGGCAAACGGACACAGATTGACTGAGAAAAATGCTATGCTGCAAGGCATCATGAAAACCATTCCTACACCGCTTTTTGTGAAGGATAGAAACGGATGTTATATCGAATGTAATGATGCTTTTCTAAAATTATTTGGATACACCAGAGAACAAGTTATTGGAAAAGATATCACAGAAACCAATCCGCAATATATTGATCAAGTAAATGCCATAGAGACACAATTATTAGCCCAGGGAGGTATCTACCGGTCTGAATCGACCTATAAAGTAGGCGCTGAAATGGCGGAACACGTCACCTATCGCAGTGTCTTTTATGATAAAGATGGAAATAGAGATGGGATTATTGGGGTATTG
>JAVBPN010000269.1:0-3589 GCA_031549585.1 Bacteroidales bacterium
ATATGTATCTACCATCAGTCCGTTTTTAGAACAAACATTGACAAGTCTCGGTATTATTGTAAAGCAAAAAGAGGAACTTGCAGATGATCCCTTTTATAACCGGTTTATTTTTGACTAACATAAATATTTCATAAAAAGCGAGTTGCATTATATGATTGTGGCTATGTTACATGCATGATCAGGATTAACTCCGTAGGATAAAAGTGTCGTAAAATTTTTGTGTTTTTTTATTTGCAAATTCGGAATAAGCCATTACCTTTGCACCGCTTTTGAAAGAAAGCGCAATACATCTTCCTCAGTAGCTCAGTTGGTCAGAGCACCTGACTGTTAATCAGGGGGTCCTAGGTTCAAGTCCTAGCTGGGGAGCAAAGTAAAATAAGTAAGCCTGTAAATTAGAGAAATTTACAGGCTTTTTTATTGTCTCAGCCTTAGTGCACGTTATTTTCAATTTTTACTTTCATACGGATTTACACCACTCCATTTGCCACCACCTGCCAGAATGGTGTAAAGTGCGTCGTAATGCATCGTTTCAAAGATTGTAAACTCATTGAAATTAATAATCGCCATGATATCGGTATAGAGTCGTTCTTTCGGTAATTCTCGATATCCCGGAATCACCCCGTCGTTGGTTCTTTTATTTGCTGCGTTCACACTTTCTCTGGGTGCCAATCCTGGCCCAAATACGGTAATGCCGGGTTTGGATCCCCATCCAAGCTTCTTGGTATAGGTGCTTTCCCTGTCGTGAATGTTAAGCACCTGATTGAAACCCAATCCAGTCACGTAGCTGATCCCCAGAGGATTTAGTCCCAACTTATAGTCCATAAGCTCAGAAGCGGCATCGAAATAAGCTTGATCTTTCGACAGTTTCCAGTACAGAATCGGTATCGCTGCGTACTGTGGTTGGCGTACATTGTGCCCCCAACCTCCGGTGGCCGGATTGTTACCTATAGGAAAGGCGTGCGCTTTAAGTTCGGCAATATTGGCATCGGCAGCGGCCTTTATGGCTGCTTTGAAATAATCAACGATTGCAGGATCAGTATGAACATTCTTTTCTACGATGTACGACATGATATGAGCCGGATTATCGAACCTTTTGTCGTTCAGTGAATAGCCTGGTACATTATAAAGATTATACTTCAGCGAATCCGTTATTGTGTATAACTTTCTGACTTCCGCATGATCGGCTTCATCCTGGGTCAACAGGTAGCGCTGGATATGATAGTAAAGTTTTTCGGGAGCGGCTATCCGTGTACCGATGGCTTTGAAGGCTCTTTCGCTTCTTTCGACGAGAGCGGCTGATTTCTGCGGGTCGTACGGTTTAATTACCCTTGCGAGGTGCATGAACAGTCCGGCGGCTGAACTGGTCGCCCGGTCGTCTACTCTGACAGTCCCGTACTTTTTAATATCCTGATCATAGGGTGCGTCGAAAGGAGTTGCATACCCACGGGTTTCTGTGCCGAAATAAACGGTACCATCCTCTTTTTGCAGGTATTCCCAAGCCAACGTTCCCCAAATCGCTTCGTCGATGATATCAGGAATATTGTTTTCATAGTTAATGATGTAATAATGTTCGTCAAAATCGCCGGGGATACGATACTGTCCGTCCGTGAAATATTCCGGAAACGTTTCGTAGATCATCAGGTTTAGCATGGGATTGGCCATGTGATAAGCACGTCTGTCTGAATCTCCAGCATCATGATACCCTCCGTAGCAATGGAATGTCGGTTCATTGCCCACCACATCGATATTAGCTTCTCCAATAGGACCTTCCACATTGTAGATGAGTGTGTGACATGGGTTTTTCCTAAGATCCGGCTCATTAACCGGGCATCCACAGCGTTGTAAGTACTGAGCCCTGAAAATGGTATGTGCCAACCTGCTGGAGAATTCTCCACCAATACCGAACGGATATGAACTGCCATAGCCGTCAACAGTGATCTTGTATGGTCCACCTTCGGGAACATCAGATAAATCGATTCTGTATACGAAGCCGCCTGCCGAGACATCATCTCCTATTTCTTTCATCTTTCCTGACACCACGGCTTTTCCCTTGGCATTGATAACCTTGTAATCAGGAAGGGTTCCTTCGATTTTCCGGCTTCCACCGGTTCCCAACCAAATGGCGAAATTGGCATATCTGGTTGTGGCCAAAGCGCTGTATCCGGCTTGATTGGTCTTTATTGATTCGCAGAACACATCCTCCTCTTTAAACTTGACACTCTTGCTTCCGTAGGGAGTCTCTACCTTATATTTCTTCCCCTTAACTAGTTTATCTGTTTCAAGATAGACGTGATAATGAATCCCGTCGGTCTGCATGACGTACAGGTTGACAGTCTTTGCGGGCTTGCCGTTAATCTTCCACTCAGCTAGATTGCTAATGTCGATGGCGTTGATATTCATCGAATCATTATTAAAGAAAGCCACAAGGACACGATCAGAGGCAGTACGGATTTCGCCGAGGGTGATCCAAGGCGTTTCACTGGTCGAATTAAGTTCGGCGACTTGACAAGAAGTTAATTTGGTTAACATATAACCCGCCATTAATAACGCTACTAAAATTATAAATACCTGTCTCATTTTGTTGTATATTAAGGTTTTTTGAATTGAATTTTATCTATGTTGATTTTTTCTACAAGCCTTCAATTGGGACATGACTATGTGTTTTGAACCACTATCTGCTAAAATAATATTGAACCAGTACCATTCAAATGCCAATTAACAAACTGACAAAACCCAGTAATGACGGAATAGAAAAATCCTCCATTCATAGTATCGAATGATTATTGTTGTTTAGTATATTTTTTGAAATCACAGGTATCCCCTCAAAAAGAATACCTGTATGGCTATTAGCTGAGATATAATCCATATATTCAGATGCAAATTCCTGCATGCGAAGAATACCGGTTACAGGATAATAAGCCACGCAAGCATTAACAGCGATTGACTCATAGCCATATTCTTCCGTATCTAATAAAGGCTGATCTTGCGTCAAACACTCCAAAAGAGCCATATTTTTTCTGTCACATTTGCCATTTTCAATTGCAAATATAATAGAAGTATCGGCACATCAAAAATTAATTGTCACATTATTGTTCATGACGATTGTGGTGTTATGTTCTTGTCATCAGAACGATCGGAATACAATACCCATCGAGTATACATCTTACCCAGTATATCCAATTCACATGCTGTTTTTTTGATAATTGGAGTCAGTCAACAGAATGACTTCGCCCGAAAGGTCGCGCTCAAATATGTCTTTTCTACTCATCATTTTTAGTCTGCAAGCTTGAGCGATCCGAGCATTTTTATGGTCTGCGGGTCGCGATGATCGATGAAAAGGCTTTTACCTGTGTCCAACTTACTGATATCTTTCATATCTTCTTGTGTCAAAGTAAAGTCGAATACATTGTAATTTTCTATCATACGTTCTTTACGGATCGATTTGGGAATAACCACCACATCGCGCTGAATCAGGAATCGCAAGGCGGTTTGCGCAACCGATTTGCCATATTTAACGCCGATGGCTTTCAATGTTTCATTTGTAAAGAAATCATTCCGTCCTTCGGCAAACGGCCCCCACGATTCGATT
>JAVBPN010000166.1:0-4613 GCA_031549585.1 Bacteroidales bacterium
TGTGTCAATGAATGGAATTTTAATAATGATGTGGTAAATGAGAATACTACACTTTATGCAAGGTGGGGATATCTTGTTACATTTAATTCGCAATCGGGTAGTATTGTAGATCCAGCAGTTGTTAAATCAGGAGACAAGGTAATCAAACCGACCTATCAGACACGTACTGGATATGAATTTGGCTGTTGGTATATAGAAGCAACGTGCGTCAATCCGTGGAATTTTACTAATGATGCAGTCACGAGCAACAGAATACTCTACGCAAAATGGAATTGTACGGTAACTTTCGATACCCAATCTGGAAGTACTGTAAATCCGGTGATCGTTAAAGATGGAGGCACTGTTACCAAACCTACAAACCCATCGCGTGCTGGATATACATTTGGCGGATGGTTCCTGGAATTAACATTTGAAAATGAATGGAATTTCAGCGATCCGGTAACTGCCAGCATGACGCTCTATGCCAAATGGGGGTATGCCGTTACTTTTAACTCGAACGGCGGAAGTAGTGTGGCAACACAAGTTGTCGTACCAAGTGGCAAAGCCATAGAACCAACCATTATACGTACCGGACATGTTTTTGAAGGGTGGTTTAGAGAAGCAACTTTTGTAACCGAATGGAATTTTGAAAATGATATAGTTACAGGCAATGTAGCACTTCATGCAAAATGGAGGGCGAATATCTACACGGTATCATTTGCTGGAGAATCTATCAGTATTACATCTCAATCGATAGCTCATGGCACCAAAGTGACAGATCCTGGCATTCCGACTCGCGAAACATATCAATTTGGCGGATGGTACAGAGAAGTAGCGCTTACAAACCAATGGAGCATCAATGCGGATCTTGTTATTGGGGATATGACCCTTTATGCAAAATGGTTACCCGTCACCTATTCGGTAACTTTTGCCGCACAAAACGGGACACCGAATGTGACAGAAATGATAGCGCACAATACGCTTCTGAATGAGCCTACAAACCCGGTTAGAGATGGTTATGCATTCAACGGGTGGTATATCGATATTTATCTCACGGCTTTGTGGAATTTTAGCACGCCTATTACTTCCGGAATGACACTGTATGCCAAATGGACGGCAGCCACCTATACGATCACTTTCGATGCCAATGGTGGTACGGTCAGTACAGAAAGTAAAGAGGCAACTTTTGAAAAAGTTGTTGGTCAATTACCTACACCGACTCGTAGCGGATATACCTTTGTTGAATGGAATACCGCACAAGATGGCAGTGGTACTAAATATGTCAGCACAACATCATACAAGATACCTTCTGATGCAACATTTTATGCACAATGGACTACCGTATCGGGCTATAATGATGTACTACAAATTGATCTGGCCCTCTATCCCAACCCGTTTGCTGATGAACTTCATCTTACCGGAGCCGAAGGATGCACACTTCGTGTGCTCAATGCGACAGGAAAAGTAGTTTATACCCAAAAAATTACCACTGCAAGCGAAAATATTCATCTCAATGGAATACCCTCTGGCATGTACTTCTTCCGGTTGGAAAAAGACGGAAAGACAAAAACTGTCAAAGGAATTAAGAAATAATAGGAAAATGTGTCTTTGTAAACACCCGGTAAGTGTAAAGCTTATTGGGTGTTTTTCTTTTTAAGTAACCCCATATTCACTGCTCAATTCATATAAACAATAAATGGTCATATCTTTGCCTAATAATTAGAGATGCATGAATTATTTGCAAGTAGACCATTTGTCCAAATCATATGGTGATATCGAACTATTTCACGATATCAGCCTATACGTCAATGCTGATTCACATGCAGCATTGATCGCTCGCAACGGCGCAGGAAAAACCACATTGTTGAATATTTTCGCAGGGAAAGACACACCCAATGAAGGAACCATCAAATATTTACCGGACATTCGCGTTGGATACTTGGAGCAAGACCCATCATTCAAGACAGGAATTACTGCATTTGAAGCGGTTTTCGAGTCATCGCAAGAAATAGTAAAAATTATTTCCGATTATGAACAAGCGCTTCATTCTGGTGATCAAAAATTACTGGAACGTTGTTTGGAAAAAATGGATCAGGTGAACGCATGGGATTATGAAACCCGTATCAAGCAAATACTTGGAAGATTGAAGATCACCTATCTGGATCAACCTATTGAACAATTATCCGGCGGTCAGAAAAAAAGATTAGCATTGGCCAACCTGCTCATCAACGAACCCGACTTCCTTTTGATGGACGAACCTACCAATCATCTGGATTTAGATATGATCGAATGGCTGGAGGACTATCTGCAAAGGACAAGCAGCGCTTTTTTGATGGTAACACATGACCGGTATTTTTTAGATCGTGTTTGCAATGAAATATTTGAATTAACTAACGACGGTATATACCGGTATAAAGGCAATTACAGTTATTTTTTAGAAAAACGGGCGGAACGGTTGGCTTTACAGCAAACGGAAACAGAAAGAGCGAAAAACCTTTATCGAACCGAGTTGGAATGGATACGCCGGATGCCTCAAGCGCGAGGGACTAAAGCCAAATACCGCGTCAATGCGTTTCAAGACTTGAAAGAAAAAGCGCACCGGCATGCCAATGAAAAAAACCTGGAATTAAACGTCCAGACATCTCGTCTGGGTAGTAAAATTATCAACCTGCACCATGTCAGCAAACAATTCGGGAACACCGTCATTCTTGATAATTTTTCGTATTCTTTTTCACGCAATGAAAAAATAGGCATCATTGGAAAAAATGGTACAGGGAAAACCACTTTTCTGAATTTGATAACCGGTGTTGAACCTATGGATTCGGGCACAATAGAAACCGGAGAAACTATTGTTTTTGCTTATTACCGCCAATCAGGTATTGATTTCAAACCCGGTCAACGGGTCATTGAAATCATTAAAGATATTGCGGAAACAGTTTCTATAGAAAACGGCAGACAAATATCTGCATCTCAATTCCTCACAGATTTTTTATTTCCACCGGAAATGCAATATGTGATGGTAGAAAAATTGAGCGGAGGTGAAAAACGGCGTTTATATTTAGCCTCCCTATTGATCCGAATGCCCAATTTTTTGATTTTAGACGAACCTACCAATGATTTGGATATCGTAACGCTAAATATATTGGAAGATTATCTCAAGGCTTTTAAAGGCTGTTTAATGATTGTATCGCACGACCGTTATTTCATGGATAAATTGGTTGATCACATTTTCGTTTTTGAAGGAGATGGAAAGATTGACAACTTCCCGGGCAATTATTCCGAATATCGGCAAATGCAACAAGCGCAAAATGCCGAAACCACTATTCAAATAGAATCAAAACCAAAGCCTGAGCAAAAACCCGACAAGGAAAAGACCAATAAACTGAGCTATAAAGAGAAAAAAGAACTGGAAGAATTGGAATTAGTTTTGTCTTCTCTGGAAACAGAAAAAGCAGAATTAGAGCAATTACTCAATTCAGGCAATGCAAATCATGAGCAGATATTAGAAACCTCCACGCGAATAGGGAAAATTATTTCAGAAATCGATAAAAAAACAGATCGTTGGCTGGAATTGAGCGAAAAAGACAAATAAAATGATCTGATATTTCCCAGATTTTAAAACAAAATTTCCGTTATTTTTGCTACAAATTCAACATTCATGCAAAAATTCCGTATTTATAACCGTATTGCCGGTTGGTGTTGTTTCGCCATCGCTTTAGTCACTTATTTACTAACGGTCGAACCAACCGTTAGTTTCTGGGACTGTGGCGAATTCATCACGGCAGCTGATAAATTGGAGGTAGGACATCCGCCCGGAGCGCCAATGTTTCTTCTCTTAGCACGCATTTTTGCTATTGTCGCTCCAGGTTCCGATAAAGTGGCGCTTATGATCAACGGCTTTTCAGCATTAGCAAGCGCTTTCACTATTTTATTTTTATTCTGGAGCATCACACACATTACCCGCCGAATATCAATCAAAAATAATGTTTTTACCCAATCTTCTACCATTGCTATTCTGGCAAGCGGAGTGATCGGATCATTAGCGTATGCATTTTCCGACACATTTTGGTTCTCGGCGGTCGAAGGCGAAGTATATGGATTGTCATCTTTCTTCACAGCAATTGTATTTTGGGCAATGCTTCGATGGGAAGAAGTAGCTGACCAACCCGGAGCAAACCGTTGGATTATATTAATCGCATACTTAATGGGTTTATCCATTGGGGTTCACCTGCTCAATTTGTTGGCTATTCCGGCGATGGTGTTGATCTATTATTTCCGGAAATACGATGTTACGGTCAAAGGCGTTATCCTTTCTATACTTTGTTCCGTTGTGATTTTAGCCGGAATACTTTATGGGATCATCCCGTGGATTGTAAAAATTGCCAGCTATTTTGAGTTACTTTTTGTAAATGAATTAGGATTTTCATACAATATGGGCGTCCTTGTTTATATTTTCTTACTCTCGTTCTTATTGGCTTTTGGGTTATTTTATACATATAAGCATAAAAAACCCTTGATAAACACAATCGTATTAGCCGTTACAGTAATTATCATCGGTTACTCATCGTATGCAATGATTGTGGTTCGTTCACTGGCCAATCCCCCTATGGACGAAAATAGCCCCGACAATGTTT
>JAVBPN010000058.1:0-12275 GCA_031549585.1 Bacteroidales bacterium
TCCGTTGGATGAATCCAACGGCAATGGATTCGATGATTTTTATTGCCGTCCAGCTTTAGCTGACGGTTACAAATTTGATTCATTATAAGGGCTTTAGCCAAAAAAGTAAATGAAATTCATTTTCTAAATGCACTACCGGTTTACTTAAGAGTGCATTTACCGGGAAATTTCGGGCGTAGCCCGATTTATTTATGCGAAGCATACCTTATTGACGATTTTCCGTTCAAGCGAAGCCGTCAGGCGGAGCGCGTTTATTTTGTCAAGCCTTTTTTGATTCTTTTTTGGGCGGCAAAAAAGAATGAAGAGAAATCAGAAATAAATCTAACAACACGATTATTAACTACAGTCATTATGCATTCGGCGTTTATTAAAAGCCTCCTCTGACATACCATTTCATGCCGCTGACTGG
Organism: Bacteroidales bacterium; assembly: GCA_031549585.1. GTDB lineage: Bacteria > Bacteroidota > Bacteroidia > Bacteroidales > UBA4181 > JAIRLS01. The sequence continues at coordinate 410 of JAVBPN010000058.1, forward strand.
TTTGGTGGACAATTCATTTATGAATATCTGCTTATCAGGTGTTTCCATGTATTGAGTTGTTGTATGGTATACAATATTCCATCCTCTATTGAGATGCATGGAATAAGTGAGCGTCTTCTCAATTGTAAATGTTATCAAATCGTCATATGTTGTCATAGTACCGGTGATTGAGCAACTTCTGTCAGCGTAGTAAAATGAACCTTCGGTAGTTGATATGTCGTCCAATTTTTTATAAACCAACGGAAAAGTTTTATACGCATATCCCCACGTGCCGTTGCCTTCTCTGTTTTTTTCATCAATACTGTTTGCTATTGTTTCGTCAAAGTCCGTTGCCGTAAAGTCGAAAACTCCTATTTTGACATTCTTGTTGGATATCTCAAAGTATGGCCCCATATCCTCTTTGGAGAAAGGCTGGTTAAGATATTTATCATCAACCTTTGCAGGAAGTTCAAGCGAAAAAGTGCCATTGGAATATGGCCCTCTTGCAAGTGTGATTTGTTTGGAGCCTTCATAGGCATCAACTTGAACCTTTGTGATTTTGTCATTATACTGTTCGCTGAATTCGAGGATTCCCGAAACTGTCATACCAACAGCCGTTTCATCCTTATCGCAGGAAGTAATCAGTTCCGCAAAAATCGCGGTCAACAGGATTAAAGGAAAACAATATCTCTTCATGGCCTTAGATGTTTTTATTTTGTGTTCTTAGTGGTAATAAAGAGTTACATTATAGTGCGAATTTGATTTGCTATTCTACTTTTGACGCAAAACTGTATTCTCCGGAACCTACATTTACTATGAGTTTCCCATTGCTCACTCCTTTTACTTCGATATCTTTAACTTGATTCAAAGGTTTTCCGTTTTCAGTGACGGTTTCTGCATTTTTTGCGGGGATATGTATTTCTGCTATTGCATTTGCAGGTATTTTTACTTTCAATGTCATTGTTCCATTTTCAGTTTGCCATCCTGACATGATTTCTCCACGAACCGATTTTAATGAAGCTTGGGCATTACTCAATCCTTTTGAAGGATAGGGATCAATAAGGATTTTCTTATAGCCGGCGCTTTCCGGAGTATTTTTGATTCCAGCAACACGGGTATATAACCAATTGCCCACAGCTCCATAAGCGTAATGATTATATGAGTTCATGCCTTCATCTTGAAACGAGCCGTCGGGTTTGATTCCGTCCCAACGTTCCCATATGGTTGTAGCGCCTTTGGTAACAGGATAAAGCCATGATGGATAATCTTTTCGCATCAGCAGCATGTAGGCTAAATCGGTATAACCATAGTCGGTAAGCACATCACAAATCATTGGCGTTCCCAAGAAACCGGTAGTAATGTGTCCAAACGACCTGACGTCATCGGCCAAACGCTTGGCTGCAACTACTCTCAAATTTTCGGGAATTACACCAAAAGCCAAAGCCACGACATAAGCGGTTTGCGTATTGGATGACAAGCGCCCGTTCGGAGTTATGTATTCGCTTTGGAAAGCTTTGCAAATGTTGTCGTATAGCCTTGCATAATCGGTAGCTTCTTGATTTTTGCCAAGAACAATGGCGGTTTTTTCCAATATTTTTGCAGAATTAGCAAAAAAAGCTGTCGCAAGCAAATCCTTGTCGGTTGTAGCACCGGGATAGTCGCTACGTGTGGTGGCGAAAGCCAACCAATCGCCGAAATGGTCACCAAATTTGAATAAATATGTATTTCCGGCTTTACTTTTTATGTATTCAACCCAAGATTTCATCGAATTATACTGATTTTCGAGCACTTGCAAGTCTCCATATGCCTTGTACACATCCCAAGGAACAATTGTTGCCGCATCAGCCCACCCGGTAGCGCCGTAGCCAATCTTCATATCGGGAACTACGTGTGGTATGCTCCCATCTTCACGTTGATCAACTGCCACGTCTTTCAACCATTTGGTGAAAAAAGTTGCAGCATCCACATTGAAACAGGCTGTTGGGGCAAAGGCTTGAGCATCACCTGTCCATCCTAAACGTTCATCACGTTGAGGACAATCTGTCGGTACATCGAGGAAATTACCCCAAAGCCCCCACAGAATATTTTGTTGTAATTGATTCACAAGGCTGTCGGAACATGCAAAACTTCCGGTAGTCGGCATGTCAGAATAAATTACTTTGCCGATTAGTTCATCAATATTGATATTACCCTTGTATTCGCTTATTTTTACATAGCGAAAACCGTGAAAGGTGAAGTTTGGTTCGTATTCTTCAACACCTTCGCCTGAGAATATATACACATCCTCACATTTGGCTGCCCGGAGGTTGCGGGTGTAGAAATTACCGTTTTTGTCAAGTACTTCGGCAAAATTGAGTTTAATCCGGTCTCCTTTATTGCCCTTTAGTTTGAAGTTAATCCAACCCACCATGTTTTGCCCCATGTCAAACACCAAGTCGCCTTCGGGAGTTGTGAATTTTTTAATGGGTTTAAGTGTTTTAACCGCTTTTACAGGCACACTTTCCGAAGCAACCAACACGTTTTTATCTGCATTTTTGATAATGACTTTATTCCAACCGGAATCGTCGAATCCCGGCTTGTCCCAATTCTTTTTTACGAGCCGTGCATCATACGTTTCGCCGTCATATATGTCTGAGGCTAATATCGGCCCTGTGGACGATTTCCACGAATTGTCGCTGGTAATGGTTTCTATACTGCCGTCTTCATAAACGATTTCCAATTGTACCAAAGCTGCGAGTTTTTCCCCATATACATTCCGGTTTCCTTGCCAGACCAAATAACCACGATACCATCCATCTCCGAGTATAACACCGATTGCGTTCGCTCCGGATTGAAGTTGTGTGGTTACATCATAAACCTGGTATTGCAAACGTTTGTTGTATGATGTCCAACCGGGTGTAAAAATATCATCACTTACTTTTGCCCCATTAAGGCTAAGTGAATAAAGGCCGTGGGCCGTAGCATAAATACGGGCAGTTTTGACTTTTTTCTTCAAACTGAACTCTTTCCGCAACATGGGCGAGGGCGAAGATTGTTTGATGTCTTCCGGAATATCAGCCTGAATGAACGAGGCTTTCCAATCAGACGTTTTGAGCAAGCCCGGCTCGAAAAATGCGGGAGCACTCCAGGCGGATGATTTTCCTTTGTTGTCCCAAACTTTTACTTGCCAATAAATTCTTTTGCCTGATTGTAATGCTTCTCCGGCATATTTCACTTGTATAGATTGGTCGGAAATAACTTTTTCTGTATTCCAAGCTAAGTTTTTTCCGGCCTTTACATCTTTTTCTGAATAGGCGGCTCTGATTTGATAAGCAGTTTGAAGCGAGTTACGTTGTGAGGAAACTATTTCCCAACTCAAACGCGGATTCGGATTCCCAATCCCTAAAGGATTTGTTCTGTAATCGGTTCGCGGATTTACAACAGATACTTGAGCTGATGCATCCAATACAAGAACCAAACTAAGGCAAAAGAGCAATAGGTGTAAGTTTTTCATGGTTAAGAGGTTTTTCAGTTTCTAAAGTACAAAGAAAGTAAAAAAACATGACCTTAAACAGGTTTTATAAAATCATGATAATTGTTCCGGCCACAATTAATCCACCTCCGATTATCACTTTAGGTTCCATAGGTTCATGTAAAAATACGAATGCTAAAATGATGGTCAATGCCACGCTCAGTTTGTCAATGGGAGCTACTTTGGAAATATCGCCTGTTTCCAATGCTTTAAAATAAAAGATCCACGATAATCCGGTTGCAATTCCGGAAAGAATCAAGAACAGGATATTATTTCTGGATAATTCCTTGATTTCTTTTATTTGTCCGCTGGCAAAAACAATCATCCAAGCCATAATCAATACAATGATGGTTCGGATGGCCGTAGCGATGTTTCCATTAATCCCTTTTACGCCTACTTTGGCTAAAATAGCTGTCAACGCTGCAAAAACCGCAGATAGTATTGCATAAACTTTCCACATATATTTGGCATTTAGAGTAGATAAATATAGTCAAAACCTTTTTCTAAATATAGCTCTTTTAAATTTTAAACCTTAAATTTTAAATCATTTTACATGATGTCTTCAACTGTACGAGGAGTTTTTGGCGGCCATATAAAATCCAGCGGATATCGTATAGCGATCACTTTTAGATAATGCAATATTTTGGCATATTGGCGGATGTATATGCCACGTGACTTCACTGCTACATAGAAAGCGAGTGAGAAACTAACGCCGAAATTGATAAATCCGATCAATGCGATACCCAATAATACCCAAAACCATTCCATCAATGGGATATGAAAATGTAATCCCCACAATCCAACGGCCAAATTAGCTGTTGAGAAAGTAATGTGACGAATATCAATGGGCAATCCAAAAATATATCCAAAAAAAGGCGCAGAACCCATAAAAATACCGAACATCAAATTTCCGATGATCAATCCCATGTTTTTATCCACAAAGGCGGCAATCCGTTTCAGCCTTTCTTGTGAAAATGTCAACCGGAGAAGAGGGTGTTCCTGTATGCGTTGCGGGACTTTCTTGTAGCGTATCGAATTATCGATATATCCTGAAATTAAGCCGGATAGGAATAGGAAAATACCTGCAATAGCAGCATATACATAGGATGCTGTCTTTGCAGGATTAATTTCATCGAGTAAAGCCTGCGCATGTTCTCCTTCAGCTAAAGGATGTCCGAAAATAAGGTTCCATAAAATAGTTATGGCAAGCGCAATAGGAAAAGCAACCAGCAGGTTTCCGGCAAAAGCTGCCGTTTGGCTACGCCATACTTGCGAAATAGTAATCGCTAACTTAGCTAAATTGGGTATTCCAAACTTTTTCCCATCCAATGAGCTGGCAATGGTCGATGCAGTCATGGCGGGTTGTTTGGTAGCCAATGTACATCCGGTTATTTGAATCAAAATGAAGCCGGTGGCGTAGTTGATACTATAACTGAAGGCTTGCCAGAAGGGCGCCATAGATAGATGATGGAGCAGCATTTTAAACACGGCAAAGACTCCGACAATCACACCACCTCCGGCTGCCGACTTGAACATATCTACATATTCGGGTTTGGTTGCCGTGATGTAATGTTCGCCCGTATTGCGTTCGTGTTCGGCAACCTGATAGGCGAGTAGCTGCATATTCTCGCCAAAACATTTGCGGATGCTGGATTTGGTATTCTCGTTTTCCACCACCACTTTAAAAAGCTGTACAAAACGGATTACGTCAATTCGTTGGTTTTCGTAGGAAAAATCAATGATAATGCGGATTCGTTCCAATAATTGCGATAATTGTAACATTGCATTGGTTTGCCGTACACTGATCCCAGTCAATACCCGTTTCCTATTCAGTAAGGCCAGGACATCGTCGCACTGGCTCAGCTCTTGAATATACTTTTCCTTAAACTCTTCCGGCCATTCTCGACTATCATCCTCTAACTTTGACCGAAAATCGTTCAGAATGCGGTTTTGTCCTACAAATGGTAACCCAATTCCGCCTAAGCCTTTTCCGGCGCGCTCCACAATGGTTTTTTCCATACCTAACACAGCAACCCGGTATGAAAGAATATTTAGCGAGTAATACAATTGTTTGCGGATAGATCTATTGGAAATATTAATTTCAATACCCACTAATTCGAAAAGTTCAATCCACAAATCATTCTCAATAGCCCGTACCCATTGGTAATCGTTTGATTTATAAAAAATAGAGTCAATTGCATAAATAAAGCTTCCTTTATTTTTAAGGGGAGGTAATATCTTTGCACTCAGCCTTTTTCGTAACTCGGAGAAAAAGCCCATTTCAGACATCAAACCGCTTTCGGTCATGATTTCTGAAATATCAGAATTAATAAAAAGGGATGAAAATAACCGCTTGGTCTTTTCTAATGCCTCGTCATCAGTACGTAAGCATTGGATCAGATATTTGATTTGTTCTTCAGCAAATTGACTATTGATAGCTACAGCAGGGCGAATAGCTCGAACCAAATTGGCTACCGCTTTGAGTCCGTCTATTTGGCCGGGTTCTGCAAAATCAATTTCCAACAAAGTCCGAACCAGAGATTCCTGTTTCTTTTTATATTTATTAGGTCGCATATGATTTGAAGCTCAATATTCAAGGCTTCATTTGTCATTTTCAGCCATTAATGACTTTATTTTTGGCTAATATATTTAACAAATTATATGGCTACGTGTTTATAAACTGAAACATCCACTTTCTGGCAAATGTTATCATCCCGCGAATTAAATAATTTTTTACTTTTGTGCTGTCATATGAATAAAATAAACATGGATTCGAAATTTTCCCATCATATCAGAAACGTTTTAAATTATAGTAAAGAAGAGGCTATTCGCCTTGGTACGCCATATATTGGAATGGAACATTTATTCCTCGGAATATTGAGGGATGGCCGTAGTGAAGCTATTGAAATACTCCAATCAATGGGCGCCAACTTGTACGACATTCGTAAATCGATAGAGGCAAGGCTTAAACCTGAAATCTACCAGACAATTTCTGAAACGGAAGACTTGCCGTTGAAAAAAGATGCCGAACGTACGTTGAAAATGGTATATCTGGAAGCAAAATCATTTAAAAGCCCGGAAATTACCATTGAACATTTGTTATTGGCTATGTTGAAGGACGAAGGTGCGTATATCACTCAATTATTGAACGGTATGAATATCGATTATTTTGCTGTAAGGAAAAGGTTAGAAAATGCAAATGAACTTACATCTGAATATAACAATCCGGAAGAAGAGGAACAACGCGAAAATTATGGCGGTGGGGGAGGACAAGGTGGCCGTTCTCCGTCTAAATCATCTTCCGACACGCCTGTTCTTGATAACTTTGGCGTTGATTTGACCAAAGCTGCAGAGGAAAATCGTTTAGATCCGATTGTCGGACGTGAAAAAGAAATCGAAAGATTAGTACAAATACTCAGCCGGAGGAAAAAGAATAATCCGGTATTGATTGGAGAGCCCGGAGTTGGAAAATCAGCCATTGTAGAAGGCTTGGCATTGCGTATTATCCAACGGAAAGTATCGCGTGTATTATTTGGTAAACGCGTACTTACATTAGACTTGGCTTCAATTGTAGCAGGGACAAAATATCGCGGACAATTTGAAGAACGCATGAAAGCGATTTTGAACGAATTGTCGCAAACCACCAATGTCATTCTCTTTATCGCTGAAATACATACCATTGTTGGTGCTGGTGGCGCAAGTGGTTCACTCGATGCAGCCAATATGCTGAAACCGGCTTTGGCGCGAGGCGAAATACAATGTATTGGTGCGACTACTTTGGACGAATATCGTCAATATATTGAAAAAGATGGAGCTTTAGAACGCAGGTTTCAAAAAGTAATGGTAGAGCCTACATCTGAAGAAGAAACTCTTGAAATATTGAATAATATCAAAGATCGTTATGAAGACCATCATAATGTAATCTATACACCCGATGCGCTTGAAGCATGTGTAAAACTTACAAACCGTTATATCAGCGATCGTCGGTTGCCGGATAAAGCTATTGATGCGATGGACGAAGCCGGTTCGCGTGCTCATATATCCAACATCATGGTGCCCTCGCAAATCATTGAATTGGAGGAAAATATTGAGGATGTAAAGAAAGAAAAGGTTGCCGCTGTAAAAAATCAAAACTTTGAAAGAGCAGCCGGATTCCGTGATACGGAAAAAAACCTGTTGGAGAAACTCGAAGGTGAAAAAGAAAAATGGGAAAAGGAATTGTCCAAAAACAGGATTGTGGTTGATGCAGACAAGGTAGCCGAAGTGGTAGCCATGATGACGGGTGTTCCCGTGCAACGTATTGCTCAAGCCGAAGGAATGCGCTTGTTGCAAATGGGTAATGAATTGCGTGGTAGCGTTATCGGGCAGGATGAAGCGATTGACAAGGTAGTCAAAGCCATCCAACGTAACCGTGCCGGATTGAAAGATCCGAACAAGCCCATCGGAAGCTTTATTTTCCTCGGGCCAACCGGAGTAGGAAAAACACAATTGGCGAAAGTTTTGGCCAAATATCTTTTCGACAGTTTCGACAACTTGATACGGATTGATATGAGCGAATACATGGAGAAATTCACGGTATCGCGTTTGGTTGGAGCTCCTCCGGGTTATGTTGGCTATGAAGAGGGCGGACAGTTGACTGAAAAAGTACGCCGCAAACCATATTCTGTGGTATTGCTTGATGAAATCGAAAAGGCGCATCCTGATGTTTTCCATCTTTTATTGCAAATTTTGGATGAAGGGCAGTTAACCGATAGTTTGGGGCGTCGCGTTGATTTCAGAAATACGATTGTAATTATGACATCGAATATCGGAACCCGTCAATTGAAAGATTTTGGACAAGGAATCGGGTTTCAAACAGAGTCTCGTGCTTCTCAAAACAATGAATACGCTAAAAACGTATTGCAAAATGCACTGAAAAAGGCATTTGCCCCCGAATTTTTGAATCGTATTGACGATGTGGTCGTATTCAACACGTTAACTAAAGCCGATATTCATAAAATTATCGATATTGAATTAAAGAGCCTTTTTGAAAGGGTATTATCTATGGGGTATGTCATCAAAATAGCTCCGACAGCAAAAGATTTCCTTTGTGATAAAGGCTTTGACGCCAACTTTGGCGCTCGTCCTCTGAAACGTGCTATTCAGAAATATTTGGAAAATCCGATGGCAGAGGTAATGATCAAGCAAAATCCCAAAGGTGGGGAAACCATTCAAATCGGATTCAATAAGAAAAAAGAAGAATTGACGTTCAAAATTATAGCAGGTAAACAGTCTGGAACAAAAGAAATTGAAAATAAAGAATTGAAAAAGGAAAGTTGATTTTCATAATCAACCTTCCATAATCTTGAATTTTAAACTTTAAGCTATCACATATGAGATTGATCCCGTCGTTCGGATTAGCGTTAGCTATTCTATTGAGTAGTTGTACACATAAACCTGTGCCTGCAGGAAGTCAACCGGAAATTGTATCCGAACAGCCTGTGATATTGACAGGGCAGGAAATCGCAGGGAAGAAACTAACACCCGAAATTTTATGGAAATTTGGCAGGGTAGGAGAGTACCAAATTTCTCCCGATGGACAAAACGTAGTTTACACGGTTACGCGTTATAATCTGGGTATGAATAAGGGGCGTACGACGATATGGTCGATTCCCGTGAGCGGAGGAGAACCGGTTTGCCTTACATCCGATATTCCTTCAAGTTGTATCAATCCGTGCTGGGTGCCGTCGGGTAACCGGATAGCTTTCATGTGTGCCCAATCGGGCGATATGCAAATGTGGGACATGAATCCCAATGGAAGCGAAAAAAGACAAGTTTCCTACATTCAAGATGGCATCAATGGATTTGAATACGCTCCCAAAGGAAATGCTGTGTTTTATTTCAAAGATGTTCCTTTAGGCGGAAGCCCTCACGAATTATATCCTGATTTACCTGGCAGCAATGTGATTATTGCCGAAGACCTGATGTATCGCCATTGGGATACTTGGACAGATTATGCTGTAAGCCATATCTGGATGAGCTATATTGAAAATGGTGTATTGCGCGAAGGAAAGGATATTATGGATGGACAGCCTTATGAATCGCCCATGTCACCTTACTTTGACGGGGCAGAAATTACATGGAGCCCCGACGGGAAATATATTGCATATACCTGTAAAAAATTAACGGGTAAAGAATATGCTTTAAGCACCAATTCTGACATTTACCTGTATGATATTGAAAACGGAACGACCAAAAACATCACGGAAGGAATGCTGGGATATGACAAATATCCGGTTTTTTCGCCCGATGGCAGTATGATTGCTTTTCAAAGCATGGTTACTCCGGGATATGAAGCCGACAAAGAACGTTTAATGATATATCATCTTTCTACAGGACAAATAGATGATCTTACCATTCGTTATGATAATAATGCTGCGAATTTTGTGTGGACGCCGGATAACCGAAATATTTATTTCCTCACCGGAACTTTGGCAACCTATCAAATATATATGGTGGATGTATCTACTAAGGAAATCAAACCGGTTACTAAGGGAAAACACGATTATACGGGAATTGCCCTTGCTGGTAAAGAGTCAACGACAGAGTTGATAGGCAGTAGAATGTCCATGAGTATGGCTTCCGAGCTTTTTGTCATTGATCCTAAAACAGGGCTTGAGCGTCAATTGACTTTCACTAACCGGAATATTTACGATGCTGTTAAAATGGGGAATGTAGAAGAGCGTTGGATAAAAACTACAGATGGCAAAAATATGTTGGTTTGGGTGGTTTATCCGCCGGATTTCGATCCGGCTAAAACTTACCCGGCTTTGTTATATTGTCAAGGCGGGCCACAGAGCGCTGTTAGCCAGTTTTTCTCATTTCGATGGAATTTACAGCTAATGGCGTCCAATGGGTATATCATTGTAGCTCCCAACCGGCGTGGATTGCCTTCTTTCGGGCAGGAATGGAACCGGCAAATCTCGGGCGATTACGGTGGGCAAAATATGCTCGACTATCTGAGCGTTATTGATGCGTTGAAAAAAGAGCCATTCATTGATGAAAATCGTTTAGGCGCAGTAGGCGCAAGCTATGGCGGATTTTCAATTTATTGGTTGGCCGGGCATCATAACAAGCGGTTTAAGGCGCTCATTGCCCACAGTGGGATGTTCAATTTCGAGAGTAAATATGGTACGACCGAAGAATATTGGTTTCCGAATTTCGACTTAGGTGGGCCGTACTGGCAAAAACCCCGTCCGAAAAGCTATGACTTTTCACCGCACTTGTCGGTTGATCAATGGGATGCTCCCATCTTAGTGATTCACGGCGAGAAAGATTTTAGAGTGCCATATTCTGAAGGATTACAGGCATTTAATGCGGCGCAATTGCGTGGTGTTCCGAGCCGCTTATTGGTATTTCCCGAAGAAGGGCATTGGATATTGAAACCACAAAATTCGGTGCTTTGGCAACGTGAATTTTTCGGATGGTTGGACAGGTGGCTTAAATAAATTTAAGGTTCAAATTTTAAAATTCAAAGATTTGGATTTTGATATTTTTGCTTTGTACTATTCTTAATTATTAATTGTTCATTGTTAATTCCCGCATTATCTTTACGAAAATTTAATTCAATTAAAATTACTACCCATGAAAAAAATAATCGTATTCTCGACGCTTTTAACGGCTATGTGCGCCACGATGGCATTTGCACAAAAAAACAATACTTTGACTTCGAAAGAGCAAAAAGAAGGCTGGATGCTTCTATTCGATGGTAAAAATATGGATGGATGGCGTAAATGCAATTCACCCGACATGGCTTCTAACTGGGTAATTAATGATGATGCCATGAAAGTGGTTAAAGGAGAAAAGGCCGGTAGCGGACAAGGCGGAGATATTCTGTACGGAAAGAAAAAATTCAAAAATTTTGAATTATCTATTGATTGGAAAATCGAAAAGCAAGGAAACTCAGGAATTTTCTATTATGTTGTTGAATATCCTGGACAACCGATTTATTATGCAGCTCCTGAAATTCAGGTACTTGATAATTGGTATGCTTCCGATAATAAATTAGCCAACCACCTTGCCGGTTCATTATATGACATGCTTCCTGCATTACCTTCGAATGCTAAGCCTGCAGGCGAATGGAATACCATTGTTATCCGTGTAAAGGACGGAAAAGTCACTCATACCCAAAATGGAGTTAAAGTGGTTGAATATGAATTGTGGACTCCCGAATGGAAAGCCTTGGTTGCCAAAAGCAAATTTAAAGATTGGCCGGGTTTTATTGACGGGCCTGCAAAAGAAGGATATATTGGCTTACAAGATCATGGATACGATTGTTGGTTCAGGAATATTAAAATCAGAGAATTATAAAATAACTCAGAGAAGTTGTTCAAAAAG
>JAVBPN010000192.1:0-19343 GCA_031549585.1 Bacteroidales bacterium
CTCCATCCAAAAACTATGGTGGATAGGTGGAATATTGTTTATTGCCGGATGTCTTTTTGCCGGTTGTAAAAAAAGTGTAGCATATTCGGACATTCCCGAAGTTCATTTCCAAAAACTTGAGATAAAAGACACCTTAGACGATTTAGGAATATCAAAAACGTGCATATTATATTTTTCATTCATTGACGGCAATGGTGATTTAGGAGCACGAAATGAAGGCTCCAGAAGCCGTCTTTACACATATTGGTTTCAGAAATTACAGGATGGCAGTTATGAACGTTACCATTTTGTAGATGATGATCTCACACAATACGAAATTCCATACGGCGAAGCGATGAATAAAGATGAGGCTTACAATAAGGTATTGAGAGGAAAAGCCAGGGCTGTCATATCTATGCCACAAAATGTTGCCGGAATGGATACTGTATATCTTGAATTCTACATAGCAGATCGCGCAGCTAACAAGAGTAACTTGGAACAAACATCCAATTTCAGTATTTTAAAAGATACTGTTTTATTAGCAAAATAACTTCTTGCCTGAGCATCATTACGTTAAAGATTGTTAAATCTCTTTTTTCTATTACCAGATATTGTATTTTTGCTTTGAAAAAGTTTCTTGATGGAGAATTATATCGTCAATTAAGAGATTTTAAAACGTAAAGATGAGCTGATTGGAATGAAAAAATCCACTTTTTATGCATTGATTACGGTCGCCGGATTAGCTTTGGCGGGTTTAATCTGTGTGCAAGCCTATTGGATTAATCATGCATATAGCATTAAAGAACAGCAATTTGCACAATTGGTGCATACCACCATCAACCGCATTACCGAAGACGTTCAATCGTATGAAGTATTTCAGACGATTCGTGAGTTGGATATGCCTTATCCACATACAGACAACTTGCAGGAAGGAGTTCAAAAAGCTTTGCTTGATACCATTATTGCCGGAAAAAAACGACGGGACAATCATCATCCAAGATTATCCAACAATGATAAATATACGTTTTGGGACAATGCCGTGCGAAATTATTGGACGCCACACAGCATTATTCAACAAAGCGTTGTACAACAGAGTTTTGTGCAGCAAATCAATTCTTCCGGAACATCATCCAGCATCATCAGTAACTCTGTATCTATTACCCAAAAACCGGTTAAACCGGCAGATTTTCGTAAGGTATTGTTAGAAACAACCTTTGCGCGGTTGCAACGTGCCGATTTCCGTTTGGAAGAAAGGATCGACCAGGCTTCTTTGGATTATATTGTTCGTTCTGAATTAATTAAATCAGAAATAGACCAACCTTATGAATATGCTGTATTCACAAACAATTGCAGCATCCAATACCAATCAAAAAGCTTTCATCCTCAAAAAGAAAATGAATTGTTTTCGGAACTCTTATTTCCTTTTGATTGGTTCAAATCTCAACCTTATTATTTGAATATTTATTTCCCCAAACAAGGCAATTATTTATTCAAAACAATCGGGTTTATGAGCATTTCGTCAATTGTATTGACCCTGATTGTTATTTTTGCTTTTTCGGTAGCTGTTTATCAAATGTTGAGGCAGAAAAAAATAACGAGCATTCGCCTTGACTTTGTCAACAACATCACCCACGAATTAAAAACTCCTATCTCTACCATTTCATTGGCATCTCAGATGTTGACCGACGACAGCATCCCTAACGAAAAGAAAAATAATGAGTATATCTCAACGGTCATCGCTGATGAAAGCAAAAGGCTAAGCCAGCAAGTAGAAAAAATCCTGCAAATGGCCATATTTGATCATGGAAAATTGATTTTAAAATTCAGAAATCTGGATATCAATCAATTGATAGAATCCGTTGTAAATAATATGTTGCTCCAAATACATAACAAAAACGGAGAAATTGAAACCCATCTGGACGCAAAGCAAAGCATGATCGAAATCGACGAAGTGCATTATACTAATGTAATGTTTAATTTGATTGATAATGCCATCAAATATAGTAAAGGCCGTCCCGACATTACTGTATCTACGTCAGACGTTCCGTTTGGTGTAAAGGTAGTTGTGGAGGATAAAGGAATCGGAATCAACAAAACCGACCAGAAAAGGATTTTTGATCAATTTTACCGGGTTTCAACCGGCGATGTGCACAACGTAAAAGGGTTTGGATTGGGACTCTCTTATGTACAAAAGGTCGTTGATGCCCACAACGGAAAAATTAACATTGAAAGCGAGCTGGGACAAGGTACACGGTTTACCATCTTCTTGCATCGAATCAATACAAACTAAATTTAGGAGCTTTAATCTAAACTAACTTTTGTTCCAAAGCCAGCTTCACCAATGCGGCAGTATTTTTGACGCCGAGTTTTAGTAACAAATTTTTACGATAACCTTTAATCGTTTCTGGGCTAAGAAATATTTTGGTAGCAATTTCGGGATTGGTATATCCTTCCACAACCAATTTCAACAGTTCTTTTTCCCGATTGGTCAGCCACACCGACGTTTCGGGTTGTTTTTTCATCAACAAATCGACTTCGTGGCAGAGAAATATTTGCCCAGCAGCAACGGTCGAAATGCCCTCTAATACTTCTTCGGACATGGCATTTTTTAGCACATAACCCGACGCCCCATTATCCAACATTTGCCGGATAGTTGAGTACTCACTATAACTGGTTAATGCCAATATTCGGATATCCGGATATCGCTCCTTCAACTCTTTACACAATTCCACACCATTGGTATCGGGTAAGTTGATATCAAGCATTAATACATCAGGCAAACCAAAACTCAACAAGTTACGACATTCAGATGCATCATATGCAATATTTGCAACAACAGCCGTTCCGGACTCGTCGATCAATTTACGCAAACCTTCAACTAAAAGTTTGTGGTCGTCTACAATCATTACACGTATCATGGCGCTTTTTCTTTAAGTAAGAGTATATATTTTCGTCCATTTATGTTCCAAATTCAACGCTTATTTCCGTGCCGGCTTCCTCCGGATAATAGATGTTTACCGTACCATTGAGCGTTTTAATGCGATTTCGTATCGGCATGATCACCTTATCTTCAAATACCGGAGCATCAAAATCTCTACTATCTTCCTGTACAGTCAAAGAAACATGGTGTTCTTCCAACACTAATTGAATATTCACTTGCGTTGTTCTTTCATGCTGCAATGCCGCAGTAACCAATTCATAAACAGTCCGGTATATTGTCAATTCCAACATACTATCAAACCTCAAATCTTTGCCAAAGAAAAAGAATTGTACACAAGGTATCGTCTTGCAAAAATCAGTCAACGATGTTTTGAGTCCATATTGCGCAAGCGAATGAGGCATAATATAAATAGCGGTTCGATTCAAATCCCTGATAGAGCTATCAAGTATTTCAATCGTTTGTTCAAATTCTCTTTCTATCTCAAATTCCGGAAGATGATTTTTCTTTAGCCTTGACAAGCTCATTTTTGCTACGGATAATCTACCGCTCAAGCTATCGTGTAAAATTTGCGCCATGCGGCTTTGTCCGGAAGTTTCACCTTCCAATACCGCTTTCGTTGCAGCCAGCTGCTGTTCCTGCATTTGCTGAAAAGCCTGTTGCTCTCCCAATCGTTTTTGATTTTGTATCATTCTATACCTAAGCGACATAATAATGATTGCGGCCATCAGCAATATTCCCCCCATGATTGCCAACCAATCGGAAAGACGCTTTTCTTTCTCCAAAGCAGCAATACGAATATTTTGCTTTTCCATTTCGTATTTGACCTGCATTTCTGACAGCGTGCTTTGAAACTCTTTATTGGCACGTGTATCTATCAAACGAGTGTATCTCTTAAAATAATCGACTGCTTTATCCCGGTCGCCTATAGCAATATTTGCCAATGCAATGTTAAATATCAAATCGCTGTTAAGATTGATATCAGAGGAATCGGCTTCAAGCGCTTGAAAAGCGAAATATTCACTTTTTTTATATTTCCCTTTGCTAAAAGCAATATCAGACAAAAGCCTCAACGACACGGCTTTACTTGCTGGAAATCCGCTTGTTTCCGCCTTTTGCAAGGCTTTTTTAGCATATTCTTCAGCTTGATCATAATTCTGATATCCTTTGTAATAACACCTTGCAACTGCATTTAAGGCAATTACCTCATTAATCTGGTCATCAATTGTTTGTAGTATTTTTAGAGCTTTTTCAGCATATTCCAATGCCTGATCATACATTCCCTTTTCAAAATATACGTCACTTAAACCAATCCAAGCACAACTCAAACTACTATAATCATCAAATTCAATAGCCATAGATTCGGCCTTAGAATAATAGTCCAATGCCTGATCGTAGTTATGTAACGCTTGATATAAATCAGCTATATTGCCATACAATACACCAAGTTGTTCTTTCTTCTTATCTTTCTCAAGAATAGGCAATGCTTGCATATAATACCGCATAGCTTCCATGTAAATTCCTTTTTGAGCATACAGATTCCCCGTAACAGCATTAATCGTAGCTTCCAACTGCTTATTCCCTGATTTTACAGCATATTCAAGCGCAGTATTCAGATAAATGCTAGCTGAGTCTAAATTGCTGAACATATAATATGCAATGCCCAAATCCTGATAAAACGCTCCGGTCATTGTCAAATTATTCTCCTTTTCGGAAAGAATAATACCTTCTTGAGCATAAAAAACCGATTTCCTAAAATCCGTATATGCATATCCATAACTTAAATCGTGATAAAGACGTAGTTTCTCGGACGATTTAAGTTGCCCTGTTTTTACGATATTTTCGAGGGAATCAAGATTTTGCGCCCTTGTGCCGGATGATAATCCGCACAAGAAAACAAACACAAAAAGTACAAATATATTCGAATGTATTCTATTCTCCATTCTTACAATCTGTTACAGTCCCACAAATGTGTATAATGATAAAACCTACAAAAGTATTAGCCTATGATTCTTAAAACAACCCCCTAAAGGGGGTATTTGTAAATGATCGAATAAAAAGTTCCTGATCGAAGCTAAAATAATTATCTAAAACTCTGACGAAAAATGGAATTTGATGTTTTGATATTTTTCCTGAGATGAACTCAATGCATACATGGATTCAGCCATGAAGACATCCCGTCCTTCTTTATCTGTAGCTAAAAATTGATATTTACGCCTTTTGAAATCTTCTAATTCCGCCTTATTGCTACTTTCTATCCAACAGGCTTTATAAAGTTGTAATGGCTCATACCGGCACGAAGCGCCATATTCATGTTCCAACCGATATTGAATCACATCAAACTGCAATGCGCCGACTGTTCCCAATATTTTCCTCCCGTTGCTTTGTCCTACAAACAATTGAGCCACGCCCTCATCGGTAAGCTGTTCCAACCCTTTTGCCAACTGCTTGTAACGAATCGGATCTGTGTTTTCCACATAACGAAACAATTCGGGTGAAAAGTTAGGAATGCCCTTGAAATGGATTTGCTCGCCTTCCGTCAGTGTATCGCCTATTTTGAAATTGCCTGTATCGTAAATACCGACAATATCGCCCGGATAAGCGACATCAATTATCGATTTTTTTTCAGCCATGAATGAAGTTGGATTAGAGAATTTTAACGACTTCCCCAAGCGGATATGTAAATAGTTGGTATTTCGCTTGAATTCACCTGCACAAATCCTCAAAAAAGCAATGCGGTCACGGTGATTGGGATCCATATTTGCATGGATTTTAAAAATGAATCCGTTCATTTTTGTTTCTTCAGGAGAAACTTCGCGTTCTTCCGCTTCAAACTTTTTGGGTGATGGTGCAATGTCTACAAAACAATCGAGCATTTCTCCTACGCCAAAATTATTGAGCGCACTACCAAAAAATACCGGAGCAACTCGTCCTGCAAGATATTCATCCCGCTCCAAATCAGGATAGATGCCGCGTACCAAATCCAAATCCTCCCGCAATTTTGCAGCAAAATGGCCAATCTGGTTATCCAATTCCCGGCTGTTTATATCCTTTATTTTAACAGACTCCGCAATAACTTGTTTTTCCAATGATGTGAACAACTGAAGATTCTGCTCATGCAAATTGTATACGCCTTTAAACGTAGGCCCATTGCTGATCGGCCATGTCATGGGACAAACATGTATCTGAAGTTGTTTTTCTATCTCGTCCATCAAGTCAAACGGATCTTGCCCAATGCGATCCATCTTGTTAATAAACACAATGACGGGGGTTTTACGCATCCGGCACACTTCCATTAACTTAAATGTTTGTTGCTCGACCCCTTTGGCTGCATCGATCACAACAATAACGCTATCTACGGCAGTAAGCGTCCGGTATGTATCCTCTGCAAAATCCTGATGGCCGGGTGTGTCAAGAATGTTGATCTTCGCTCCTTTACATTCAAAGCCCATGACAGATGTAGCAACAGATATTCCACGTTGCTTCTCTATTTCCATAAAATCGGATGTTGCTGTTTTTCGTATTTTATTTGATTTAACAGCACCAGCAACATGAATAGCGCCTCCAAACAACAATAGTTTTTCGGTCAACGTAGTTTTACCGGCATCCGGATGGGCAATCACGGCAAATGTCCTTCGCCGCTTCATTTCTTGTAAAAAATCCATTTAATTCTTGCTTTTAAGCGAAATCAACAAAAAAGCCGGAACATCATTCCGGCCTATATTTTTTTAATACATTCAATTATTCTTTAGCTGCAACAATGCCTTTGATGGTAATGGTAACCTGAGATTCTGTTGCATTTGAATAAACCGTGAAAAATTTGGTAAATGATCCGGGGATATTGGTATTGTTATACTTTACCTTTATCACCTCTTTGTCTCCTGGTTTTATCGGCTTATTTTTAGGACACGTAGGAACAGTGCAACCACAGGTTGAAGGGCAATTTTGAATAATTAAAGGTTCTTTACCTGTATTGGTAAATACAAATTCACATTCTCCATTACCATTGTATGGTATTGTTCCGAAATCAAAAGTCGTTTGATCAAAGGTAATCACTGGCGCGTTGGGATTGGGTTGTTGTTCATCCTTTGCGTCTTTACTAAACCCTTGTGCGATAGCCATTCCAACAACGGCGATCAATAAAAATACCTTTTTCATAGTCTTAAAATTTATATTTTGGTATATACTTATACGATTAACAAATAAAAAAGTTGCTTTAACTGCAAAAAAACAACAAAATTTATGCCATCTGTTCCATGATTTTCAATTTATTCATCATGGCCAGCAATAGAATTCGAAAAGCTCAAGTTTATATTTGCGTTGTTAATTCTATATTTATTTAAGAGTGGTACTTACCTAGGAACTTCGGGCGTAGCCCGATTTATCCATGCGAAGCATACCTTTTCGACAAAATTCCGTCCAAGCGAAGCCGTCAGGCGGAGCGCGTTTATTTTGTCAAGCATTTTTTGATTCTTTTTTGGGCGGCAAAAAAGAATGAAGAAAAATCAGAAATACACCTAACAACACGATCATTAACTGCAGCCTTTCGAAATAATATTTCACTTATAACCGGCATTTACCAATGTTTTCACTCAAAACCTTATAAACTTCCTGTAAATCAGGACGGCTGGACAATAAGTTCATGTGTTTTTGCAATACAGCTTGATCATTCCGAACAGCAGGCCCTGTTTGCACCTCATGGGGATTCCCCGAATGAACAGCCTTACGGGCTGTTTCCATAATTAATGGAACAAGCGTTTCAAATTCGAATCCGGCTTGCCCTACAATCTGGGAAGCAATGTCATACATAAAATTGACAAAGTTGCAACCGAACACTGCCGACAAATGCAACAATTGGCGTTCGGCTGACGTAGCCGAATACACGCGAGTTGATATTTTTCCTGCAACTTGCTTTAATTTCTCCAGATTTTCCGGCGTATTGGCTTCCACAAAAACGGGAATTTCGGCAAAATTGACAGAAACTTTTTTCGAAAAAGTTTGTAATGGATACATTACTCCATAATTCTGCAACTTGCCCGAAAACACATCCATTGGAATACTTCCTGCCATGTGAACAACCAAAGATTCTGTACGAGGCATTTTTTCAATTAATGGAGCAATCGCATCGTCTTTAACAGCAATAATATACAAAGATGCGTGAGGATTGAGCGATGCAATATCCGTCGTATAATCCGAACTTAGCTTTAAAGCAAGGTCTTTGGCCGATATTTCCGTGCGGCTATATACCTGCAAAATACGGATTCCATTTTCAACAAGTGCGTTTGATGAATGTGTTGCAAGGTTTCCCGCACCAATCATCACGACATCTATCGTCGAACTATTCATATATCAAGTATTTTTTGCTCATTTGTCGATATTCCGACAGACCTTTTTCCCAGCTTTTACGGATTTCTTGCTCCGAAGCTCCCGATGCAATTTGCTTACGTAAAGTTGTCGTTCCAGCCAATGTGTCAAAAAACGGGATAAAAAATTTATCCTTTTCCGGAAAATTCCGGTAGGCAAACAGCAGCCAAGACAAATCGATTTGCGTGCGATTCGCCAAATCATCATCATTTAACATTCGGAGATCAACTCCACAACAATCAAGCCCCAACAAAGGCGGATTGGAGCTTACACCGGAAATACTTCGCGGGGTAAAGTGAAAATTACATTGTTGCATCTTGGGATGGCCAAATACCATGAACGGGAAATCGGTTCCCCGCCCCAAACTAAAAGGCGTTCCTTCAAACAAGCATATGGAAGAGTAAAGGTATATAGCTTTCATCGTTTGCAAATTAGGCGACGGATTGACAGGCAATGTATACCTGCTTTGATGTGTATAATTTTTACAGGATATCACCGTCAATTTGCACTTAATGCTGTTTTTAAGCCAACCTTCCCCATTGATCATTTGTGCATATTCACCAATGGTCATGCCATGTACAATAGGCACAGGATGCATTCCTACAAACGATTTATGTTCGGGAAGCAATATCGGGCCATCAATATAATGGCCGTTAGGATTTGGCCTGTCAAGAATCAAAACCGGAATACCTTGCTCAGCACAAGCCTCCATCATATAGTGCAATGTCGAAATGTATGTAAAAAACCGCACCCCAACATCTTGTATATCGAAAAGCATAATGTCTATTCCTTTCAAATCGGCCGGTAGCGGCTTTTTATGTGACCCATATAATGACACAATCGGCAAACCGCTCGTTGCATCAATAGCATTATCCACCTGTTCGCCTGCTTCGGCTTGCCCTCTAAATCCATGTTCCGGACAAAAAACTTTGACAATGTTGACATCAAGCTTCAGCAAGCTATCGACCAAATGCGTTTTTCCAATCACAGTGGTGTTATTTCCGGTTACAGCTACCTTCTTTCCTTTGATTAACGGAAGATATGCATCAGTCTGCATGGCTCCAGTTTGAATTTCTTCACCTTGGAAAAAACAAATAAATAATAGGATGTTGAGTATTTGGGACATAATAAGAATAGATCAAATGGTTTGGATGTGGCTCGATTTAATATGATCAGCAGCAATACATAGTTTTTCGTACCATTCCGCTCCATATTTGCGAATTAACGGCTCTTTAAGAAAAACATACAAAGGTGTTTTCTGGCTCTTTCCCAGACAAAGAGCATCACGACAAATATCCCAACGATGATAATTCACTGCTTCAAAGTCTTTGTATTTTGTGATGCGAATGGGATAAAGGTGACATGATATGGGCTTGTAAAAATCGATCTCCTTATTTCTGAATGCTTTTTCTATGGCACAATATACGGACTTACCTTCAAAATAAGCGTATACGCATTCTTCTTTTTTGATGATCGGCGTTACCTTTTCCTCTGCAATGTCCGTAACATAAAAACCATGACGCTCAACAGCCCGGATGCCGGCTTTGGTCATATATGGCTTTATTTTGGGATATATCCTTTCCAATTCGGCTATTTCGTGGTCTTCAAGCGGAGCGCCGGAATCGCCGTACACGCAACACATGCCGTTGCATTTGGACAAATCACAAACAAATTGTGTATCTAATACTTCCGACGACACAATTGTCTGATCTATTTGGATCATATAAAATAATTCAAGGGTTAAAATTCAAAGTCAACCGAAATGTTTCAAATATTATGCCTCAGTCAACACTTTGAATTTTGTATTGCTGGCCAAATTATTCCAACATTTGGTATAACTCGTCCAACTTAGGTGTCAATATAATCTCTGTCCTGCGGTTCTTCTGCCGTGCTTCAGGCGTATTTGCCGAATCAACCGGGATATACTCACTCCGCCCTGAGGCAGTGAGGCGTGCCGGGGCTATTTTCGTCCCGTCCAAAAGAATACGCACAATGGACGTAGCCCGTTTAACACTTAAATCCCAATTGTCTTGCATCGATGCGTTTGCTCTCAGCGGGACATTGTCTGTGTGCCCCTCAATGGTAATATTGATTTCAGGGTTTTGCTCCAATACCCGAATCAAACTCTTGAGCGCCTTTACACCTTCCGGCTCAACCGTAATGCTACCGGATTTGAAAAGCAACTTTTCGTCAAGCGATACGTATACTTTTCCTTGATGTATCCTCACAGTCAAACCATTATTTTCTAAACCGACCAATGCTGCTGAGATTTTAGCTTTAAGAGCCTTTACAGCCGAATCTTGCCGGGAGATTAATCGTTCCAATTCCAGCGTACGGCGGTTTCTTTTTTCCAATTCCCGCTCCATCGCCAACAGGCTATTTTGTTTGTCGGTAATTTCTTTAGATAATTTTTGAAGCTCATTTTCCCGATTCTGCAAGTCATTCTGCATCCCTTCAATCTGCATCATGAATTTGGACGCTTCCCTTTCCGACCCTTTTTTCAAGGCGTCCATAGAATTATTTAATTCTGTAATGTTATTTTCCAAACGCCTGTTATTCATCCTTAATTCGGCAATGGTGCGTGCCCGTTCTACCGAATCTGCTATCATTTGCTCCAAGTCTTTCGCACAACGCTCTATTTGCCAACGCAATTCTTTATTGCTTACCGTTAATTGTTCGTTGGCAGATATCAGACTGTCATTTTCCGTTTCGTATCGTTGAGTTTTGTGTTTTTGTTCGGCAAACTTAGTCATAGGGACGCACGAACCGAGCAAACCTACAATAAAGATGAACCATAAAGCTCGTTGGATGGAGATTTTTTTCTTCATATACATGGATTTTACCTAACCTGGCAAATGTAAGAATCTTTTTTGCGCAATTCAGAAATTGGAGCTGGATATAATTGACAATTTTCAACTGATTATTAACATTTTGAAAATTATCTCAAATTCAGATAGATGAATAACTAGCACACAATGAGAATAGTATGGTATTTTATACAATACCTATCAAATGTTAAGCGTTATTTCTGCTTAGGATGATGTGTAAAATTGTAGATAGAATTATACTACGCTTCCTTAAATCTGAAACTTTAAATTTTAAATCTTCTCAATAATTACATTTCTGCCTGTTTATCAATATACGCTTGCACTAATTTTCGAATAGACGGAAATCCTATTTTCTGTAAATCTATTTCCTGAATGGGCGCAAAAACATATGCATCCACATCATCATCAGTAGCTATTGCCGAGAAATCAGAAACCGTACATATAAAACCCAAATCAAGTGTGTGATATACAACACCTCCGTAAAGATATTGATTGGGAAATGAACACATAAAACGAATTTGTTCCACTTCTAAATTAAGTTCTTCGCGAATTTCCCGTTTTACGGCATATTCTGCTGTTTCGTTGAGATCAACAAATCCTCCGGGCAAATCCAGCATACCTTTTGCCGGATCAAATCGGCGACGTGTCAACAAAACATCGCCATTCCGGTCAACAATGATGCAGGCAACGGCAGCAGCGGCATTAATGTAGAATTTCTTTTTACATTGCCCACACTCAAGAAAACGATCTCCGGGATGAAAATCCTTTGCCCCACAAAATGGGCAAAATTTCATGACATTCTCTGGCAGAAATTCGTTCATTGTTCATCCTCATTTGTGGTGGGGCCGGCAACAGGCGAATCATCGTCTTCAAACAATATTTTTTTGAGTTTTTGATACAGGAAAGAAAGTACCAACAACACAATACCCAATACCACAAAAGCAATAATTTTAGCGCCCTGTGAGACATGACTGAGATCGAACAGGAATAGTTTGACCAGCACCAATGCAAGTAATATCAATGATATGATACGCAACGTTTTGTATCTAAGCCGCATTCCCAACCACATTTGTACAAACGCACACATTGTCCACAAAATGGTAATTCCTGCTTTATTATATCGATCCACTGAAATATCTCCGAAAATACCGATTTGGGCAAATAGTTCAAGTAAGCCGATACTCAAGCAAATGACAGAGATAACATTGAAGAACCAAGTAAACGTTTTTCCAAAGCCGGATTTAAACGGATTTCTTTTGTAAAAACATTTTGCAGTGATGGCAAATAAACCGCCCAACGCTGCAAATCCGATCCAATATAGCAAGACATATGTTGCATTAAATTCGTGGTCCTGGGCAAGGGTATAACGCACCCACTGGGAATCTTCGGCAAAAAACCAATAATAGATACATCCGAATGCCCATAATGTCAATAAAGCATATACTTTGAAGCGGCATGTTTCGGGATGACGCCCGGTTATTAATGCGACTACAAACAAGAAGAGCGCCGTGTAAGCCATGTGCCAATATGAATCCGTCACATAATCGGTATATTCACCTATTTCCTTATAACCGGTATAATAGAATAGACATACAGACACCACATTGAATGCGGTTGGCAACCAACCGGGCAAAGCCCATGTACGAACCGGATGAGCAACACAATACCTGCGAAGCAAAATCCCTCCCACCAAGATAGATAATGATACATACAACCGGGTAATGAAAAATTGATTCAGAAAAATAGTACCTGAGTCATAATCTGACCAATCGGATTGATTTGTATGATCAATCATCAGACTTATAAATGTGCAAAACAGCAGCAATAACGAGCCATAATAAAAAATAGCCCTGTTCGACTTACTGAAAAGCCACAACAACAAAATTGTTTCGGTAGCCCAGAACAAGGTAATGTAGTTTCCGTCTAATTGCAACGGGGCAGTCAGTGCCAAGAAACAAATAGATAGCCCGGTAAACAAATGGCATAAGTTTTCGCCTTTCTTTTTCCGATACACAGCTAAAGCCACCACGCCATTAATAGCTGCCAACAGGCCAGATAGTAACCCTTTGATATTTTCAGCGCCAATCCGGTTCATCAACAATATACCCGCCAATAGGTATAAAAATGAGTTGACAGACAATAGTGAATCATTTAAAAAATAATCCTGATTCGGTTCTTTAGCTCGAAACACCTGTATCAAAGGCATCATCAGGAATATCAAGTAGAAAACGCTTGCGTATACCAATAAAGCAAGGTTTTGTGCGTCATTTTCCTCATACCTGTTCCCAATATAGTACATCCAGAAAATTAATTGTGTTCCGACAAAACCAATGATCAATAATTCTTTCCATTGTTTACTCATGGAAAGGGCTAACATTCCTACATTTAAAATGGCGATGTAAGTAAAAAGAACGTGATAATTCCCCGATCCCGTACTTACCATAAATGGGGTGAGGAATCCGCCAATCATCGATAGGATAGCCAATTCCCGCCGATCGTATATAATGGAAAGACACACAGAAAATGCCGTAATAAGTACCATCAACACAAAAGAAACGACCTGTCCGAATAATTCATATTCCCGAAAAGCAATAGCCACCGTAAAATAGAATACGGTAATAGCGCCACCCGCCAATACCGAGCTAAATGCACGGTATGATTTGTGAAATTTATAGGCCAAAGCCAATAAAATACCTCCGCTCAAGAAACCGATCACCACACGCCCCACTTCATTGATCCAGTTGTTGTCGATGGCATATTTGACAAATAAACCAATCCCGATAACCAATACAGCAATACCTATTTTGTTGATCAGGTTTTCACCAATGAATTTTTCGAAATTGAAACTTTTTTGAGGTGGGCGAACCGGTTCTGTTTTTTTCGGTTCTTCCGCCTGAATTGGCTCAACCATTGGTTCTGCCATAATAGGAGACGTTTCCTCCACCGGTTTAGATTCTTCTATTGGCACGAATACAGGTTGCACCTCTTCCACGTGAGTTTCAGGCTGTTTTTCTTCCGGCTGCTCTTCAAAAGTTTCTTCAGATGCAGTTTCTATAGTATGCGTAATGCCGACTTCCTTTTCGATAGAAAGCATTGGCTCTACCTTTACCGGTTCTTCTATGGGAGGTACTTGGCTTTGAGGCGGATTATTTTCCAATATTTTCGCAATCTGCCTCAATTCTCGCTGCATTTGCATTATTTGCGATTTCATACCGCCCGTCATTACCAAAAGAATGACAGGAATCGCCGCCATAAGGATCAATATGATGACCGCTAAAAAAATAAGAAACCCACTCATATAATTATCTTAAAATAAATTAGTAGAATATTTGCCCATTACTTTTTCCCTAGATCAACCTGTTCTTTATAATGTTCATACAAAGATTCCTGTGAAACCAAAGGCGATTGATCATTATGTTTGTATGGATTGTCTTGTGCGGCATTGATGATGCGAGCCTTGACGTTATCCTGCAATTGATTTTCAACAATAAATTTCAATTCTTTTTGAAGTTTAGTGTCATAAATAGGCGCAGCCACTTCGACCCGGGCATTCAAATTACGTGACATCCAATCGGCAGAAGAGATATAATAACACTCATTCCCGCCATTACAAGTAATAAAAATACGCGAATGTTCCAGGTAACGCCCCACAATACTCACCGCTTCGATATTCTCACTCAACCCGGGAATACCCGGAATCAACGAACAGATACCACGAACCACCATCCTGACTTTTACTCCTGCTTTACTGGCTTGATATAGCTTGGCAATCACATCAGGATCGACCAAATTGTTTATTTTTAATATAATCCACGCTTCTTTTCCTGATGATGCATTATGTATTTCGGTATCAATTAAGTTATATATTTTCCGACGCATGAATTGAGGCGAAACCACCAAATGCCTAAAGACTGGATATTTAAACGGAAATTCGAAATAATCGAAAAGTTTATCTACCTCACGCCCGATTCGTTGGTCAGCAGTAAGTAATGACACATCGGTATATGCCCGCGCATTCCCTTCGTGGAAATTTCCTGTTCCAATAACCGCATAATGGCGTAGCCGTTTATTTACTTTTCTCGTAATTAATGTCAATTTACTATGTACTTTCAATCCCGATATGCCAAATAAGACTTTTACCCCGATTTCCTCAAGCCGGCGCGACCAATAAATATTCGCATTCTCATCAAAACGCGCCTGTAATTCAATAATCACTGTTACCTCTTTCCCATTTTGGGCAGCATTCATCAAAGCGCTGATCACACGCGAATCCTTAGCCACACGGTATAAGGTAATTTTGATCTTTGTCACATCGGGATCAATAGCTGCTTCGCGCAATAAATTGATATAATTGGCAAAATTCTGGTAAGGATAATGAAAAAGAATATCTTGCTTATCAACAGCTTTCAATATACTTTTTCCAATGTGAAGGTCAGGATGGGGCAGCGGAGGTGCTGGAGCATATTCCAATTGCGGGCTTCCCACATTCGGGAAATTCATAAAATCCTTAAAATTATGGTATCGTCCACCCGGAATCAAGTTGTCATCATCCGTAAATTCCATCTGTTTGGTTAAATATTTCAATAAATCTTTCGGAATATCCTTATCGAAAACAAAACGGACAGGTTGCCCGGTACGCCTACGGGTCACGCTCTTGGATATTTTTTCCAAAAAACTCTTAGTCAGGTCATTATCTATATCCAATTCGGCATCGCGAGTCAATTTAATGGTGTACGCTTCGTATTTATCATATTTAAAAATAGCAAACACTTCTTTGATGTTGAAACGGATAATATCGTCGAGTAAAATGATATATTTTTTATCACCAATGGAAGGAAGCTCGATAAAACGAGGCAAAACAGTAGTCGGAACATCGATCATGGCATATTCAACTTCCTTATTGGAACGAGTAAGTTTGGTCGCCAAATATATAGCCCTGTCTTCTAAATATGGGAATTTATCTACATTATTGAGCATAATCGGAGAGATAGCCGACAATACTCGATCATGAAAATACGACACCACAAAATCCTGTTGCTCGGGAGAAAGCTGCGTTTCATCGACGATATAGATTTTCTCCTGTTCAAAGCCGACAAGAATGTCATGATATACTTGTTGTGATTTAGACTGCAGTTCGATCGCCTTTTCTTGTACCTGATGCATCAATTTTTTCGGGCGTTCTCCCAAAATTTTTTTTGAATCCATTTTCAAATCGATCATCCTTTTTACCGTTGCTACGCGAACTTTGAAAAATTCGTCCATATTGTTTGAAAAGATTCCCAAAAACTTGGTACGCTCCACCAAAGGAACCGTCCGGTCGGCAGCTTCCTGCAGCACTCGCGCATTGAATGACAACCAGCTTAATTCCCTGTTATTGATGATTTTATTCATGATACAAATAATGATTGCATGTCGTTAAAACAGGAACAACCGTCCCATTTCAAATAAACCGTAAAATTAGATGATTTTTTGGTATGGCAATTTATTGGTTTTAAAACCTTTTATAAACAAACGTAGTTTCCCTTATGTTTGAAATCACATTACAAGGAACAGTAGATACTCCGAAACTATTAGTAATTAAATGCTGTAAAACAGACTATAACACAAAATTATTATTCTCCACCGGTAGTGCATGCAGAAAATGAGTTTCATCTATTATTTTGGCTAAAGCCCTTATAATAACTGAAATTTGCGGCCGTCAGCTAAAGCTGGACGGCAATGAAAATCATCAAATTCATTGCCGTTGAATTCATCCAACGGATGATAAATGCAATATTACTATGGCTTTAGCCGAATTATAATTTAGAGGTTTTCTCCAAATGTACTACGAATCATTCCCCAATGATTTTCACCAATACCCTCTTGCGGCGTTTCCCGTCAAATTCTCCATAAAAAATCTGTTCCCATGGGCCAAAATCCAGCTCTCCATTAGTGATAGCAACCACTACTTCGCGCCCCATAACGGAACGTTTCAAATGAGCATCGGCATTATCTTCGTATGAATTGTGCCTGTATTGATTATGAGGCTTTTCCGGCGCTAATTTTTCCAACCATACTTCCATATCATGATGCAAACCGCTTTCATCATCATTAATAAACACGCTCGACGTAATATGCATCGCATTGGCCAATAACAACCCTTCTTTGATACCGCTTTCTTGCAAGCATTGTTTAATATTTGGGGTGATATTGATAAATGCACGACGCGATTCGGTCTGAAACCATAATTCTTTTCTGTAACTTTTCATATGACAATTCGTTTTATATATAAACAGTTCTTAGGTTTACTGTATGGTCAATCGACATTTTATCAATACAAAAATAATGATTTTTATCGTCGTTATCGTATTCATTATGTTTGTTTTGGCAAATACAGAGAATATTTGGAATGAAAATTGATGTTTTGCTTATTAAGAAAATCGACTTTTATGCGATCATTTATCGCTTTCATCTGTGTTTGCATATTTGCTATTTGCTCTTCTTTCGGACAAACTATTTCTATGGCGAACGAAGGGACAGTGGTCATGTACCGGGTTGAAAACAATGACACAGTATATTACATTCATTTGAGAGAATTAGTCGTCCGGGCGCCACGTACATTCAAAAATGACGCGGAAAGAAGGCAATATTATAGACTGGTATATAATGTCAAAAAAGTATATCCATATGCCGCATTGGCCGGAGTGAAATTAGGAGAATTGAACGAGCATTATTTGTCTCTCAAAACAGATAAAGAAAGAAAGGCGTACAGCAAAAAGGTTGAAGAGGAACTAAAAAGTGAATTTGAAGGCGAACTGAAAAAGCTGACCATCACACAAGGCCGGATATTACTTCGTTTGGTGGATCGCGAAACCGGTAATACAACTTATGAGATATTGAAAGACTTTCGGGGATCAATGTCCGCTTTTTTCTGGCAAACAGTTGCAAGGGTATTCGGTTCCAACCTAAAATCTACATACGATCCCACAAAGGGAGAAGACAAGACGATCGAGCAGATCATCATGCAAATAGAAGAAGGTTCTATTTAAAAATATTCATATTGTATCTATATTATATCCATATTACCGGTTTGTCCCCTCAAACAAATCGTGCGAAGCTTTTTCCTCCTTCTTTTGCGATTTGAAATTGTTGAAGGTGTAAGTCAGTGTCAGCGTCACTACCGGCGCTTGCGGAACAATCTTGGTAAGCGACTCGACGTTAATGTTCGACTGTGTGCTGTTGTACTTGGCAGTAGCCAGCAGGTCACGTACCGACAAGCTCGCTGTCAACCGACGGTTAAATAATTGCTGTCGTACAGTCAGGTTCATATAAAAAAAGTCGTCGACCCTGCCCTGTGTACTCACCGATGGACCCACATAGTATGCTTCGAGCCTCATACGTGTATTTTTAGCCAGGTCGAAATTATTGCTCACAGACAGTTGCCAGTTCCAGCTTTCCTCATCCTTGCCATCGACCTTGTATTCGTTCTTGATTTGATAATAATACAGGCTCCCGTTGGCATCGAGGTTCCACCATTTCCTCAGTTGGAGCGTTGTAGACAGTTCTGCACCCGAAGCGTAATCGTTGCCCACATTGGCCATTGAATCGAGCGTTACACCTGTATGATAGGGCACGCGCACGCGCTCAATTTTATCCTTACGGGCTCGGAAGAAGAGTCCCCCGGTAAAAGTATGGTTTCCAAAACTTTTGTTGTACCCCCATTCCACTGAATTAGTATATTCGGGCTGTATGAACGGATTGCCCCGCTGTGCCGTGTAATAATCCACATATACCACGTATGGCTCCATATAGAACAACTGTGGCTGGGTAATCCGGCGCGAATAGGCAAGGCTCGTTCGTCCACCGCCTCCCAACTCCAACGCCAAATGAACCGACGGGAACAATCCGAACTTGTGCCACGCGTGGCGCGCCCACTCCTCACTGTTACCCAGCTTACGGTAGGTATATTCGCCGCGTAGCCCAAGCTGATAGCTGAAACGCGACCAGTTATTGCTCAACATGGTATATAGTGCGTGTACATCGCGACGGAAAAGATATTTGTTGTATAGGTCGTCGCGCCGCACAAAATCCCCTACTGCCGGATCGAACATATCAATCTTGTAGTCACCATCCTCGGTATACGAAAAGTATTGGTAGCCCGCTTCAAACTTGTTTTCCGGTTCATCCAGCGGCAACACATACTCGACGTTTGCCTGTGCCGTGAAACGGTATTCGTATTCCCAAGCTTTGTGCCC
>JAVBPN010000399.1:0-5102 GCA_031549585.1 Bacteroidales bacterium
TGGCGGCAGAAAAGAATAAAGTAGTGGAAGTTCAGGAAATATCGATCGAAGATAAACTAAGAGCATTGTATCAATTGCAACAAGTACATTCTGAAATCGATAAAATCAATATATTATTGGGCGAATTGCCCCTTGAAGTACAGGATTTGGAAGACGAAATAGCAGGCCTGCATACCCGCCTCAAAAATCTGCAAGAAGAAATGAAACAATTGGATGTGGCAATATCCAATAAGAAAAATGAGATTACGCAAGCTCAAGGCCTGATTAAAAAATATCAGGAACAACAAAATAACGTACGCAATAACCGTGAGTTTGAATCACTATCGAAAGAAATCGAGTTTCAAACACTTGAAATTGAATTGTGCGAAAAGAGGATTCGTGAATTTCAGGCGCAAAATCTAGAAAAACAAGGATTGGTGGAAAATGCCCAACAGTTGCTAACCGAACGGGAAAGCGTTTTGAGCGGCAAAAAGGCTGAATTGGAAGAAATTAGTGCCGATACGGAAAAAGAAGCCAAAGCATTACAGAAAAAAGCAGCAGAAATTGAAACAATCATTGAACCCCGTTTAATCAATGCATACCGTAAAATCCGCAACAACGCCCGCAATGGATTGGCTGTTGTTACTGTTCAACGTGATGCTTGCGGCGGATGCTTTGCAAATATTCCACCACAACGGCAATTGGACATTCGTTCCCGCAAAAAAGTAATTGTATGCGAGTATTGCGGACGAATCATCGTAGACAATCCCGAAAACGATCAATAAACATTAGCTGTAGCACTTTATGAAGTATTACAGTACCAACAAAAAGGCTCCCGCAGCCACGCTGCAACATGTCGTTACTGTTGGCTTAGCTCCTGATTCCGGTTTGTATTTACCCGAACGGATTGAAAAGCTATCAGATCAATTTTTCAACAACATGTACGCCATGAATCTTCAGGAAATATCTTTTGAAGTAGCTCGAAATTTCTTGGGTGGCGACATTCCTGAAGGTGATTTGAAAAACATGGTTTACGATACGCTTGATTTTCCCATTCCTTTGGTGAATATTCATGGGAATGTGAACACGCTGGAACTGTTTCATGGCCCGACTATGGCATTTAAGGATGTTGGAGCACGCTTTATGGCCCGGTTATTGGGTTACTTTACCGCAAAAGGGGAACAAGAGATCAATGTATTGGTAGCTACGTCGGGAGATACCGGCAGCGCTGTGGCCAATGGATTTTATAAAGTGCCGGGTATTAGAGTTTTTGTACTATATCCCAAAGGCTTGGTTAGCCCGATTCAAGAAAAGCAGTTCACCACGCTAGGCGAAAATATCACAGCCCTTGAAGTTGAAGGAACGTTTGACGATTGTCAAAGGCTCGTCAAAAAGGCATTTGACGACACTGACCTCAATAAAAAATTAACATTAACCTCGGCCAACTCCATTAATTGGGCACGCCTGTTGCCACAGTCTTTTTATTATTTCTGGGGAGTGGCACAGTTGGGAAAACAAGCAAAAAACATTACATGTGCCGTGCCAAGCGGAAACTTCGGCAATATATGCGCAGGATTGATCGCTAAACGTACTGGATTACCGATTTCTAAGTTTATTGCTGCAACCAATATCAACGACATTGTTCCGCAATATTTACTTGATGGGCAATTTAACCCCGCACCGTCAGTTGCCACTATTGCAAATGCCATGGATGTGGGCAACCCAAGCAATTTCGCGAGGATATTAAGCCTATATTCGGATTCGTATGATGCTATTTGCCGCGATATCGAGGGTTTTGTATGTACGGATGATCAGATCAAAGAAACAGTCAAAGAGGTTTATACAAAATATAAATATCTTCTTGATCCCCATGGCGCAATTGGCTACCAGGCTTTGGATGCTTATTTGAACAAAGACCGGTCGTCAACAGGTTTCTTTATTGAAACGGCTCATCCTGCCAAGTTTACCGAAGTAGTCGAAGAGGTGATCCACGAAAAAATCGCCCTTCCTCCTACCCTCGCCCGTTTTACCAAAGGTACGAAGCAAACAAAGGAATTGCCAGCCGATTCGCAAGCATTGAAGGACTTTTTGCTTTCAATGAAAAATTAACAGTTAACAATTAACAATGTACAATTAATAGTTAATGTAGCATTGTTAAACGTTGAATAATAATATAATAATCATCTGGTTAACACATATATAACAAAATTTTATTTTTAGAATCCGTTATATATAAAATGATGTAGAAAAAGATTGACTCAATGTATTTTAAGGGTCAATAAAATAAATACAATAAGCCCCGTTAAGTTATGATTTTACGAACGGAGAATTTAGTGAAAAAATACCGTAACCGCACTGTAGTTAAAAAAGTGTCGGTTGAGGTATCGCAAGGCGAAATTGTTGGATTGCTCGGCCCGAATGGTGCGGGCAAAACTACCTCATTTTACATGATCGTCGGGCTGATCACGCCAAACGATGGAAAAATATTTTTGGACGACATAGAGATCACCAACGAACCGGTATACCGCAGAGCACAAAAAGGCATTGGTTATCTGGCTCAGGAAGCATCCGTGTTTCGCAAATTAAGCGTGGAAGACAACATTATGTCGGTACTTGAAATGACCAATTTATCCAAACATGAACAACGCGAGCGCACTGAAAACCTCCTTCAAGAGTTTGGACTAGTAAAGATCCGCAAGAGTTTGGGTATTCAACTCTCTGGCGGCGAACGGCGGCGAACAGAAATTGCCCGGGCATTGGCTATTGACCCGAAATTTATTTTACTCGACGAACCTTTTGCCGGAGTAGACCCAATTGCTGTAGAAGATATCCAATCCATTGTATCTAAGCTAAAAAAGAAAAATATCGGCATCCTGATTACCGACCATAATGTACACGAAACGCTTTCGATTACCGACCGAGCTTATTTGCTGATTGAGGGCAAGATTTTTAAAGCCGGCACGGCTCAGGAATTGGCCGATGACCAACAGGTGAGAAAACTTTATCTGGGAGAGAAATTCGAGCTAAGAAGATACGATGAGGAGTAATGAGTTTTAAATAACACATAAGTTCCTTTACCCCGTATTGCATTTACAGATTATCAGGCACTAAGTTGTCTTGCTTTGCAATTTTAGGATACATACCATACCGTAGTATATAGACAAGCATTTATTAACTATTTGCATTATTTGGAGATGGGAAATGCGTATTTTAGCAATTAAATTCGTATTTTTGTTAGTAATAAAGTAGTGGATAAAAGAAGAGAACAACGTTTTGTTGGAAAATATTTTTATCCCTGTCATCAAATTACCTACTTTATTTGTTTACATATTATATCAAACTATTAAATCTTCAAGCCATGAAAAATAAATTGATTTTATTCGTTTTAAGTTTATCATTTTTAGGATTTACCTCTACTTCATGCAATAAAAGCCCAAAGAATGTTGTCAACAATGGAGAAGTAGCAGAAGTTGACGTATTGCTAAAAGATTATGGCGCTGAGCCAACTGTATTGGATATTGAGTCTTACACAGTAGCGAACACCAATTTCAGGACTGCCCTCTGGACAGGTAGTCTGCTTCAAGTAACTTTAATGTCTATCCCCGTTGGCGGCGATGTTGGTTTGGAACAACACATGGGTACCGATCAATTTCTAAGGATAGAAGATGGTACAGCAAAAGTGATGATGGGTGATAGTAAAGATGCTCTCAATTTCACCAAAACAGTCGGTAAAGATTTCGCCATATTTGTCCCTGCCGGCAAATGGCACAATATCGTTAATATAGGAGATAAGCCTCTGAAGTTGTATTCGATTTATGCTCCGGTAGAACATCCACACGGAACAGTACATAAAACTCAGAAAGATTCAGAAGAAGCGCATCATTAATCTCATACATTGTAAATATAAAAAGGTTATTGGTATTTATTACCAATAACCTTTTTTATTTCGTATGATTCCAGGTAGCAAATTATTTCATTTTTTAATGAAATTGTGTATTAAACCCAATAAACACCTGCAATTTTGGCTGTCCCGCACCATACGAATAAACCGAGTATTGTGGCTCCATAAAAATATTGAATACCTTACCCCCCGATTTAATCACTCTTCCAATACCTAAACCTATGGGCACATTATATGTTCCGTTTTCCAAATCAAAAGTCCAAAGGCCTGTACTTCTTAAATACGTACCAGCTCCCAACTGCCACATAAAGAAAATCTGAGGGGTCAGCATATTTACATCATTTCTGTCTTCATCACCTGCAACTGATATTTGCCAGGTAAGCAATGTTCCGACTTGTACGATTGGATTATTCTTGAAGAACGCAATAGCCGACGCTCCCAGCTGCCATTTCCCAGATCCCAAATCATTGGTTGCTGTAGGAAAAGTTACTGCCGGGCCTATTCCTATTTCCATACCTTCATTCTTCATCTTAAATTTGTAAATGACAAATGCATTTAAATCGCCCAAACCGGAGGTTGGGCCTTCATCAGCCGGAGACGAGGTAACAAACGGAAGCGAAGCACGAACGATAAATGACCCAATGGGTTGTGCATAACGCAACCATGCTTGATTCATAGTTGCATCAGGTGCACCATATAATGAAGGCATATAGTAGTTGTGCACATTAACCGTTTTGATGCTGGCTAATGGATTGTTGGCCTGTTTCAACGTTTCAATGTCTGAATGATCTTCAGGCGGCGGAGTTTGCGCGTTTATTGCACTGATAAAGCCAAGTAAACAGGTCAATAAACAAATCTTCTTTATAGATACGATGATGTAATTCATATTTTTGATATTTTTCTATTATAAATCTTACCTTTTAACAAATAGATAACAAAAATGTTGCACGAAACGGGTAATGGGGTTTATTCTTTCGTAAAATGCAGAAGTTTTAATAATGAAAAACTTCATATTAAATAAGGTTATTGATATTTTATCTACTGAATATTAATAAAGTATATAACAGAATAACTTCTGCTTGAATACGCTTAACCCGAATCTAGGTTATAGTAGTGTCATGTCAATGACGAAATACTGCAAACGTCATTACGAGCGCAGCGAAGCAATCTTTCTGATAAATCAAATAGATTGCTTCGTCGTTCCTCCTCGCAATGACGGCGG
>JAVBPN010000376.1:0-16141 GCA_031549585.1 Bacteroidales bacterium
TTGAATCGTCAGTTGGCGCAATATGAACTTGAAAAAAGGACTTTTGAACAAACAGCAGCTATCCGGCAGCAGATAGAAGAATTGAAGACAAGCCTTAACCGGGATATTATTGAGTTTTCAACCTCTGCGAACAGCAGTGGAGTGAATGAGAAAATGCTGGAAGAATATTTTAACAAAGTCGTGTCTTATGAAGAAAGTAAAGCACGGTTAAAGGTATTGGAGACTCGTCGAGATACTGCATTAAGACAATATAATAATTATATTCCCCTGGGGGATTCATTGAATAGGCTCCAGAGGGAAATTGACATCAACAGGGAAGCGTATCTTTCTGCTATACAGAGCCTGAATCAGAGTAAGATGAGGCAACAGGACCAACAGTCCTTATCTACAATTCAAGTAATTGATAAGCCGAATTACCCGCTTGTTGCTGAAAGCAAACGGAAAATACTCATTTTACTGGGGCTTGTTATTGGCGCCATTGTCCCTGTTTCAATCATACTATTGATGGCATATTTTGATAAATCCATTAAAACACCACAACATGCCGAACAGGTAACGGGATTGAGATTAAGCGGGGTGCTTCCTGAAATAAAAAAGTTGAATTCATACAAAGATGCAGATGTTATTGCCGACAGTTTGAGTGATACAATTCTGAAATCTTTGTATATAACAGATACACATAGTCAGCAGCGAATTTTAATTATCAGTACGCGAGCTTCGGAAGGTAAGACAACCATTGGAAAGATGCTTTGCGAGCGGTTAATCCGCAAAGGCAAAAAATGTCTTGTTGTGGTTCCATATATGGAGATGGGAAATTGGTCGATGATTACTTACAAAGTAGACCCATCATTTTATCAGGCTAAGGCTGAAGATATTGTTCCCGTAGAAAAACTGAATGACACAGATGTATTGATTTTGGAATTGCCTTCATTGATTATGCATGATTATCCGGTCGATTTGATTAGGCAATTTCATAGCGCTTTTTTGGTTTGTAATGCCAACAGGGTGTGGACCAAAGCCGACCAGACAGCATTGGATAGCTTTACCAAAATATCAGGTATAACTCCTACTTTGATTCTTAATGAGGTAGATAAAGATGTGGTAGAAGAAATATTAGGAAAGCTGTTCTAATAGAATCATAGTGAAAAATCGTAACTTTCTCCGCACAGTTATTTATACTTTGATTGCTTTAGTTTTGGCAGCGGTTGCCTATGCCATAGCACAAGGATATATAATTGTTGGGGTGATATGTTTGATTTTGCCTTTTATGCTCTTCTATGTAATCCGCTCATTTGAATGCCCCATCTTATCTTTATACTCACTGCTTATTTATTCTTTTCTGGCTATAGCTGTGGGCATTTATTTAAGGGTTGAAGGCGGATTACTGGTCGATTTTTTGTTGGTCTTTTGTTATATAGCCCTATTTATCAGGGGATTTCGAGGCGATATTCCTTGGCATCGTGCATTGACTTCCTTATACTTGGTGGTATCCTTGTGGATGTTATATACATTCCTCGAATTTTTCAATCCCGAAGCGCCAAGCAGGCTTGCCTGGTTTTATGGAATGCGTAGTGCAGCCCTTTATATATGGTTATTTGTACCACTGGGTTTGATTTTGTTGGATAAAGTACAGCATCTGAAATGGTTCTTATACATCTGGTGCGGTTTTTCCATACTGGCAACGTTATACGGCTGTGTGCAATTGTATGGGGGATTGAATTCATTCGAACAGGCTTTGATGGATGCGGGAAAAGCCCAAACCCATTTGTTATTTGGTAAACTTCGTGTTTTTTCATTTTATAGCGATGCCGGACAATTTGGGGCAGCTCAGGCACAAATTGGTATAACAGCACTGTTTTTATTCTTGGGAGAGAAGAATAAACATGTGAAATTGCTGTATTTTGTTACTTGTTTAAGCGGATTTTACGGATTATTGATAAGTGGTACACGAGGAGCCATATTTGTTCCGATTGCAGCAGCCCTGATGTATTTACTTATCAAAAGAAATATTAAAGTGCTTATTTTAGGAACAATAGTAATTGGCATCGCGTTCTTCCTGTTAAAATATACATATATTGGTCAGGATGTATATTCAATCAGGCGGATGAGAACAGCATTTGATATAGAAGATGCTTCCTTTCAGGTTCGGATTGAAAATCAACGGTTATTTAGAGAGTACCTTAAAACCCGTCCTTTTGGAGGTGGCATTGGTGTGACCGGAGATTTTGGAGCCCGTTTTTCACCTGATGCATACTTATCCAATATTCCTACCGATAGTGGATATGTGAAGATATGGGCGGAATATGGAATTGTAGGATTGATATGCTATCTTTTCATGTGGGGATTTATTGTGATATACGGGATACGGGTTATCTGGTATCGTTTGAAAGATAAGTGGTTAAAAAATGTAATGATTG
This sequence comes from Bacteroidales bacterium, assembly GCA_031549585.1. GTDB lineage: Bacteria > Bacteroidota > Bacteroidia > Bacteroidales > UBA4181 > JAIRLS01. The sequence continues at coordinate 2,418 of JAVBPN010000376.1, forward strand.
CCTTGCTATGCGGGATGGTAGGGATGCTGGTTGCCAATTACGGAAATGCGATTATTGTTCAATTGCCATCTTCTATCATTCTGTGTTTTAGCGTAGTATTTATTTTCGTGGCTACCCGGTTGGATAGTTCATTATCAAATACCCAAATATAAGTAGATGGCGATAAAACTTACGAAAATATCTCAAAGACGACATTTAACTGGTTGGAGCTGGCTGTTTATATTGATATTGATAGTCATGTTGCTCATTCTGTTTTCCCGTCACATCCATCCGTTCTTAGCCCTTAACAAACCGGTTAAGGCTGATATATGGGTGGTTGAAGGGCATGTTGGTGACATTGTGATAGATAGCGTAGTGTATAATTACCAACAAGGAAATTGTACTATTTTGTTTACCACAGGAATTCCTATTGAGCAGCAGTTGTTTTGTGACCATTACTCCAACTATGCCGATTTATCCGCAGCTTCCTTAATATCCAGGGGTGTGGATTACTTACATGTATACAGTGCACCATGCAATCCAATCCAGGTAGACCGGAGCTACGCTTCGGCTTTGGCGTTAAAGGCAAAGCTGGAGGAATATGGCTTCACGACCGGAAACATCAATATTGTGAGCCAAGATACCCATGCCCGACGTACATATACTCTTTTCAAAAAGGTGTTGGGTAAAGAATGGAATGTGGGCAGTATTTCATATTTCGATTTTTCGTATAACCCTGAAAAATGGTGGAAGTCAAGTTATGGCATGCGGGCAGTAATTTACGAATGCCTGGCATACATATATACCGTATTTTTCTTTCATCCGGAAAAATAGCCAATGAAGATAGGTATTGAAGCACAACGGATTTTTCGTCCCCGCAAATACGGGATGGATATTGTAGCTATCGAATTAATCCGCCACCTTCAGCAGATTGATTGCCAAAATGAATATGTCGTTTTTGTTAAGCCAGATATAGATATATCCATCTGCGAAACAGCCAATTTTAAGATTCATTATATTAAAAATGATATTTATCCTTTATGGGAACAGATTCTGTTGCCTAAAGCTGTCAAAAAGGAAAAAATAGACTTTTTACACTGTACAAGCAGTACTGCGCCATTACGGCTTGACATTCCGTTAATATTGACTTTGCATGATGTGATTAGTCTGGAACCCAAGGAAAAAATGGCTATGAGTTTTTATCAGGAATTAGGGCGGATTTATCGCAGAAGGGTCATTCCTAAAATTGTTTCCCGAAGCAAACATATCATCGCAGTGTCTAATACTGAAAAACAACATATCTGTGATAAATTGCAAGTAGAAAATGATAAAATTTCCGTTGTTTACAATGGAGTGGATAGCCGGTTTAAGCCGATTCATACAGATGATGTAACAGCTTTCCTATGTAAATACCAGTTACCGGAATATTATATCGGATTTATCGGCAATACCGACCCCCGGAAGAATTTGCAACATGTACTTCTTGCCTATTCCATATATCTGGAAAAATCAAAGAGTCCTATGCCATTGGTCATATTGCATTATGATAAAACCAAGCTGCATAGGTTATTAAAACGCTTGAATATGGCTCATATTTTTCCAAATATTCGTGTGCTGGACTATCTGGCAGCATCAGATATGCCTGCTTTTTATTCAGCATCCAGCATATTCCTGTTTCCGTCATTAAGAGAAGGCTTTGGTATGCCGGTTTTAGAATCTATGGCATGCGGAACGCCTGTTATTACATCAGAAATATCATCAATGCCTGAAATTGCAGGAGATGCCGCACTATTTGTTAATCCTTATCATCCGGAAGAAATTGCTGAATCCATATTGTATTTGGAAAACCATCCGGAAAAATTGCAGGAATTGTCTGAAAAAGGCAAAAACAGAAGTGCCGAATTTTCATGGAAAAAAGCAGCCAGTCAGGTATTGGACATCTATCATAAAGTTTATAAAGCGTGTTATTGATTGATATAACCACGATATTGTTTTCCCATATCATATATGGATAATCATTTTATTTATGAAATATTTATTTGATGGTCTTCAGATACTTTTCTTAATAGTATTAGGTATCAATATATTATATGTATTTGTTTTTGCCGTTGCTTCTTTGTTCCGGCTCAGGATTGCCGGTATTCATGACAGTGTGCATCGAAAAATAGCAGTACTTATCCCCGGATATAAAGAGGACCAGGTAATTGTGGATGTGGCTGCTGATGCTTTAAAGCAAGATTATCCCCAGGATAAATTTGATGTCATTGTTATTGCAGATTCATTTAAAGATGAAACCATTGCGGCATTAAAACAATTACCTGTGCGTTTAATCATCGTTTCATTTGAGAACAGCACTAAAACAAAAGCTTTAAATAAAGCGATGTCACAATTGCCTGACGATTATGATATAGCAGTTGTTTTGGATGCAGACAATATTATGGCCAATGATTTTTTATCCCAAGTCAACCAGTTTTTTGCCGCACAGCCAACTATTGCCGTACAGGGTCACCGGCTGGCTAAGAACATGAATACATCCTTTGCCGTATTGGATGCAATTAGCGAAGAAATTGGCAACCAGATATTCAGAAAAGGACAACGCGTGCTGGGATTATCATCAGGTATCATTGGTTCGGGCATTGCATTTGACTACAGTTATTTCAAAAACTTACTTTCGCAGATTAAAGCCATTGGTGGATATGATAAAGAGCTTGAAATGAGGATATTGAAAGAGCGAAAAAAAATATATTATCTGCCGGATGCTTTAGTATATGATGAAAAAGTACAAAATGCCGAGAATTTTTCCAACCAGCGCCGCCGGTGGTTGTCGTCCCAATTTTATTATGTCCGTGTCGCCTTTTTTGATGCCTTATCCAGCCTGTTCCGGTCAGGTAATATCGACTATTTCAATAAGGCATTTCAATGGACATTGCTTCCGCGTATCATTATTATCGGGCTGATGTTTACGATTGTTCCGCTGTTTGTCATTTTAGAATGGTTCATCTTTGGAATATTTCTGACCCCTTTATGGTTGACGTTGTTTGCTTTATTTCTGATAGGATTCTTGGTAGCTATTCCAAGGAAATTTTATAACGTTCAAACATTGAAAGCTATCCGGCAAATTCCGCTGGGCGTTTTTTTGATGGCAAAAAACTTTTTTAAGTTAAAAGGCGCCAATAAGAAATTTATTCATACGGAACACGGACTGATAGAACCCAAATAATTTTAAAACCATGTTTTTTTTCCATATTTTATTTTGGACTTCTCTCATTATCATTGCATATACTTATGTTGGGTATGCTTTATTGTTATGGGTATTGGTCAAATTGAAGCATTTAATTGGTAGAAAATCGCCATCATTTGTGGTGGACGATTATCCGGAAGTAACGCTTTTTATCACAGCATACAATGAAAAAGATTTTGTTGATAGTAAAGTGAAGAATTCCCGCGAATTGGAATATCCTAAAGATAAGCTTAAAGTAGTATGGATTACTGATGGTTCGGACGATGGCACGCCGGATTTATTAAAAGCATATCCGGAAATAACCGTATATCACGAACCGGAACGTTCCGGGAAAATAGCCGCCATGAACAGAGGCATGCGATTGGTCGATTCGTCCATTGTCGTATTTTCTGATGCAAATACCATGTTGGGGCGTGAATCCATACAACGGATAGTCAACCTGTTTGCCAACCCTAAGGTTGGGTGCGTTTCCGGTGAAAAGAGGATTTATGACCATGATAAAGATATGGCAGCCTCTGCCGGTGAAGGACTATACTGGAAATACGAATCTTTCCTGAAACGTTATGATGCTGAGTTATATTCTGTTGTGGGAGCGGCAGGAGAACTGTTTGCCATACGCAAGGAATATTATTCTGAAGTTGAAAAAGATACTTTGCTGGATGATTTTATTATCTCCTTACGTATTGCTATGCAAGGACATATTACGCAGTATGACCCGGAAGCCTATGCTTATGAATCGTCTTCGGCAAATGTAAAAGAAGAGTTAAAGAGGACGATACGCATTGCAGCCGGCGGCATACAATCAATTGTCCGGTTATCTCCGCTATTGAATATCTTTAAATATGGCGTATTATCATTCCAATACATCTCTCATCGTGTATTGCGATGGACTTTGGCTCCGTTATGTTTATTACTTCTTTTGATAAGTAATTTTGTGTTGGCGTGGCAGTCAGGCATTTGTTCTACCCATTTTTTCACGATTATTTTTTGGGCGCAAGTAGTTTTTTACCTGATGGCTTTATTAGGATGGTTTTTAGAAAACAGGCATATTAAATTGAAAATATTATTTGTCCCCTATTATTTCTTTATCATGAATCTAGCGGTTTATTTGGGCTTTTTCCGGTATATATCAAAACGTCAAAATGTAAACTGGGAAAGAGCGCAAAGACGAGTTTAAAAGAAGTTAAATGGTTGTTATATAGAGTATTAATAAAAAAATTAAAGTCGATGTCGTTTAGTAAATGACCCTGACAGGGTCGACATAAAATTTTTGACTAAACAACATTGTATAAAAAATGGTAACTTGTTTTTATGAGTGATTTGAAAAAAAAGGCAGCATATGCGTTCCTCTGGGATTATATCGGCAGGGGAGGCGGGCAATTGGTTCGCTTTGCGATTACCGTTGTCCTTGCACGTCTTTTAATGCCCGAAGATTTTGGATTGGTCGCTATGGTTACCATTGTGGTGACTGTGGCAACTGTCATTGTCGATTCGGGTATGGGGCTGGCGCTTATTCAAAGACAGGAAGTTACAGATAAACACTATTCCTCAGCATTTGTCTTCAATATTTTATTGGGATTCACTTTGGCGCTTATCCTGTTTCTTAGTGCGGATGCTATCGGCAGGTTTTATGAAGTCCCCATTGTTGCCCGATTAGCGCGGGTCATGTCGCTGATGTTCATTATCAGCGCCTTTGGAAATGTTCAACGTTCGAGGCTTCGGAAAATGCTTAGTTACAAGGTTCTTACCCAAGCCGATTTACTGGCAGCCGTACTTAGCGGAATTGTTGGGATAAGTATGGCCTATTTGGGTTTTGGCCTTTGGAGTTTAATTGCTCAAAGCCTGTTGACACCGCTTATTGCGAATATCTTTATTTATTTAAAGGCCAGATGGAGCCCCAAACTGCAATTCGATTGGATGGCTTTTAAAGACTTGTGGTCTTTTGGCTCCCGTATCTTTTTATCCCGATTTATAGATACCTTATTCATTAACTCCGATTCCATGATTATTGGGAAAATATTTGGTCAGGCACAGTTGGGATTATACGGAAGGGCAAAGTCGTTGATTAATCTGGTTGTACAATATTCCGCTGGTAGTCTCGAAAACGTATTGCTACCAGTCTTTAGCCAATTGCAGGATGACTCGGAACGATTAAAACAAGCCATATTCAAATTTTTCCATTTGCTCTGTCTGGTTGTTTTTTTCCTGACCGGACTGTTGTATGTGACAGGAGAAGATATCATCATTGTTTTATTCACTGCCAAGTGGAGTGCAGCCATCCCCATCTTTAAACTACTGATTTTGTGCTGCTATGTGGGCCCTTTAGGTATTTTGCTGATGAACATTTTAGGAGCCAAAGGCAATGCCAAAGACCATTTGAAAGCAGAAATTATCAAGAAAGTACTATTTGTCCTAACATTAATTATCGGGTTTCAGTTCGGTTTAATGGGATATTTATATGGTTATGTCATTCTTGGAGGATTCACCTTGTACATCAATATTCACTATGCTTCCAGGGAAATCGGTGAGTCTATCTGGTATTTCTGGAGAAAAGTACTTACATACCTGTCTATCTGTGCGGTATGTATTGCCTTATTATATCTTCTTGATAAGATTTTAAATATCAATCATTTTGTTCACATGTTTCTGTTCGGTGGATTATATACTTGTTTATATTTTGCAGCCATTTGGTTATTCCGGGTGCGGGGAGGAATCATATTACAGGAAGAGATGGTCAAATATCAAATCATTCATAAAATAAAAAGCAAACTCAACGTATGCAAGAAAAAGTATTTGTCATAACGAGTCTTCAATCATGGGATTTGCTCATTGGCTCTAATGCCAAAGATATGGCTTTGGAAATCTCTAAAAAGTACAAGGTTGTATACGTCAATACACCATTAGATTTCCGTACGGCAAGAAAAGAGAATCCAAAGACAGATGAAACCACATACCGGCGCGAATTTTTGAAAGGGAAACATTCCGATTTACGGCACATCAATGATAATCTTTGTATATTGGACTTACCAATCACCCTATTTCCGGTGAACAAGCTTCCGGGCAAATTTCTTTTTGACATGTTCAACAGACAGAACAACAAACGAATATTCCGTTATGTGAGAAAAAGATTGAAAGAGCTTCATTTTGAGAATATTATCCATATCATAGACAATGACATATACCGGAGCTTCTATGCTAAAGAATTCCTCAGACCCCGATTGTCCATTTATTACCGGCGCGATAATGTATTAGGCATTAAATACTGGAGTAAAAACGGAAGTCGGTTAGAGCCTTTACTGGTGAAGAAAAGCAATTTTGTAGCAGCAAATTCAATTCAATTGGCAGATGCAGTCAGGTCATATAACCCCAAAGCCTATGATATCGGTCAGGGTGTTGATTTGAAAGACTTTGACGCAGCAAAAAAACGGAATATCCCGGAAGATATCAAATCGATACCCAGACCCATTGTCGGATATATCGGAACCATTGTTTCCATCCGCTTAGATGCCGGATTAATGTATGATATAGCTCAGCAAATGCCTCATATATCCTTTGTAATGGCAGGGCCTGAAGATGCTTATTTTGAAAATCATTCGTTGCATCAATTGAAAAATGTATATTTCCTGGGAGCTAAGCCAACCTATCAAGTTGCGGATTATATCAATGCTTTTGATATTTGTACCAACATACAATTGGTGAATGAAGTAACGGTTGGTAACTATCCCCGGAAAATCGATGAATATCTTGCATTGGGGAAACCGGTTGTAACAACCGACACACCGGCTATGCAGCTTTTTAAAGAATATGTGCATCTTTGTAAAAATACAGATGATTTTTGCAAGGCTATTTCGACTATATTGCAGCAGAATCAGTCAGATTCCTTGAGAAAGGAACGTATTGACTTTGCCCACACCCATACTTGGGAAAACAGTGTTAGTAAATTATATCAATTGATAGAAACATATAAATGATTGTAGTATCATGAATTATAGAACTATAGCAGATTTAAACCGGATTATCCTCAAAAAATTACATATCCTTCCACACGATTTTGATTTAATTGTCGGAATCCCCCGGAGCGGCATGTTACCGGCCAACTTATTGGCTTTGTATTTGAATAAACCGTACACGGACATAGATTCCTTTATCAATGGCCACATCTACGGAGCCGGCGTACGAAGTCAATTCTTTGACATTACCGGCGAGCACAAGAAAGTATTGGTAGTGGATGATAGTATTGCCTCTGGACAAGCCATTCAGGAAGCAAAGAAAAAATTGAGCGGAATGGCTGAAAATTTTACAATTCAATATTGTGCTATATATACAGCTTCAGGCAAGGATGGGTTAGTGGATTACTACTTTGAGCAAGTTCCCCTACCTCGTTTCTTTCAATGGAATATATTCAATCATACAGCATTAGAAAAAGCTTGTGTGGATATTGATGGCGTTTTATGCGTTGACCCGACGCCGGAACAAAATGATGACGGAGAAAAATATATTGATTTTATACTCAATGCGCCACCACTTTATGTTCCGGGTAGCAAAATAGGCGTTCTGGTTACTTCACGCTTGGAAAAATACAGGAAAGAAACGGAGATATGGCTACAAAAGAACAACGTAAGGTACGGACAGCTTATCATGTTGGATTTACCCAACAAGGAAGCGCGGATGAAAGCCAATTGCCATGCACAGCATAAGGCAAACGTATATGCATCATCCATTATGTATCCGCTTTTTATTGAAAGTTCGCTTTCTCAGGCAATAGAAATCAACCGGATTTGTAAAAAACCCGTTTTCTGTACGGAAAATTTTGAAATGATTTTTGATTCGCAATCCTTTGTATATAATATCAAAAGCGGTAAGAGCTTTCCGCTTTTGAGAAAAACATATTTGTATTTCAGGGACCGTTTCAGAAAGTGAAGAATCAATAGTTGTCAATCATCATGAAAAAGTATTTTATATGGATTTGTTTGCTCTTTTGGGGATATGGGTTAAGGCCTGTTGAACTTCAGGGACAGAGCAAAAAATCATCATTCAGGTATGCGACAGCTCAGGATGCAAAAAGCATACACAATGCCAATGAAGGGGATTATTTGCTAACAGGAGCTAATATTCCACAGGACAATGGAGTTGATGTTCGTCCTAACCACAAAAATCTCTTTACATTGGACAATTCGACCCAACAAAAGAAAATATTAATTAAAGGAGGAGAATACGATTATGTCCATATAGAAGTGCCCGGACTGTCAGGAACTCCGGAAAACCCGATTATCATTACGAACTATGATGGCCAGGTCAAAACAAAACGCTTAACCATATTGGGAATCAAACATTTTCGAATCACGGGAAAATATGATGCCAAGCAACAAACAGGTGATGCAAAATATCCCGGACATGACGGAGGATACGCATATAGTTCCGGTCGTTATGGTATCATGGTTGACCGGAGTTGGGAGGACTTAAAAGTACTTGTAAATTTCAGCGGAAGCGGAGATACGCAAATATCCGATTTTGAAGTTGATTATATCGAAATAACCGGAGGAGGCTTTTCTAATTTTGTTAAATGGGAGAAACATACCCAATTGATGGAAAACATAAAAATACATGACTGTTATATTCATGATATACACGGAGAAGGTATCTATGCCGGTTCAACCCAGGCAGACCCCCAGCATCAATTAAAAAATTTCAAGTTTTACAATAACCGTGTATTGAGAACCGGTATGGATGGAATTCAGTTTGGACAACTACTCTCAGGTTGCGAAATATACAACAATGTGATACATGCTGCTCTGAATTGGAAATCTCCTCTTGGCGCATACCAGGATGCTGCCATTCAAGTAGGAGCCAGAGATGGTGGAATATCTGTCCGAAACAATATATTCATTGGAGCAGGCCAGTTATGGCTCAATGTGTTTACCAAACCACTTGACCATTATAAATCGTCAGGAACCATAGAAATAGACAACAATCTTTTCCTGTATTGCCGCGGTCCTATGGGGGGATATTTCGGCACTCAAAGCGGTATGTCAGGCATATCATTTAAAATCAGAAAGAATTATTTTGGCCGCTTTGAATACGTTTATGATGAAGTCTATTCCAAAAACAATTATCCCAATCAGAGTTTTATTCTAAGGATAGCAAACCAAGCTCCATTCCTATTGGACAATAACATTTGGGATGGTTCCGGAGGTAAGAGCCAATTCTATGAAAATGCCTCAGGAAATAAAAATAATGTAGTTGCTTCCAATAACAGAAAGGGAAATGTTCCGGATATTGATTTCGTGAATTATATGGGATTTCCCGTAGGATTCAATTATCTTCTATTGGAAGAATGGGCTTCAAAAATAGGCGAAACATGGGGAGATGAGTCTCAATTTCCTTCTAATGGAACTAAAAAGGGTACATCAGTGAATTATCAAAAAGGGGACTTTGTAATGAGACATTCCAAAGTGTATAAATGTATCCGGGAAAACAGCATGATAGAACCTGGAAAAACATCCAATTGGGAAAATTACTGGCAACTACAAATATATTCCAATGGTGTTACTACTCCCCCAGACGATGTGAAGTTGAAAGAATCGTCATTTTATAAAAAATTAGGAATGGGGTTGTTATAATAGAGAATATTTTCGATATGCTTGTTTATTAATAACTTAATTCGTTTTGTTCAAAGGTCACCCAACTTACCAAGGCTTATTTCCGAATTTTAACGCCTGGAAATGGCGAACAGGCCTGTGATGATAAGTAAAAGGGGAAGTATGGCTACAAAGCCTCTACCCCACAAATAGTATGTAAGCCATGCGCCTCCTGCAATAAAGATGATTCCCATAATCAGATTGATGGTAGAAGGGCGGTCTTTCTCTTTGTGGCGTTCAATTTTGTTTTCTTTTTCAAATTTATCAAGGCTCGCAATAATCTGCTTAACTGTTTCTTGGTCAGAAGTATTCCTTTCAAGATACCCCATGATGCTGCGGAATGTTTCCCCGCGCAGATACATCTTTAAAGCATAATTTAGCAATTCTTCTTTTGTCTTTTCCATTGCTGTCTTGCTTTATCTGCTACTTCCCCAAATTTATATCCCCGTATAATTGAAAGGGGTAATCTGTTTTAATTCTTCTTTAACAGCAGGCGAAACATCCAACCCGTCAATAAACTGATTCAGTTTTTGCTGGTCAATTGATTCTCCAGTGCGGGTTAATCCCTTGAGCGCTTCATAAGGTTGCGGGTAGCCTTCGCGCCGCAAAACAGTTTGTATTCCTTCACTTACGACCATCCAATTACGGCTTAAGTCAGCATGTAAAGCCGGCTCGTTTATAATCAATTTATCTAATCCCTTCAATAAGGAACTAAGTGCGATAACGGTGTGAGCCATGGGCACGCCAATGTTGCGCAATACAGTTGAATCAGTTAAATCCCGTTGCAGGCGTGACACAGGCAATTTGCTTGCCATATGCTCAAAAAGAGCATTGGCCAATCCAAGGTTTCCTTCTGCATTTTCAAAATCAATCGGATTGACTTTGTGCGGCATAGCCGATGATCCTACCTCCGTTTTTTTAATTTTTTGCTTGAAGTATTCTTGTGAAACATATGCCCAAATATCACGGGAAAAATCAATCAAAATATTGTTAATGCGCTTCATGGCATCGCATTGAGCTGCAAAGTTATCGTAATGTTCAATTTGCGTCGTCGCTTGGCTGCGCTTCAATCCCAATACGCTATCTACCAAGTTATTGGCAAAAGTTTTCCAATCTATATTCGGATAAGCAATATGATGGGCATTGAAATTTCCGGTTGCCCCGCCAAATTTGGCTGAAAACGGGATAGACATTAATTGTGCAAATTGAGTTTCCAACCGTTCGATGAATACGGTAACTTCTTTTCCCAAGCGTGTCGGTGATGCGGGTTGTCCATGTGTACGGGCAAGCATCGGGATGTTTTCCCATGCTTTGGCAAATTCGCGTAACTTGGAAACCAGATCTTTATAATACGGCACATAAACATATTCAATGGCTTCCTTATTGGATAATGGGATAGCTGTATTGTTGATGTCCTGTGATGTCAATCCGAAATGAATAAATTCAGAAAAATATTGAATGCCTAAATGCTCGAATTTTTCTTTCAAAAAATATTCAACGGCTTTGACATCATGGTTGGTTTCTTCTTCGATCGCCTTAACCCGTTCGGCGGATTTTGCATCAAAATGCAGGTAAATATCGCGTAGATTATGATATTTATCTTTATCGAAATTTTGCAATTGAGGCAAAGGAATTTCACATAGAGCAATAAAATACTCCACTTCAACGCGAACCCGGTAACGGATCAGTGCGTATTCTGAATAATATTTCGCCAACGATTCCGTTTTTTTGCGGTAACGGCCATCTACAGGTGAAATTGCTGAAAGGGTATTTAATTCCATTTTAATAAAAAGAAACAAAGTTAGCTATTTTTTAAATCCCTATAAATTGAATTCAACCTGAAAATAAAAATCGCTATTGTAACCTTATACAAATCTTAACGTCTATTAGACATATCATCAATCCGGCAAATGAAAAAAATTATATTATTAGTAATACTTGGCCTTTCTATTATTTCCCACAAAGGGATTTCTCAGGATTTTTTAAATCTTGATTTTGAATATGGTGTTTACAAATCTCAACCAAGAAAATGGTCAATTGAAGGCGAAGGAGAGATGTATGATGCCAGATTAGACAGCACGATAGCCAAAAGTGGCAATAAAAGCCTTCATATAACGGTAAAAAACAGCACAACCTATGCCTTTTTATCATTACCGGGGAAGTTGATAGCAGGAAAAGATGTACAAGTAGAAGGATATATCCTGTTTAAGGATGCTGGTTCGTTAAAAACAATGTTTGCATTTCGTGATCCGAACGGAGGTAAGTCAAATATTTCTCCCCCAGTAAAAGGAAATAATGACGAATGGGAATTTATTTCGTATAAAGCATCTTTTCCAGACAATTATTCATCTCACCGCTTACTTATTGCATTGATCTCAAGCGGGACAGGGGATTTTTGGATGGATCACGTAAAAATAAAAATCAATGGCCAAGAATATGGTAATGGCTCTCCTGATTTCAGAGAGCCGACCAAAATGGAAATTAAGAATTTGGACAAGATAGCAATTCCAATAAAGCCATTCGTTTCTGATGCCGACACCAAAGATTTCACCCCTCTTGACAATGTAATCGGAAATAGCATTATAGTGGGATTGGGGGAGAACTCTCATGGTTCGTCGACAATTTATAAGCTCAAATTACGCATGGTCAAATATTTAGTCGAAAAAAAAGGTTTTTCAATCTTTGCGTTAGAGTCACCAATTGTGGAAGCCGACCGGATTAACGATTATGTATTGTATGGTAAAGGGACATTGAATGATGTAATCGAAAACTTAACCTATCCAAGCTGGCAAACACGGGAAATGATAGATATCGTCCAGTGGATAAAATCCTATAATCAAAAGGCTCAGGAAAAAGTAGAATTCAGAGGATTTGATATGCAGGATGGCATGTCAGCTTTCAAAGTTATTGAAGATTTTGCCCGAATAAATGATACTGCTTTGTCAGGTGATCTTGCTGAACTGAAAAAATGGTGCGATGAAGCGATTAATGGGACACAACAATGGAATCAGGTCTGTCAAAAATCCGAATCCATTTCTCAATATTTAGCACTTAAAGATCATTCTTTATACAAAGGTATTGATAAAGATAGTTTTTTAAAAATACAGCATTACATGGAGGTCTTTGTGCAAAGTTTGTCCTACCGGTATCAACCTGACAAGGCAAAAAGCCGGGATGAATATATGGCGCAAAATATTGATTGGTTAGTAAAAAATTCTGGCAGAAGAAAAATCATTTTATCGGCAGACAATACCCATGTTACAAAAGCAAACGGTAAAATGGGCAATTTTTTGAAAAATTGGTATGCAGAAAAATATATGGTATTTGGTTTTACATATGGCAGTGGTAGTTATTCGGCATATGGCCCGGAAAAATATTATCAAGTACATCCTCCGTATGTAGGGACTTATGAATACCTTTTTGAAAAAAGTAAATTGAAAAACTTTTTCCTTGACCTTAGAACGATTAACGATATTCCCCTCCTCGACACTACCTCTGGCTTTCGTTCTATTGGTTCACGTCCGCAAGAAACAACCCAATTCATGGAAATAGATTTAAAAAAGCACTTTGACGTAGTTGTATATCTTGAGAACTCCACACATACTACTCCTCTGGCCAAATAAGAACGGCTTTTAAACGCGTTAAATCACTTAAAAAATTCTTATAAAATGGTATATATGCAAAAAATGGTTGGTAAAATATAGTTATATCCCTTATTGATACTATCAGATAGAAAAGTTTATTGAAATGCGTTTCAATAAACTTTTTTGTTATGGGTCAATTCAATAGATTTCGTTGTTGGGGATGTGGTGGTTTGGATGTTATTAGATGGGGAATCAGGAATGGAAAACAACGATTCAAATGTA
>JAVBPN010000151.1:0-11406 GCA_031549585.1 Bacteroidales bacterium
AAGCGACTGAACCTTTTGCTTGTTCAATACATACTCTTGTTTTTCGGCCAGGGTTAATACACGATGCGCATTGATTTCATCAGCCAGAGAAACAATTAATTGATTCAGAAGAGATGTATATGTTGACTGCTTATCGGGAGGCAACAATTGGAGTATTTGTGCAATACCGTTGATGCTATTGATGGTATTCAAAATATCATGGAAAAACATCCGTTCCATAATGCCGCGCCGTTTTTCGTCGCCAACATCATATAATGCGCAAATGATAAAATTTTCACCGTTTACTTGGGTGAATGTAGAATGGACTCTCAGATCAAAGGTAGCTGCACCATTTGTCAAGCTACATTCATCTACAGAGATTCCGTTGGTGCGGCAAGCAAGCATGGTTCTTACAGCGCCACAGGCGCTACAATTTTCTGAAGTGCCGCATCCGTTGACAGAGAAAGCATGTTGGCATCCGAAGATTTCACCAAGCCGTTTTCCTAAAACATCGTTAATATCATTCGCATCAACCATATCTAGAATTAGCTGGTTGGCGAATACAACCTGCCTGTTCATATCCAATACAGACAACATCGATGGGATTCCATTCAAAATAGAAATCAGATCTTTGTTTTCTGCTATTACCTTGTATTGTCGTTGTATTTCATCTTGCGACGACCTTTCGGCTGGAGCAAAACATGTAAGAAGAGAATTATCCATTTAATTATACCTTATGTTAACTGAAAAACATTTTTACTGCTTTTCAGAGAGTTATACGATTAAAAATGAAATAAGTTACCCTTGAGTTTTTGATTCTTATACGCTCTGATAGCGATACTCAGGACGAAAGGAATCAATGCCGGGTGTAATTTTTGAGGCAAAAATGTCCACGAGATCAATAGTAAAACCGCAACGAAAGCGGTAACAAGGAAATATTTTTGTACCCAAACCTTTCGTTTGTCCCGAAGGAGGAAAAACGCCATCACCAAATGGAAAGGAAATGCCCAAATGATATTTAGGTTGTTGTGGGTATTGGTGTGGTCAGTAAAGAACCATAACATAAAAACCACAATCCCGATCAATCCTGTTACGAAAAAAAGCGTAAAATCAAATACCTTAGATCCTTTTTTGACAAAGCAGAAAAGAACTGAAAGTATCAACATAAAACAACATACCATCAAGGGCGTAACAAGCGGTAAAGGTTTCTTTACCGGATGTTCGGGTGTAAAGATCTCACGCGATTCCCCGACAATAGGTGTATTGTGGCATCGGGCTTGGGCAAAGCTTTCTGCCAAATAATCGGGTAAAAACATTTGTTCGTATGCGTCGGTTTTCTTATCTGTAGGCAGCCCCAATGCAATGTCTATTCCAAATTTTCCCCAAACTTGGTTTTTCAAATATCGGTGAATCAATGTCCGGTACGATATGTTTTCCTTGGCGGGTTGCCATACAATATCTTCACAGGTTCGAACCATCAAGTCGCGGATTCGTGTTGCGCAATTATCCAGAAAGAAATGATATAAATAGTAGCGGTTTTCAGGCAGGTGATTGTGAGCCAACAATTGAATCATGAGTTGTGTTTGGGCAGAATCGAGCTCAAACACTTGCTCGCGAATCCATCGGTTTTCGCTTGCGTAAGCAGCATAAAAGTGGGAGAATCGTTCCACTCCCAACCGATAATTCATCCGGCCCCGTGCAAAGTTGGTATAAAAATTCGGCGCATCGAAATCAAACAATCCATAGTTAAAAACAATATCCGTATTGCTTTCCGGTTCTTGAACACGTATAGCGCTATGCCCAAAAGCAGCGTATAATTCTTCTCCGGGAGCGGCAGTCAACAAACTAATCGTTGGGGTTGCAGACAAGCATGGCGCCCACATTCCTTGTATCAACATGATCAAGCCCCACACAAAAAGCGCATGATAGTTATTTGAAAAAGATAGTTTGCCTTTTTTCATCAAAAAAGTAATCAATATCAGACATATAACCTAATTCCCGATAGATTATCCGGGTTTATTTCCCGATCAATTTCTTATATGCTTCTGCAGAAAGGAGTGAATCCAATTCGCTAGCATTGGTTATAGTTATCCGGATCATCCAGCCATCGTCATAAGGCGATTTATTTACCGTTTCGGCGGCTGTAGCCATTGTCGGGTTTACGGCAATTACTGTCCCTCCAACAGGCATATACAAATCGGAAACCGTTTTGACGGCTTCTACCGTACCAAATTTTTCTCCGGCTGACAAGGTTTCGCCTTCGGTATCAATGTCTACAAACACAATATCTCCCAATTCTTTTTGGGCATGGTCTGTAATCCCGATTACCGCTTCATTGCCTTCCAAGCGAATCCATTCATGTTCACTAGTATACTTTAAATTTTCAGGGAAAATCATATCGATATAATTTTTTTGATTAAGTGGTAAATATACAAAGAAAGATCAATAAAAGTTTACTTATAATGGGATTGTATCAATCATTATTTGCTGTACAGACAGGTAATGGGACAATCAGCTTTTACGTTTCTTTTTTGAATAATGTGCAGGCTTTTGCTTATCCTTGCGTTGTGTTTCCTTGCTTTTAGGGATGGTTATATTACTTTCAGCCAATCTGAAATCCAATTGTTTTTTCAATAAATTAGCTCTCCATACCTCAATGCGTATGGGATCGCCCAAACGGAATGTCCGGCCGCGACGTCTTCCTTTGAGGCAGTAATTGGATTCATCAAATATATACATGTCATCGTTGAATTCGCGGATATGGATCATCCCTTCGCATTTACTTTCATTCAGCTCGATATAAATACCCCATTCGGTTACGCCCGATATGGTTCCGTCGAAACATTGCCCGACCTTGTCGCTCATAAATTCAACTTGCTTGTACTTGATTGATGCCCTTTCTGCTTCCATCGACAAGCGTTCCATATTTGATGACTGCTTGCAAAGCGCTTCCAATTCGTTCCGATCAGGTTTGGCTCCTTTGCCGTCTAAATAGTACTTCAACAACCGATGCACCATCATATCCGGATAGCGGCGTATCGGAGAAGTGAAATGTGTGTAATACTTGAATCCAAGACCATAGTGTCCGATATTATCTACCGAATAATCAGCTTTTGCCATGGCTCGCAAAGCCAGATTTTCCACAATATTTTCTTCATTGGTGCCTTTTACCTTGACCAAAAGGTTATTCAACGAAGAGGCAATACTTTTTTCAGATGTGATGGAAAGTGTATATCCGAAACGTGATACAAACCCAGCAAATGCCTCAAGTTTCTCCATGTTTGGGTGATCATGCACGCGGTATACAAAGGTTTTTCCTGTTCCTTGCCTGGGAGGGCTTTCTGTTTGCATGATACCGGAACAAAACTCTGCCACTTTGCGGTTGGCCAGCAGCATAAACTCTTCGATCAATTGATGTGATGTCGTATTTTCTACAAAAAATACGTTTAGAGGTTTGCCATCTTTATCTAACTTAAAATGCGGCTCAGCGCGGTCGAACGAAATAGAACCTTTTTGAAAACGGATTTTCCGGAATATTTGAGCCAGACGATGCAAAGTAAGGATCTCTTCGCTCATCGTTCCCTTTCCGGTATCGATAATGGCTTGTGCGTCTTCGTATGACAATCTATTGTTGGAACAAATAATGGTAGAGCCAAACCATTGCTTTACGACATGAGCGTTATCATCCAGTTCGAAAACGGCCGAGAAACACAATTTATCTTCATTCGGGCGAAGTGAGCACAGGTTATTGGATAACTTTTCGGGAAGCATCGGAACTACCCGGTCAACCAAATATATGGAAGTAGCTCTATTGATGGCTTCTTTATCAAGTATAGAACCCGGCTTTATGTAATGGGTTACGTCGGCAATATGTACGCCTACTTCCCAATTTCCATTAGGCAATTTTTGCAGGGATAAAGCATCGTCGAAATCTTTTGCATCGACAGGGTCGATAGTCAAGGTAGGAATACCCCGAAAATCGCGTCGGCCTTTAATTTCTGCTTTGGTAATGTCCGGCGAGATGGTTGCAGCGACGTCTTCCACTTCTTTTTCGAAATGATAAGGAAGATCAAATTCCGCAAGAATGGAATGCATTTCCGTTTCGTTCATTCCCGGATCGCCCAATACTTGTATTACTTCTCCGATAGGGTTTTTAGCGCGGTTTGGCCATTCAACAATCCGTGCAACTACTTTTTGTCCGTCCTTTGCGCCATTTAACTTATTCTGAGGGATAAAAAGGTCGTAAGGCATCAAGCGGCTGTCGGGAATTAAAAAGGCGTAGGTGTCGGTGATTCCAATTGTTCCGACAAATTTAGTCCGGGCGCGTTCTATAATTTGTACAACCTGTCCTTCCAATCTTGATCCTTTGCGGCGGGCAAACAAGTGTACTTTTACCGTATCGCCGTGTAATGCTTCCCGAAGGTGTTTCTGGGAAACGAAAATATCTTCGTCCGATTCGGGGGATATGATATATGCGTAGCCATGAACCGTCAAATCAACTTTTCCAACCACACTACCCATTTCGTAGTTGAGTTTAAAACGTCCCGGTTCGGTTTCTATTATTTGTTTTTCATCGACCAATTCTTGCAAAGCATGAGGAACATGCCTTCTGGTAGCATCATCATTGATGCCCATCCGTTTTGACACTTGTTTGTAGTTCATTGGCTCATTGGAGTTGCGTTGGAATGCTGTTAGTGCGCGTTGTTTCAATTCCAGATTATCTGGTTTTTGTTTCGATTTGTTCTTGTGAGTCATTATTGTAATATTGAATAATTGGCAAAGTTATGATTTTTTGCCATAAAGATTGTGGTTTAGATTTAGAAACAAGGGATTATATCATTAAATGAAAAATAAATAGCCTGAGTTCAGGATCAATTTTCTAAAATTCATGCTGTAGTTTATTGATACTGTATATGCCATTTTTACAGTATCATATACCTAACAGGGCTTCTGTGCCGAATGGATGGTCTTGGCGCAACGTTAGGTATTATTGCCGATAATCATTTAAACAATAATCGTTTATTTAACCTTGGCTGTTAGCGGATATTTCAGATTTTGATAATCCGTCAAATCACACCGGAAAGACCCAACCCAAATATCGAATTTAATGCTGACGGGGATTTTGTTTTCGTCATCGGTAAACCAAATGGTCATATCGTCTTTATTTTCAAAAATACGTCCCGGTTCAACGATGGGAACAAACTTAAAACATTTGTATTTGCCCGATCCGATAGAAATAGTTTCTTTGCCTCGGTACACGATATAGAAAGGAAAGAGTTCATCACCAAAATAAGTATCCAATGAAATAATGTCGCCTTCTTTCATGTTGGACAAATTAAGCCGGCGCACATAATACAGTACAGAAGCCATGTCAAGCGTATTCTTCGGTACTTCGACTTTTCCGTTTCGTTGGCTTTCCACGTATAACTCCTCTTGGTTATAAAGCACTTCGTCATAATAACGGTAACTTCCTTCGCGGATGTTACGAATAGCCTTGTCAGGAAGGTTGGTTGCCGTATCGAAAAAACTTTCGTATATGTCGTGTACTTTATATATTTTATCAATCAAACCAGTTGTTTTTCCTGCTAGAACAGTGTGGAAAACCTGTTTGTCGTTAAGGTAAGTTTTCTTTGCAGATATGGTCACTTCTCCTCCCGTTATAATGCCGTATCGTATTTTGAATTTCAATAATTCGCCATCCAAAAAGACCGGCTCGTTCGAAAACGATGAATCGGAAGATGAAAAAGCCATCAGCATTGGCAATAGCAATAATACCCAAACCTTTTTCATCTGTTTACAATTTTATTTTTTAAGGTCAGATGGAATGTCCATTTACAATCATTTTCGGTTGGTGAGAACTTTTTCTCATGGACATTTCATGTGAATAAAGTTTAATTTTTAAAACCATATGGAGCATTATAGTTGGTAAACAATAATGTACATGGATATTTCATCAAAACATACTTTATTATTAAAATACGAATTTTATACCCTTTTGGTTACAAATGATGCAAAAAGTATTCCTTTCGTGCAAATGTGTTTCTTTTTAAGATAAAAACAAAATATGCTTACTTTTGTTAGTTGGCAAATGGGCATTTGATGGACATTTGCTGAGTCATAAAATTTGATATTATGCTGGACAAACAAGTATTTGATAAAGAATCGCTGGAAAAATATTCGTCGGCTTATACTTTATCCGACATGGAAATATTCATCTTTCCCGAATTGTTTTATTCGTTGGTTTTGGCCAACATCATGTCTCCCGAAATATGGGAATGGCGGAAAGATCCATGGTTTGACAAGGTTGAAAACAAATCATTCACCTATAAAGTCAACCGGGTAAAACAATACATCATGGATCACTTTACGTTCAACCTTGACTTGGATACATGGGGGGTTACCGATAAAGCGACAGAGTTGTCTCGATTCAGTGATTTTGTGGATGCCGACAGTTTGAAACAGAGCAATGCATTGTTTGGTTACGAAGGGGATAAATATTATTTCAGCATTGATATCCGCAGGCATTTCGGATTGGACAAATACGACAGTGACGTGATTCCATATTGGAAAACCGAAACGGTGGAAGCGATGGCGGCATTTCAGCATAAAGAGGGATATAGCACCGGAGCAGGTGAATGTGTTTCTTTATCGGCACTTTATGCGGCAGCTATGTTTATTGTCGGGCGTATTCCGCTTGAAAAAATATTTTTGATCGCTACGCCTTTACATTCTCAAAATTTTATTGATGAGCGGGATGGAGTAGTCACCAACAATCGCCGGATTGTTACCAAAAACATGTGGTACAATGGAACCGAATTATCTGCCAAAGCAAGGCGTGCAATGGAGAATGAAAAAATTACTATTGTATCGCATTTGACGGGTTATATCCATACATTGTATGAAGAGGCAACCATTAATCCGGAGGTTTATATCGGATTTGAGAAAAAACTGCGTGAATTTTTACGAACCGATTTTACATTTGAGGTTTTTACCAATTTTTTACGTACTAAAGGCGAATTTTGGGATTGTTTTCAATATCGTCACGTGCGGAATAATAAAATGTGTTATATCGATTTGCGTACCGTATTTAGTTATGAGCACAGCAGCAAGAATAAGTTCACAGGCGATAGCCGCAAAGCTCTTTTTGAGGAAATTGATCCGCGCGATTTTTCTTTCACCCCTTTGCCGGATAAGATTATTATCAATGATTTTGAGGATTTTCTTAATGAAAATAATCAGTTGGGTTTTGATGCCAAAGCCGATTATTTTTTGGATCATATCATGCAGGAACGATGCGGCCGTATACGGAGTATGTTTGATGAGATGCGTCATTTTATTCATACAGACCCACGTTTGCCCGATGTTCATGAAAAGAATTTTATTAAAACCGATCAATTGGCCTTAACTACTGATCAGAGCCGTGAAGAAATCATAGCACATATCGAAAAAATGGCGTCTCGCAATCGCGTGGCTGACCTTGCTCGCTATGCTTTCCGGGAGATGGGGCAAGTATCGTGGCTGCCGTTTATTAAAGCGGCAGTTGAGCGCAATCCGGTATGTCTGGAAGGGCTGAAAGGGAAGACCATTGATGAAGCATACCAAACACTATTGTCTATGCCCAATGATTCGATTTATTCCGGCGACCGTTTAGCACAGCCAGATGAAGTTTGGAATTTTAACAGAGGCGATGGCGTTGAAAAGGCTTTCGCACTGGCTAACTATATCAAGCATTACGACGCGAATCAAACGCTGGTTATAAAAATTGATCGTGATCAAGCGATCGTTGAAACGGGAGCAAGCACATTCCAGTTTCCGAGTCAAAAAGGACTAAACGAAACGATCAACATATAATCATGCTGCTCGCATAGAGGCTATTTAAAAAGTTTATTTTTAATTGACCGGATAAAATATCCGAGTGAGCCATTTATTGGGGTCCGGTTCTTTCGAAGAGTCTGTCACGTACATTTCCCAAGGGCTTCCAACAATTTGTCTTCTATGTTTCTCGATCCATTGTTGGACAGCATTATGCCCATCTTCCAATGTGTCATATGAACCGTAATAGCTGGCTACCACGTTATTCCCAGCAGACATTTCCTTTACAAGAATCCGGTTATTCCCTTCGGGAGCCTTTCCATTAAAGGGCATACCTATTTCGTATACTACCTTATTTTCACTCAATTTGTGGTAAACAGCAATGGGTGAATTAATCATATCTAGTCCGGTTTTAGCAACAAACGCCAAAAGTTCGTTATGTAAACCGTTCATTCGTGTAGCGACATCTTTCCATGCACAACTATCTAAAATACTGATGTATGAGAAAGAATCGACGAATTGTAGGCTTACCGGAATCCCAATTGCATTGCTTGCAGCATCGCTCATATTTTCCAAATACTCAATGATGTCTAATTCTTCCGAGCGGTCAAACATCATTCGTAAATAATGTAACAGGCTATCTTGGGTGAATTGTAAACGCGATGTGATGGTAAGCAATGATGTCCCGTTTTTTTCGGGCCTGATTCGGAACTGCACCACTGTTGCAGGATGTCTATCCAAACCGATGTCAACAGTAATATTTCTATTATTTCGTGAATTACGGATGCTCATTTCACCGCCCCGTTTTTTAGGATTATAATTTGCCCATTTCATTCCGGCATTTTTCCCCTCTTTTGGGCCTGAAAATATAATCTGCACACCATCTTTATCACGCAAAGGGGAATACCATTCCGTCCAGTTAGCTGGACAGTTAATCAGTTCAAAAACTTGATCTGAAGTAGCTGGTATTTCAAGAGATTGTTCAATATGCGTTACATTGGGCAATGTGTAAAACAGTGCGAGTATGGTCAACACGGCCAGTGCAAAAACTTTTCCTATTTTTTTCGTTTGCTTCAAAACGTAAGGATCAAATACTTAATTTCTTCCAATACAGAGATAATCAAATCCGTTTTCGGCTAATTCTTTTTGATCGTATATATTGCGTCCATCAATGATTAATGGGGTTTTCATGGTTCTTTTTAATACTGGCCAATTCGGTATGCGAAAATCCGTCCATTCGGTTACCAAGAACAAAGCATCGGCATCAATCGTCGCTTCATACTTGTCTTTGCAATACACAACTGTGTGTTTGATTCTCAATTTGGCTTCATCCATAGCTACCGGATCATATACCTTAATGTTAACGCCCGCTTCGGCTAAGCTATTGATCAATACAATAGACGGGGCTTCACGCATGTCATCGGTTTCCGGCTTGAATGAGAGCCCCCAAACAGCAACTGTTTTTCCTTGAAGTTTTCCTTGATAATATGCTGAAAATTTCTTGAAAAGGGAATGCTTTTGGTCTTCATTGACGGCTTCAACAGCTTCAATAACACGCATAGAATAGCCATTTGCTTTAGCCGTTTTAATCAACGCTTTGACATCTTTTGGAAAACATGAACCTCCGTAGCCACATCCTGCGTATAGGAACTTTTGCCCAATTCTGCTATCGGTGCCGATACCTTTTCTAACCATATTGATGTCGGCATGCACGATTTCGCACAAATTGGCAATATCGTTCATGAAACTGATACGGGTTGCCAGCATAGCGTTTGCGGCGTATTTTGTCATCTCGGCAGATGGAATATCCATAAAGATAACTGGGAAGTTGTTCAGCAAGAACGGATGGTACAATTTTCTCAAAATTTGTTCTGCTTTTTCAGATTCTATGCCTAATACAACCCGTTCGGGATACATAAAGTCGCGAACAGCAGAACCTTCCTTTAAAAATTCGGGATTGGATGCAACGTCAAAAACGATTGTTGCTCCTCTTTCGTCCAATGCTTGTTGTATTGTTTGTTTTACCAATTGTGCTGTTCCTACAGGAACGGTACTTTTGGTTACTATTAAAAGATAGCTTTTCATGTTCAAGCCAATAGTCCGGGCAACATCTAACACATGTTTCAGGTCGGCATTGCCGTCTTCGTCGGGCGGTGTGCCCACTGCGCAAAAGACCACTTGAACGTCATCCAAGCATGCGGTCAAATCGGTATGGAATCCTAACCGTCCGGATTGAATGTTCTTGTGAACGATTTCTTCTAATCCCGGTTCATATATTGGGATGATGCCTTTTTTGAGGTTGTCGATTTTCTTTTGATCAACATCAATGCAAGTTACATCAAGACCTACTTCGGCAAAACATGCTCCAGTGACCAATCCTACATAACCTGTTCCAACGATTGCTATTTTCATTCTTGAATAAGGTTTACTTTCATTTTAATACAAAAATAAGCCATTTAGGCAGACTATTCAAAATGGTATTTGACAATTTAATGAATATTATACGTTTGCGACCCGGATAATATCGGCAAATACACCCGCCGCAGTTACTTCTGCTCCTGCGCCATAACCTTTGATCACCATAGGTTGTTCGAAATATCTGGCTGTGGTAAACATGATGATATTGTTGCTGCCTTCCAAATCGTATGCTGGGTGCTTGCTGTCAACGCTTTGCAACCCAATAGAGGGTTTTCCGTTATCTAATTGAGCAATGAAACGCCATTTTTTACCTTGTGCAGCCAATTTTTTGCGTTCGGCTTCAAAGCTGGCATCCAAAGTTTCCACTTTATTCCAGAATTCATCCATAGAACCTTCAAAGCAATCCTTTGGCAGAAAAGTTTGTATGGCTACATCTTCTTTTTCTATCGGATAGCCTGATTCCCGTGCAAGAATAATGAGTTTGCGAACCACGTCGGTTCCACTCAAGTCGAGGCGCGGATCGGGTTCGGAAAACCCTTTTTCTTTGGCCAAACGAATGGCTTTACTCATGGGGACATCTTCACTAAGTACATTGAAGATGAAATTTAATGTTCCGGAAACAACCGCTTCTATTTTCAGAATTTTATCGCCGCTACGGATCAAGTCATTAATGGTATTAATTACCGGTAAACCTGCACCAACATTGGTTTCAAACATGAACCGGACGCCGTGTTCCTTGGCATTTTCTTTTAATGACTTATAGAGGCTATATTCCGAAGAACAAGCAATTTTGTTGGCTGTCACGACCGAAACATAATGCTCAAACAATTTTCCGTAGGAGGAGGCGATTACTTCATTCCCGGTGCAATCAATGAATACACTATTCCGTACGTTCAGGTCGAATATCTTGTCCATGTATTGGTTGATATCGTACGGCTCGCCTTTCTTTAATGCTTCTTCATAAATTGCCGGCTCAATCCCTTCGGGACGAATACACATCGTACGTGAATTGGCCACACCGATCAGATTAATTTTCAACCGGAGGTCGTTCATCAAAACCTCACGTTGGTTTTGTATTTGTTGCAACAGACTTTTTCCTACGTTGCCTACGCCAACCAAGAACAGGTGTAATTCTTTGTAATTCGATAAGAAAAATCCTTCATGAATGGCATTTAATGCTTTGCGCAAGTTGTTTCG
>JAVBPN010000211.1:0-7104 GCA_031549585.1 Bacteroidales bacterium
TTGCCAAGTAAATATATTTTTTAGCAACTTATTTGGCATGATTTTTTCATATACAAAGCAAATCGACGTTAATTTTCGTCGTGGTCATTTAGTAAAAATAAAAACCGGCATTTAAATCAATGCCGGTTTTGCTGTTTTATACGGGTTTTATCCTATTCAACTACTTCAATCCACATACCTTCGTTATTGGTCATGATAGATGCATCGTACATCGCTTCGCACGAGAATGCAGGCAAGTAGAAACGGCCACGATATGTTGCCGACAAAGGAATTTCAAAAGTCCGTTGAGATCCTTGCCCTAAGCTGAAATAATTGTATACCCGGTCATCGCGAATATCGATATAGTTACCGGAAGATGATTGAACGGCTTCCTCGTCATTGAGGCGCGTATTGATAATTTCCCATCCGGACGGGAATATCTCACTTAAAATCAAATTGGTATAACGACCAATTGTTCCGGTATTTTTCACAGTTACAACTGCTTTGAAATCAGTTCCCTGAGACATCTTTTTGACATCAATGCTACTTCCGTCGCTATCTACATATTTTACGGTTATTTCCAATCCGTGTGCAAAGCTCTTTTCGTTGCCCGGCTCGGGAATACCAGATGTAGTAATCCGGACATATAACGGAACTTGGCTTTTGTTGCTGAATTTTACCTTATCCGATCCAGTTTTGCCTTCTACATTCAAGTCGGTTTGCCACATAGGCATGTTGCTCTTTGCCGTCTGTTTTTTACCAGCATCGGTATATTCAATATTGATGTCTCTGCTGCCTTTTTCCCCGGCTGCATATTTTGATACGGCTAATAATGAATAAGCGGTAGTTTGGGTACTCATCCATTCCTTGCTATTTAAAGCATCCGACAATTTCTTTACCAATACAAATGCATTTGTCCGGTCTTTAAGAAGTGTCAGCGTTTCCAGAATCATTGCCTGATCGCGTTCCGGCGTACCGAAATTATCAGAGAATCTTGAATACGGAGTAATCGTTGTTCCGGCATTTGCAATCAATGATTTGGCGACATCAGTATTGCCAATCAATGCGTAAGCAGCCGCTAAACGCCATTTGGCCTGTATCGAAAGTTTATCATATTCTTTTAACCGGTTCATAGCACTTTGTTCCGGCTGTTTAGCCAAAGCCAACGTATATAAACGATATGCCTGATCGATATCGTTTCCTTCAGTAGTTTTCCAATTACGGGCACGATTGGTTTGGTAATACAACCAACTTTGTTTCATTCCGGAGGGCAAAGCATATCCCTTGCTCTCGGCTTCAAGCATGAAATGTCCTGCGTAACTGGTTCCCCAACCATCGGGTGTTGTGTAACCCGGCCAATATCCAAACCCACCTTGCGGCGTAACAAATTGACGATATCTCAAGAGAGCCGCCTTTACATTGTCTTCTATACGCCTCTTGGTCGTTGCGTTCAATTCCATCACATTGTCAAGGAAGAGTTGCGGGAAAACCGAAGAAGTTGTTTGCTCGATACATCCGTGCGGATAGTTAATCAAGTAATCCAAACGTTGGCCAAGATTAATGGGCGGAAGATATGAAACTTCCATAGTGGCCTTATTGGTGCCCTGCATACCAGGCAACACATATGTCCCATCCCAATCTTTTCCTGCTTCAACCAATGCTTCTGCATAATTGTAGACTCTTGGATTAGGATTGCGGACATCGATTTCAATTGTATGCTCAGCTTTTTCACTTCCACTACTGGCCGATATGGTTATCTGTCCGATACCTGTGTAATTCTTTACATTTACTTTAAAATAAGTGGTCTGATCCCCTTGTGCCGCGAATGTGAGCGTTTTCTTGCGGTCTCCGTCGATCTGGAATAGGTCATTGGCTTTTATTTCGACATTTACCTGTTTGATTTTGTCATCCATCGTAAATATGGTTGCCGGAACCCATACGGTTTCTCCGGGGCCGACTACACGCGGTAAAGTAGATAACGCCATTAACGGCTTACGAACCGGAGTAGTTTTTTCAGCCGAACCATAACCACGGCCGTTGGTTGCAATAACCATCGTACGTACTGAGCCAATATATGGCGGTAAGGTAATAGCATGTTCATTGGTTTTACCTTTTTCAACAGTAAACGGGCCTATGTATTTAACAACCGGTTTGAACCGATTCGCTTTGGCCGCAGATTCGCCTGATACATCGCCTTCATCACCACCACCGATGGCGAATAGTTGTTCGATTTTTCCGCCATATGCACCAATGACCATGTCATATAAATCCCACGTTTTTAAGCCCAATGCTTCTTTTGCATAGAACGTATTCCACGGGCTAGGAGTACGGAAACGGGTAAGATCAAGAAGCCCATCATCAACAATAGCCAATGTGTAACTCATCAATTGCCCGTTTTTCTCACTTACTTTTACTTTGAACGGTTCTTCCGGACGCAATTCGTTTGGCATATCTATCACCGGATAGAGATGCGTTTGAGGATCTTCAACCAAAAGCGGAATTACTCCGTAAAGACGCATCGGAGCATCATTTTCTGTATTAGCATGAGGTTGTATCAACGAAATGTGGATATATACATTGGGCACCATATCTGCTGTGGCTGGAATGGTTACTGATGTTTCAGTCCCTTTACATTCAGCCCAGAATGAACGGAGTACTTTTTCTCCGGCTTCTATACTAACCAATGCCCTTGCTCCCGGCGAAGACGGGAATGTAACCACAGCGTTTTCACCAACGTTGTAATTCTGTTTTCCTGCATTCACTTGCAGCATGGTAGCGGCATTTCCAGCCTCGTCATCATCTCCTCCCCACCAATATTTGTTACTTATGTAAAGTGGTATAGAAGCGGTATGTTTGCTTACCGGATCAGTAAGTTTCAAGGAATAATATCCGTTATCATTCCATTTATGACGAAATTCTCCTTTACCGTTGGTCGTATTGATATTGGCCTTATATACCGATGTTTTATACCGGCTGCTTGAATAATTGGCATATCCATACCTGAATGAAGACCACCACCAGTTCCATTCCACCCTGTAAATTTCGACATCAATGTTTTTGCGGGTAACGGGCTTTCCGGTTTCATCTAATGTGACCACTTCAAATGTTTGCTCGTCTCCAACTTCCAAACGTTGGTAATATCCATCTCCTTTGGGTGGTTTTACTCCAATGTAAGACCGATAAGGCGAATAAGTAGTAGAAAATTCATCGATACTGAAATCGCCACCTTCTTCAAATACCCGTGTAGAGATAAACACACGCAACATTCCCGGCGAACTTTCTGAAATATCAATATCTTCGGAAATTTTCAATTCACCATTTTCATTTAACCTGCCTTCTACAAGGGTCTGTTCTTCCGTATCAAACGATTTTTCGGGATCGTCAAATGTGAAATCTTTATATCCATCAAATGTTGTTTCCGTTTGCGAAATCCGGGCATTGATCCTCACCGGAAGACTACGCGCAACTGCCCCATGCAGCCAATGGACAGACAAACTTCCTTGCATCCCTTCCGAACTAAGTATGGGGACTTGGTCTAATTTGAAATCTATTTTGAGCCGGTTGGGTTTTACGGTTTCTATCCTTAATGATTTGGTAAAATATTGTCCACCCACTAAAACTCTTGCTTCCCATAAACCGGTCAATGCTTCTGAGCTTGTAGTCGACGTAAATCGATATAATCCGTTTGTTCCGACGGTCTTTACCTGTTTGTCTGCAACTTGCCCATTGGGATCCCTCAATTCATAATTGACCGGATGATTTTCCGGAAGATTTTTAAGTTTATCTTCCAACATAAAGGCAAGGAATATAGTATCTCCGGGACGCCATACACCCCGTTCACCATAAATGAATCCCTTGATTCCCGAGCTAACAGATACTCCCGAAACATTAAAACTACTCAATGATAAAGAATATCCTTCGTCCATCCGCAAGTATGCTTTTTGGTTACCTTGTTGCGCCACCAAGATATGAGGCGATTCAGAACAGTTAATGACAGCCATACCGTCTTTATCCGTAACCGCTTCGCCAACTGATTGGTTGACATAGTTATATAATTTCAAAGTAACGTTTGCCAAAGGTTGCGTGGTGGTCAAACTTGATACAGCGGCATAAACTACTCCGTTATCACCATATTTAGCTGTTAACCCAATGTCGGTAGCCAACACATTGCGCACCCGCGCCCTATAACTTTCGTAATAACTATAATAATCATAACGATCATTGTTTTCACCAATTCTGCCGTATCCTTCCAATTCGATCCGGTATATAGCGCCGGGTTCCGGCTTGATCAACTCGGCCAAATCTAATGAATATGTATTCCATGTTGTCAGATTGACTGCTTTCTTTTCGGATAAGTTAATACGGGTATTCAAAACGGTTTCGCCCACACGGTATATTTCATCCGAACCATTTAATTGATTGATTTGAAAAAATTGGAGGATGTTGCTTTCATAAATACGTGTCACGGTCACATCTACCGACTGATAATTGACTGCTTGAAAAGCAATATGTAAATTATTGGAACTTGGCAGGATAGATCCCTTACCCACAAATTTTACTGTAGGCTTGAGCTGTTCAAAAACAATTTCACGCGTAATGGATTCTGTCAATTTTCTTCCTGAAATGGATTTTAACCCAGATTCTATGGTTAGTTCATAAGTTCCCGATTCACGCGAAGGAGGATATATTTTGACAATATTCAAATCTACCGCAAAACGTAAGTTCATATCATTGGACATGGAGAAATAATCTACCAACCGTTGTTTTTCATCAATCGGTTCGGAGAAAGTACATTGTACGTATTGTTCCGGAGTTTGTATTACCTGAAGGTCAATCAATCCAAACTCATTTTCCGCCGGTACGGTGATTTTTTCCTCGTAATTAAAATCATAACCAATAGATTTTCCATTCCAGATCAATTGAATATCAAATCGTTCTTTCTGTGATTTGATGCTATCCAACTTGAAATAATGTTTGTTTTCTGCAAAATCATGCTCCCACTTCACAGTCCAATTGTTGGGCTTGATAACCAACAAACTTTTGATTTTCTCAATCGGAATATAATCCGACGCAGTCACCGACCCCGACATATAGTAAAGATTGGGTGTTGTCCTGTTGTAAAGCGACAAACCATCCAATTGATAATAAAAGGTTGGTATGATGGTATTGATCCAAAACGAAAACGATTTGGGCGCATGACCCACGTCTGTCAATTTTGATATGTTGAATGTAACCTTGTATTCTTTCCCCGGCTCAAATGGTTCATCCGGTTTAAACTCAATAATATTTTCAGATACCCAATATGCTTTCCCCGATACAGAAGGCGAAAATTTGAATACTCCGCTTTCCAAAGGATCCCCGGGTTGAGGAACTGTTTTCATAGCGTCGTTAGTTAATGCAACACGAACGGGCGAAAGAATCGAAATAATGCCCGATGTATATGCCACAATCATCGGATGTTCGGGATCAGACACATGTTCTTGGCCACTGTTTTTACAACCATAAAAGCCTGTTGCCAAAATAATAAAGGCTAATACTGCGGAAAGGAAAGATTTGAGCTTGGGGTACATGATAAATGATATTTTTGTTTAAAGGCTCAAATTTAAGATTTTTTAATAGTTGATTATAAATAATGTAAAAATAATCTTCATAGAGTAAATAATTACACAAAAAAGCGCTAATACAGCGCTTTTTTGTAAGTAGTAGACAAAGCGGTTCAAAAAGCTACCAATGACGGCTGAACCAAAGCTCAGCGAAGCTAATTACAAATTCAGCCGAACATGAATGTCTGTACTACAGTCAGGTAACGTTGAGCGGAATTTGCAATTTCGCTCGAAAACAAACTTTTTGAACACAAAAACCACAAATCAAAATGAAAATAGAAAGCCAACAGATATTGGCGGTAATTTTTTATCAATTACATCAGAATTGAACACATTGGTAAAACGGTAATGTGCAAAAATTTCAAAACAGCCAAATCCCACTCCTGCAAAAGCATTGGCGTTAAAAGGCTCAAATGCATAGCTATTCCGGGCTTTGACATTAACAGAATAATCGCCCATATCCGTTTTGGTTTTATAAAACCGGCTGTACGACCAATCACCACCGACACCGAAATCCAAATATAATCCGTTGCTACTTGGCCGCCGACTCCTACCGGGAGCAAGATAGATCCGGTTAAAAATACCTATGCCAATGTTATTACTACGAAAAACTTCCTTGTATGGATCGGCTGCCACACCGGTCAGGGTTTGAGATGCATCCCGCAAACGGTAATTATAAAAAGAATATTGTACTGTGAAACCTATCCCATACCAACGAGCCGGATGAAAAGTATACCGGTAGCCGATGTTGAATTGGTAAGAATTACCCCCAATAGTTTCTAAATAATCATCTCCGGCATCAGGAACGATAAATTCCAAACCCATATATCCTTCAGATGTATGGTAACTTCTTTTGACTTTACCATGACTGTCTTTATCGTAATTTTCTTTATCCTTGTTGCGTGTAACCGATGTCGTACGGTCATTGACATCTATTTGTACCACTGTATCATTCTGATTTTCCTTAATTGTTATCTCCATATTGCCTATTCTTACACGTTGTGCAGAAATCAAACCGGAGTATATGCAAATGAGACAAACGACTGCAAATATTTTTTTCATGAATGTTGATTTTAGAACTTACATAAAATGTATCCCGATAGATAAAGGCGCTATATCCATTGGCAACGCTTTTTTATTGAATGCATCAGTAAAACGGTAACGGGCAAAGATAGCGAAATGATCCCACCCCAAACGCACATAAGTGGAGGCAGTGAAAGGATTAAACGCATAATTGTCATGATATTTATCTTTACCATTGGAATGAGTGTTGACCTTATAGAATTTACTGAAGGCGAAATCACCTTGAATACCAAGGTCAATATACATTCCATCACTATTGCTCCAAGGACGGGACGGTACTAAGTAAAAACGAGTATAAGCACCTGCAGCAAGATTATTGCTACGATAAACCTGCTTATTGATATCATCCGGATTAATCGGTTTGCCAATTACTTCATCCATAAACGCCTGATCACTTGATGCATCGTGCAGCCTATAGTTGTAGAAAGAATACTGGAAT
>JAVBPN010000295.1:0-25619 GCA_031549585.1 Bacteroidales bacterium
GTGTATTGTTTGCCTTCATACAAATAATCCATTTGTACGGCATGGCTCTTGATGGTTATACCTCTTTCGCGCTCCAAGTCCATACTATCCAATACTTGATCCTGAAAATCACGTTCATCTATGGTATGGGTAGCTTGTAAAAGACGATCGGCCAAAGTACTCTTTCCATGATCGATATGTGCAATAATGCAAAAATTCCTGATATGATCCATTCAATTTTTAATAAATACATGCAGATAAAGGATTCTCATCCAGAAAAATCCGCTCAAAACCAAGTTATAAATACACATTGGTTTCAAAATTTATCTGCCGATAAAAGTGAACAAAGATAATCGTTTTTTAAATATTCCTGTCAACGATCGCTGGGATCATGGTTTGCGTAAAGTCAGTGTTTGATTATTACAAACCTAACAGGTCTTAAAGACCTGTTAGGTTTGTAATATGACCCTGAAAAATGACTTATCTGCTTCAATGAAGCCAATTGCTATTCCCGCTTATCATTCCAACCATTCACCACGATCTGAATATCCTCTTGCGGCAGGTTGCTTGAAAAATCAAGCGTCATGCTCCTTTCTTCATTGGGAAATACCGTGAAATAGTTATCCGAATAAAACACCGGCAGGATTCGTTCACCTGTTTTGCGGTTGAATACCGAAACCCGGTTAAAGAAACTGATTTTTTCTTTCGCTTTCACCAGGACAATGGCACTGTAACCCGTATCTTTCTTTTCTATTTCGATGGAAACACCTGCCTGTGATGGCAGCATTTGCTGCATGGCAGTATAATCCTTAGGCTTGGTGGTAAGCCAATATACATTTTCCGACACGGTTTTCGACCCGTCAAGCATCTCTAATCGCAGGAAATAAACGCCTTGCACTTGCGGTTGTTCGATGGTAAAAAGGGCTTTTGTTGCATTGGCTTTTAACGCTACATTCTTTTGCTCCTGCTCATGTATCATCTTGCCATCTAATTGATAAATACGTGCCCTGACCGTATAATTGGCCTTGTCGGTAGTGGTGATATTGATCACTTCAGCTTGCCGCGTGCGGTAGTTATACTGCACATGCAATGGCTCTCCACCTTTTCGAACACCGTAATAACAAGCATTCACATCGAGAAAATAATCGTACATCTGTCCGCGCATCGCTGTCCACGGGTTTTGTATTTTCCATATGATCATTCCCGTGTACCAGTTCCACATATTGGAGGCCCATCCTTCCATCAAACCCCTGTACTGCTCAAAATTAAGTAATTGGGCAATGTCGCAGAACTCTTCCGTTGACTTCGGTTGGGCATAGCGTTCGATATGTCCGTCGTAAGGCAGGTATTTATGATACTCCCACACACGGTTAAGCGGCTTTCCGGCCTGTGGAAAATCCTTGTAATCTGCTTCATCCATAAAAGCACGCAAAGAGGCAGCCTCGGGCATTCCCACCGAACCCAATTCGGGGTTGAAGGGATTGGAACGGAATGTAAAAAACCATTCTGGTTCCTGTATCCCGTAAGGGCCATCGCCGTTTCCGCCTATAATATTCCGCGTGAAAACGGTATCAGTGGAAAACGGTGCGAGATAACGTGACTGGTCATATTTCGGGAAAACCTCATGATGCAGCTTTTGAGCAATATCATCGGGTGCAGGCCATTCATTGCCGCCGCACCAAATGGCTAAACTTGGGTGGTTACGTAACATTTTCACCTCGTCGATCACCGATTCGACAAACAGTTCGTGATTGTCCGGATATTGCTGGCGGCGTTCCTGTGAGTCTTTTTTCTTGGGATCGACCCATGCACCATTGCCGTCACCCGAAATGGGCAAATCCTGAAATACAAGCATCCCGAACTCGTCGCAGGCATTGTAAAACTCAGGTCGTTCGGGAACAGCGCCTCCCCACACACGCAGCATATTCAGGTTCATATCGGTCAGGAAACGCACTTCGGTGCGGTAACGCTCGGCCGAGAACCGAAGCATCCAGTCTGAAGAGATATAGTTGCCGCCGCGAACGAATATTTTCTGCCCATTGACATAAAATTTACGACCGCCGGTAGCCGGGTCTTTTTCGGTAACAATTTCGCGAATGCCAAACCGTACACTCTGCTTGTCGGATATATTTGCCGACGCGCCATCGGTAACTGTCAACGTCATATCGTACAGTTCTTGCTTGCCCATGTTGACAGGCCACCACAAGCGGGGATTCTTAATCGTCATGAAGGGGAGGCTTACCAAACGCTTTTCTTTGGGCGCCAATTGCACTTTTGCCGTTTGTTTTAGCTTCTCTACCTCGAAACTTACTGTTACATTTTGTGTCTTATCTGTAAAATTTTCCACTTCGGCGGTCACCGTCAGGATAGCATCGGCTTGCTTGTCTCCGGGTGTACGAACGCCCGGTACTTTGCTCACTACTTGTGGGTGTGTCATCCGAATATTTCCGGTGGTGGTGATACTCACCTGATCCCAGATACCGGTGTTTCTGTCGCGGACGGCTGCTATCCAGTCCCAGCCTGCCGTGCATTGCATGGTGCTATTGCGGGCTATTTGCCCATCACCGGCCTGTCCGTTGTTGTCTTCACCGGGAATATCGGGCGGGAGGACAAGTATTGCCAATGTGTTCGCTCCGGGTTTTGCTGCTTCGGTAATGTCGTAACTGCGCCGGATAAACAGTCCCTCGTGCGTCGTAGTAGAAATTCGTTTCCCGTTAAGGAAAATTTCAGCTTTGTAATTGATGCCGCGAAAGTTCAGCCAAAGCCTTTTGTCTTTGCCTGGTTCGGGCAGGGTGAATTGGTTGATAAACCAATACGTGTAGAAATCATTTCCCGTATGGAAAATATCAGGAATCAGTTCGTTGTTCAGCCCATAGTGAGGCGGAGGTATCAAACCGTTATTCAGCAGCGTAGTGAGTACAGTACCGGGTACAGTGGCGGGCATCCAACTCCGGAAATCCTGTTGCCCCGAAGACAATACAGCGCCGTCGATCATCACGTAAGTAGCCTGCCGGGCAACCCAATTTTTATTTAAAAGCACAATTTCTCCCGTAGCTGGAAGGGTAATCAAATTGCCACTTTGTTTCGCAACAAGATGCCATGCGAAGCCAATTAATATAAAAATAAATACAACTTTTTTCATGTTCATTGTTATTATTAGATAATTGATTGAGTAAATTAAGTAATTGATTTTCAATGCTATACCAAAAATATTTAACTAACAAACCTGGTCTCGTTATTTATTAAAACGTTACCGTGTTGATTTTCAGAACATCCATATTCCAGTGTTATGATATTAACATATGAATTGCAATTTTTGTTGTTGACCGGATTTGATTATATCATACAACCTTCGATCCAACATACTTTAAATCAGCCAATTAAATTTTCAAAGAAAGAATTGAACAAGAATAATTGAGTTCAGCCAATAGTAACATTTCGTAAATAGATCATATTTTCCTTGTGATTTCCTCTAATAAACCGTCTCGCAAGAGATATTCATTTTTCTGAAAATGCAAAATTTTTAAAACACAAGAAGATATTATTGTTAAATATGTGATAAAAAAACTATAAAATGCAAAATTAGCCTTTCTGAAAAATACACACATTAAATATTTTATTATCAATAATTTAAAATCACAAAGCTAAAAGGATCCTTTACTTGTCTTATTTATATCTCAAGAATAAGATATGAACATTTTTTTCTCGAGTAACGATGGAAGAATTTGATGATGAACATTTTACACCTCAAGCATGTTGAATATTCAAATTGTATGATATCATAGAAATCTAACTTTTAGTTAAATAATAACATGAAAAAAATAATTGGATGTGTGATGTTTATGCTATTATATATAACATCATCTTTAGGACAAATAGACACAAGTAAAATATCCTCCAAAACCTCTCCATTAGGGAAAGAAGAAAAAAACAGGAATGTTTCACTGAATGCTTCCAGTAATTCGGGCCCGCGGGATATCAACACCGGTGTACCCTCAAATGTCGGCGGAATTAGTATTATGGAAAACGGATTACCTGTCATTTACTATACTTGGCCGGAATCGCCCGTCAATGTGTGGCGGCAAGATGCCTCTATTGAAAAAGCCCCTGTATTGAAAATCGGCGAAGTGGCCATTCTCACTGGAATAGTAGGTTATGCAATAAATAGCTATACCCGGATGCCCACAGATACATTCCGGATAAATGGTACACTAGCTACCAATCACTTTGGGCTGTTACGCGGCTCGGTGTTCCTGTCGGGCCCAGTCAAAAACGGGTGGTACTATACGCTTGGCGCTTCGGGAAATTTTGACCCCAGGACGTATGACCTTGGTTTTACAAATTTCTCAGATCGTACGCAAATTTACCGTGCGGGATTGACCAAAAAGTTCGATCGGGGCTACGTTTCGCTGAATTACAAATACGCACGCTCATGGTTGATCTCTAATTATGCCCCATTCATTTACACATCCGACGGTGGTTCGGAGGAAACACACGGCTTTCGTATCGGTCGCGACTCATATGACCTGATCGACGGAAAGTACCGTTCAGTGAATCTATTGAATGGCGATACTACATGGGTGGATATGGCAAAGGATGGTATAGACATTTCGCATACCATCGACTTGATGGGTGATTACCGACTTGGCCGTAATATGAAGTTCAGCTATATCGTGCGCTATCATAGCACGCAGAACAGTGCTACCTACATCAATCCGTTGAGTGTATTTACTCCCGATCCGACAACCGACCGTTTTACTTATTTCGATACGGGCGATCCATACACGGGTATGGTGCAGATGGTGGAAAACAGCTTTGTGACGCCTTTTATCATCAATTCGTTTACGTCGCGTTTCGAACTTACCGGCAACAACAAAGCGCATAGTTGGCGACTAGGACTGAACGAGTGGTTTTATAAGGAAAACAAGTATCGATCGAATACCACCAAGTACGAACAAGAAGTGGCAGTACAACCACGAAAACTCGTTCATGAAACATTTACGGGCGGAGTGTGGGTTCCGGCAACCGATTCGCAGGGATTTTATGATTATAATGTATCAAGCGAATACCACAATGGGTTCGAGAACAAACTGGCACTTTACGCCACGGACGATTGGGATGTGAACGAACATTTGTCGATCAATGGTGGGATACGCTTGGAGTATCACAAATTAAAAGGTGATTACCTACCTTATGACCGGCCCATACCACTGGGCTCACCTCCTGTAAAGTTCGACAACAATTGGTTCCTGACCAGGGCTACGCTGGGTGCTGTCCTCAAGCTTGCCAAATCGTTCGGTTTTTGGGCCGAAGGTACTTATAACGAAAGGATAGGCGCTTTGGAAGATTATTCGGGATCGGTGGAACCTGCATTGAAAACACGACGCACCCCGATGGGGCAGGCAGGTATCTATTTTAATTATCCATGGATCAGTATCGTTTCGGCATATACCTATATCAGGAGTACCAATTACCAATCGCGTTTATCGCTGGTCAATCCCAACGATCCGGACGAAAGCGTGACTGAAACGGTTTATTATGATATCAGCACCACAGGTTGGACTACCGATATCGTTGCCACTCCATTTAAAGGATTTAAATTGCATTTCTTGATTACATGGCAGAACCCTGTATATAAAAATTATGCAGTGACAGCCTACGGACAGGATTACGATTATAACAATAAAAATCCCGGCATTCAGAAAGTCTTGTTCGAAATTGATCCGAGCTATACTTTTTGGAATGACAGGATGAACGTTTGGCTCAGCGCTCGTTATTTCAGCAAGCAATATGCCAACCTTACCAATGTGCTTTATTTCGCACCCCATTGGGAAACCTTCGGAGGTGTTAGCTTCAAAATCAACAAGCACCTGAATGTCGGAGTGAGTGTTACCAATATTTTGAACCAACGTGGAGCTTCAGGCACTATTCAAGGTTCGCAATTGGTTACCAATCCTACGCCATTTTATAATGAAGTAATGGCAGGTTCCTACATTATTCCGTTTACCATCGGAGCAAACCTGGATTTCAATTTTTAGAAGTCAAAGTATTTTTTGACTGCGTATAGATTGATAGGATATTTATTCCTTTTTGGGACACTTAAAATTGCCAATAATCACAGAAAAATTTTTTAAGCATATATTTGGTTATCCACACTTTTTTAATTGATGGATAAGATCCCATCATAAACTTAATTTATCATCCAATGACAACCTTTCACGACCAACTGACATCTCTACAACCGTCGTTAAATCGTTTTGCTTTTAGTCTGACTTCCAACCATGAAGATGCTAAAGATTTGACTCAAGAGACTTTTTTAAGAGCTCTTACTTTCCGTCAACAATTTAAAGACTCAAGCAATCTCCGGGCATGGACTTATACCATCATGAAAAATATTTTCATTAATAATTATCGCAAACATATACATCAAAAAACCTATCTGGACAGGACAAGTGACTCATTTCTTCTCAGTCAAAATGTGAATTCGTATGACGCAAATCCGGAGTCAATGCTCAGGGAGAAAGAAATTGTATATGCAATCGATCGTTTGGAAAATGACTTTAAAGTACCTCTCTCCATGTATTTGCAAGGATATAAATACAAGGAGATTGCCAAAGTAATGGAAATAAAAATGGGAACAATAAAAAGCAGGATATTTTTTGCGCGCAAAAAATTAGCCAATGATCTACATGGTTATAGTTAACCTGAATTTTTTCTGAATATGACTAATCATTGATCCATATGAAAACGGGTAAAAAACATATGTTACCTGACCAAACAAAAGATCAGATAACTGCACAGGATGCCAAAGAAAAGCAGTTTGTCGCTCTTGATAGCATAGGCGAAGCCGTGATATTAATTGATACTGCTAAACGTATCGACAGTATGAATCTTGCAGCCAAAAAAATGACAGGATTCGTTGCTGAAAGCAAACACATGTTGTTAGATGAAATCGTACAGTTCAGTTTTTTAGAAAATTTCGATACAGTGGTCGATCTCATAAAAATAGTTTCCAAAACCCATGAACCGGCAAAGTTTGATGCAATCTTTATGCGATGCTGTACGAACGAAAAATATATACGTGTTTCGTGCAACATCTCTCCTGTGTATGAAAGTCAGAATACATCGGAACCAACGAGTTATGTTCTTTTAATTAAAGACTTGACTTCTCTTTATGGGTTATGGCAAATTGCAGAAAAGCATCAAAACGCCATGCACAGCATCTTCGAACATTCGGTGGATGGTATTGTACTTATCGACCCTGACGGAATCATCCAGGAATGGAGCCAAGGATACGAACAGATTAGCGGGATATCTCAAAAAAATGCCGTGGGACGAGCCATCTGGGAAGTGATCGGTTCTGCACTTCCACTCGAAGAGCAAACAGCAATGGGATATGCAAATTTGTATCATGAAATAAAAGCGAAAATTGACGGAGAAAAGCAAGGTATGGTCATGCGTAATATAGTGAACCAGATAACCGGCAAACAAAAGACCATGCACGTCATACATTTTCCTGTAAATATATCCGGAACGGTGATGTTGGGCGCCATTTGCCGTGATGTCACTGAAGAGATCCGTTCGCAGGAACTTTTACGTCGGAGCGAACAGGAGTTAAGGAAAAGTAATGAAATGCTCGAAAGCATCATGGAGGCACTCCCGGCATCGCTATATGTCAAAAACAAATATTGTGAATACATCGAATGTAACGAACTGTTCGCCCAACAAGCCGGTATACCCAAAGATCAGATTATCGGGAAAACAGCCGACAAGGTTTTTCCACAATTAACCGACCGTTTTTTTGAATTGGACCGGGAACTTCTTAACGAAACAGATGATAACAAGCATACCGGGATCAGGATAGACTATTTTCCGGAATTCGAAGGCATTGTTTACCGAAATTTTCTGATACACAACGGTCGTAAGGAGGGTATTGTAGGTATGACACTTGATGTATCGGAACAGAAGCGCACCGAACGTCAGCTTATTACCGAAAGAAACCGCTTGCAGACACTGGGCGATAATTTTCCCAATGGCTGCTTGTTCCGCCTCGAAATTGAAAACCAGACTAACCGAGGAACGCTCACTTACCTAAGTAAAACCTGGGAACAACTCACCGGGTTAAAAATGGAAGATATTCTACAAGACATCAATTTTGCCTTTGAAAGGGTACACCCCGACGATTTGCCGCTGATCATGCAATCCGGCAAAAATATGGATGAACAAAATAACTTCAGTACCCGGATACGTTACCTTCATCCTAACGGCAATACACTTTGGTTGAGAATATCGGCTCATCGACATTATGAGGGCAATTTCCGCATATTCGACGGTTTTATTATTGATATTACCGACCGGAAATTGGCCGAAACGGAATTGGAGCGCTATCGCGAAGAACTGGAATTGATGGTGAAAGAACGTACCGAAGAACTCGAAACCACCAACGAGGAATTGAACGCCTCCAACGAAGAACTGCACCGATACCAGGAACAGCTTGAGCAAATGGTAGAACAGAAAACCAGCGAAGTGATTGCCGAGCAAGAACGCCTGGTATCATTGAGTAAACATCTGCCCAGCGGAGTGGTATACCAAGCAACAGGTAAAAAACCGTTTAAACTCGGGTTTAGCTATATGAGTTCTTTTTTCTCCAAACTATTTGGTATCAGGGTTGATGAAGTGATGGCACAAAGCGAGTTGTTTTATAAAAGCATACATCCCGACGATTGGTCGATGTTCAAATGGCATTATGCCAGAATTTACGAACATGGCATCAATGATTCCGGTATCGAATTCAGGATTTGCACGCCTCAAGGCGACATCAAATGGATCCACATGCGCGCCAGTCATCGCATCATCGATGATAACGTACATGTATGGGACGGATTTATGATCGACATCACTCCGCAGATGATTGCCAAACAAGAACTCAAAGACAGCAGGGACCGGCAAAATCTATTGTATAAAGTATTACAGATCATCCAATCTTCGGATAACATTGCTTTTGCTATCAAGCTTGCAATGGCCGAAGTAGGGAAATACACCGGCATAGACCATATCTACATTGCCGAAAATGGTTCAAATAATACCTACGAATGGAGCAGCGACGGTATCGCCTCGCTGGATGAACGGTTTCAAAACCTGCAAGCCATATATGATAGGTTCAACGAAGGTAAGTATATTCATACCTCCGGCTTGGAAGAAATTTCGCCTGATCTATTACAATTCCATAAGGATGCCGGCATCTTATCCACCCTGTGCTTTCCTTTGACAGCCGAAGGCATCAACTATGGCTATGTATGTTACGACGATTGCAAAACAAACCGGGAATGGAATGATAACGAAATAGAATTACTGGGTGGCTTATCACAAATATTTACTAATACCATACGCCGGCAACAGGCCGAAACATCCATACTCCTTTCACAGCAAACTTTACGGACAGTGATGGATAACATCAACTCAAATGTTTTGGTCATGGATTTTGATACGCATCAAATCTTATTTGCCAACCGGCAAGCTAAAAAGGAACTGGGACAAGATATTGAAGGCAAAAAGTGTTGGAAAGTTTTACGAGCAGGCAAAGAGAGCCCCTGTGAATATTGTCCACGCCCACACCTACTTAATATCCAAAATGATCCTACCGGCCTCTACAAATGGGAATATTATAACAACTTTCTCGAAAAGTGGTACGAAAGCGTCGACGTGGCTATCGAATGGATAGATGGACGAATGGTTCATTTGCAACATGCCTCCGACATTACCCAGCGAAAAATGGCTGAACTGGAGTTGATACGCGCCAAAGAAAAGGCTGAAGAATCAGACCGGCTCAAATCGGCTTTCCTGGCCAACATGTCGCACGAAATACGTACCCCGTTGAATGGAATTACCGGATTCCTCCAATTCCTTACCTCTGAAAATCCTGCTTCCGAACTCCAACAGGAATATATTCAAGTGGTAAACACCTGTAGCCGACAATTAATTCAACTGATTGAAGACATGATAGACATTGCTAAAGTTGAAGCAAATCAACTGAATGCATTCCCTGAAGTAACTGACATTAACCAGATTATGCTCGACCTACAGGTATTGTTCGAAGCAGAACTCAAGGTACAAAACAAAAATACGGTTGCACTGGTACTTGATGATACCGGGTTTATTCACCCTAGTATTACCTATGTTGATCCGGCTCGCCTGAGGCAAACGCTCTTCCACTTGATAAACAACGCCATTAAATTCACCCACAATGGCTATATATGTTTTGGCTACAGGCTACAACCATCAGGTATGCTCGAATTTAAAATTGAAGATACTGGCATTGGAATACCAGAAAATATGCACGAGATCATCTTCGAACGATTTCGTCAGGTAGAGCAGGGAAACAATCGATTTTACGGAGGGACAGGTATTGGATTATCTATCTCGCAAAGCCTGGTACAACTGATGGGCGGCCGCATGTGGCTCCAATCGGCTGTCGGAGAGGGTTCAATTTTTAGCTTTACCATACCCTACCTACCCATAGCACCCGATGATGTACGGCTCTTCGATAAAGCAACCGAACAGAAACCCATCTTGGAAAAACCCTTCGCCAATAAAAACGTATTGTTGGTTGTACATGGGATGTTAAAATACCGGTATTATGAAAAGTTGCTCACCACGGCAGGTTTTCACGTTATCTGGGCTAAAGACCTGCAACAATGCATTGATTATATCAACCATCACAACGCAATTCATGCAATCATAACCGGTACGGCAATTGATGATG
Organism: Bacteroidales bacterium; assembly: GCA_031549585.1. Taxonomy (GTDB): domain Bacteria; phylum Bacteroidota; class Bacteroidia; order Bacteroidales; family UBA4181; genus JAIRLS01. Next base: position 10,742 of record JAVBPN010000295.1, read on the forward strand.
AGGTCAACAAAGATATCGAAAAGCAAATCCGAATAGCACATGCTAACATTCCCTTGATACAGATGGTCTATACAAATGGAAACAAGAACCAGCCTCGCGGAAATGAAATGATCATAGAAACGCCAACAGATTATGCCCGATTGATGGAGGTAATACAAAAAGCAATTATGCAAACAACAGGCAAATCATGAAAACATATTCACCATCAACTCTATTCTTCTTTTTAGCCATATCCTTTCCGGCAATGGCACAACCTTCGTTTGCAGGGTTGGAACACCTATTTACTACCCCACGGCATTACGTAGCTTGCCATACGGCTGAAAGTCCCGTTATCGACGGCAACATTTCGGATGCTGTGTGGGATCGTGCAGCATGGAGCGAACCGTTTGTCGACATTGAAGGCAGCCTGAAGCCAGAGCCACGCTTCAAAACAAGAATAAAAATGTTGTGGAACGACACATGCCTATTTGTAGCCGCCGAACTTGAAGAACCTCACGCTTGGGCGTACATGCAACAACACGACAATCCCTTGTATCTCGAAAACAACTTCGAAGTCTTTTTTGATCCGGACAATACCACACACCAATATTTCGAGATAGAAGTAAACGCACGTAATACCGTTTTCGATGTTTTTCTGTCTAAGCCTTACCGCAATGGCGCTAAGGAATTGATGAACTGGAATGCACCGGGATTAGTTACAGCAGTAAACATACAAGGCACACTGAACAATCCTGCTGTGCCCGGAAAAAGCTGGACGGTGGAGATGGCCATCCCTTTTGCATCGATTTCATTGGGAGCCAAGCCCCAAACACCAGCCGACGGACAGATATGGCGGTTCAACTCTTCGCGGGTAGAATGGCAAGCGGATGTGGTTGATGGAAAGTATCAAAAGAAAAAGGACACTGCGGGAAAAACCTTGCCCGAGAACAACTGGGTATGGTCGCCCCAAGGGATTGTCAGTATGCACTACCCCGAACGCTGGGGCTATTTGCAGTTCAGCAAGCAAATCCAAGCTACCGACGCTCTGCCTTTCGTATTACCTTACAGTGAAAAACAACGGCAATATCTTTGGTTGGTGTATTACCGGCAAAAAGATTATTACGAAAAAAATAAAGAATATGCTTCATCGCTTTCCAAGTTAGGTATCAACCCGACTGCATTCGAGATTGACGGTAAAAAAAACGTACTCACCATGGAAGCTACCCAAAAGCAATTCACAGCAACCGTACAATCGGCAGGGAAAAGTATTTCTATCAATGACGAAGGATTGGTACAGGAAAACTAGGTAAACTTGATGATATACGTTATTTCAGGACAAGATTACACAGATTTACCAATCCGCCTTGAATTTTAAATATCCTTCGGGTAGTTTCCGTTTGATGTAGATGCGCACCTGCGGATTGCGGCCTGTGGATGTTTTGTCGCTTTGCAGCAAAAGGGTGTCGCCGCGAAATTCGAGCGTTGCCGTGAGTTTCCCGATGTCTTGTTGCTGGTTGATTTCGGCAAATAAATCACAGTGGATTTTCCCGTTCTCCAAATAGTACACGCCACGATAGCCTCTGTAAGACGGGTCGAAATCCAGCGCGGTTATCGCCTCGTTCCTGTTCAGCGTAAAGAAGTTCAAACAGCCGTCGGGATAGAAGCGGTAGCAGCCGTAGGTGGCGGTTTCGACGTTCGTATCCAACCGGCTGAGGGTTTTGTAGTGGGTGTCGTATTCTTCGTAAATAGCCTCGGTGTCGATGATATCCAGCAGGCTTTTGTCGAATTTCGATTTGTTGGCATAGACGCTGTTGTCGGCGGGAACACGGCTGCGGCCATTGGCCAGCGTATAGGTTTTCATGTGTAATACGCTGCAAGATACGGCGCAAAAAACCGCACCGACAAGGATGATCCGTGTAGATTTATTTTTGTTCATCCGCTCTTTCAGATTTGACCTTATTTATATCCATATATTTTCAATCCGCTTTCGTCCATTTCAAACTCGTACTTCCCTAATTTTTGCAGTATATCTACGATAGCGGGCAGGTCTGCTGTTTTGAAGGAAGACTGCAATTTTTCTTCACGGTTAAACCGTTCGTATTCTTGAACTGTTGGAATAAAAACCCACTCAATTTCATTGAAGTAAAAAGGGGCGCCATCCGCTCCGTCAAGTTTACCCGTTTCATTAAACTCCATCTCAAAGTTGAACGGATGTGTTTCCTCTGACAGCAAGAATTTTATTTGTGACTTGGGCATGAAAATATCAGCCTGCCGCGCCGTAGAGAAGAACTTGAACCATTTGGTATTGTTCATGTAACTCGTTTTGTTTGCCCTTGCTTTCTCAAGCCGTTTTTGGTATCTTTTGAAATCTTCTTCCAAATCCGTTGTCATGGTTTTATCAGTTAACTTTAAATTGCTCTATTTCCCTTTTAACTTTTGAATAACAGCCGAATACTGCGCTACGGTATGCGGGTGCAGGTTCGGTTTTTCCATGTAGTTTTCAAATACTTTAATGACATCCGCTTTCAGTTCGTCGGGGATACTATTGATGTTATCATTTATTACATGGTAAAACGTATTTCTTGACTTATCCTTCGGGGCAATATCGGGAATCGACGTGATGTATTCCCATTTATGCTCGTAGCTGCCAAACTGAGGAAGCCTTGTAATAAAGATGGAAACATAAAAATTCACTTTCCTGTTTTTGGTTTGCCTGATAAGAAATCGGAAGATATTATCCGTAATTTCCAGGCCATACCTGCGGTGCATATTGTCAATGGAAGAAACTATTTCTATCAGCACCTTGTTGTTGTCATTACAGGAATTGCCGATTTCCAGTAAAGTTTCGGCAAGGGCAGTGTCCGAGAGTATTTCTTTTCTAAACTTGGAGGTTTCATCCCTGCATATATCGCCGAATTTTCGGATAAGGATTTCCAGTTCACTTTCAGCAAAGCCTTTCCAATCACGGCGAAGCGGGTTGATTACCTCATTCATTTCATTCTTGTATTTTGCGAGATATTTGTTTTCCATATTTCCTTCGTATTATTTTTCTGTCAGAGTACGTTAACCTGCAAATCCGTCTTATTTCTAAGTTCATTTATTAGCGGATGATTTTGGATTTTCTTGCACTTCTCGATATCCAACTCTTTCAGCATTTTCAACTCGCTGATAGCCCGTATGTCTTCTAAAAAGTTGTCTCTCGCCAGAAACATCTCTTCTATCGGAAGGGTTTCGATTCCTTCCAAAGTCTGTGTTTTAGAGCTGTAAATATGCAGTATTCGCAAATTTTTCAATCCGGAAAGCCGCTTGAGATTTACATCCGGCAGTTTCAGAAGGACTAAACTTGTCAGTGAATAAGCCTTGTCGACATTCTTCAATCCTTTCCAATATTCGCTTCCCAAATGTTGAAGTTTCGGAAATCTTGAAATATCTATGGTAAACTTTTGCTGAATGTATATTTTCTCAAGATTCTGCAAAGAATAAATGGATTCGAAATTGATAATATTCTCTAAAATACCCGCAAACGATATGATACGCAGTATTTCGGACAATTTCTCTAATTCCTTGAAATCCGCAATATCACCAACACGCAATTGAATTTGCGGAATTTTAATTTGAGCGGCATATTCCACAGCTTCTTTTAATTGGTCGGTATGAATAATCAAATACTTTCCGTCCAAATTCTCTCTTACTGTTTTAAAATCCATAACAATTCGTTTTTATATCAATTTTTCTGTGTCAGGTATTTCTTCGCCGCATTTCTAATCCAAGCGTGTTTGTGGTCGGCGAAAGGTTTTATTTCGCTGTCAAATCCTGCTACATGCATTTTCTGTATCGCACGAACCACATGGCCGTTCACAAATTCATCATCAAGTTGAGTTGCCAAGTCTGTTGCAAATTTTGAAAATTGTTTCAACTCAAAAATCATGATAAACGACTGCCTTCCACGCTTAGCGTTTCTGTTTATGCAAATTTTTACGATACGCTGAAGTAAAGACGGGTCGCGACCCGTCTCTACAAGTGTCGGGTTCTCCTTAATCAACTGTCGAAGTTCCTCGCCCAATCGCCATATTTTATGTTCGAAGTCATGCCAATCGGGAATCAACTCCGTTGGCGGCAAATTGGGTTCAAGTGTTTTCGGGATAAGTTTCTCCGCTTGCGAAATCAACTTGTCCGCTTTACCTAAAGCTCCTGCTTTATCGGTATTCATTTTTTATTTTCGTTATTTCAACTGCATTACTTTTTCCAGCAACGAGGGCAAGACGCTTTGTTCTTCGATAAAATCGTTGTTCCAGAAACTCATCACGCAACTCACATAGTTGCCACGTACAGGCGCCACGACGTAATAAATCGTCAGGCTCCGGGTGTTGCCGTCGCCCGCATCTTTCAACAGTTCCGTCGATTCGTCCTTCAATTGGTGAACTACTTTGCAGGCTTTGACGGGAACGCCTTCGAACAACACATCGACTTGCTGGTCGGAAACGATTTGGGTATTCAGTTCTTTCGTCCGGCAATGCACGGTGATGTAATATTGTATGTCTATACATTGTGCGGCATCCAACGAATCTTTGTGTACCGACCAATCCATTTGGCCGTGGTAAGGCCATTGTACGCTGTTTACGCCCGTCCAACGGCAAAAGTATGTTCCCAGCTCCACCTTGCGCCCCGCAAAGTTCAGTGTGTCGAAAAACCTTTTATTGAAAGCCGTTTCGGGTATTTTCTTTTCCAGTATCAGGGGTGTAAGCATTTGTTGAAGTTCGGTGCAGCGTTTGTTCGGCGACATATAGATGATATGCGTCATATAGCCTTTTTCGTTTTCAAAAATGTAGTTGGTGTTATATTGCACAATGGGGCTGCAAAGCGTGTCAATTCGTTCAAACATGAAATTTGCTGCTGGTATTGTCAGGTCTGATTTTTTCAAATCGCTTTCTTTTACTGACAAGCCTTTGCTGATGTTTTCTTTCGAGAAAGGAATATTGGTCACTTGGCAGGTTATGGTAACGCCATCGACATTGTAGTAGTCGATTCCGTTTTCGGTAATAGCTTGTAGCCGGTTGAGCAAATCATTATCCTGCGCCCACAGCGTGGCGGGAAGCAAGGCCAAGAGGATGAAAAGGTATTTGAGTTGATCCATGGTTGTATAATTTTACTTCGTTCTGTTTTCAGATAGTAATAAATAGCCCTGTTGGATGATTACATATTGATCGGGGAAAAATGTTCGTCGGGGTTTTTCAGTGCTTGAGTTGTTTATTTTTCGAATCAATTCCGGCAATGGATAGGTTGCTTTGAATGTGGTATCGTTGACCAGTTCCAGAATCATAAAGAGTTGCCCGATATATTTTTTGTTTGTTTGATTGACAGCTTTTACAATGTCGAAATCGTATTTTGTATCAATATCAACATCCCAATAGACTACAATTTTATTTTCTTCTAATTTGTAAGGGAACGTCAAGTAGCATTCCGACGAATAGCAGGCAAGCACTGCACCGGCATCGTCAAAACGTAACGCCAGCGAGGCTCTGCCATCTTTCACTTCCGCCCAAGTGCTGTAGGAACTATCCGCCACTATTTCGGCTACATTTTTAAATGATAACCGCTTTGCCGGTGGGTCAGGCTCGTTTTGCACAACATCTGTATTACTTTTTTCCTGCGCCCACAGCGTGGCGGGCAGCAAGGCCAATAAGATGAAAAGGTATTTGAGTTTATTCATGGCTTAATCAAAATAACCGTAATAACTGTATTGAAATTCCTGGGCTTTGCGCAGGTAGAAAATATCGGTAATGCTCTTTGCCACTTCGTCCACCGCTTTTTGCAGTTCTTTGTTTCTTTCCCGGATATCCTCTTTGGGCATGTGCATAGCGGCAATCTCATTTTCATCTTTAATCAATTGCCGAAGCGATTGTATGTATAAATCCTTTTGCTTGCCAATGTCGTATGTCTTCGATTTTTCGCCATGCTCACAGTAGGCAAGTTCATAAATGCCATATTCGACATAAGCCGGAATCCTGTAATATTGATGTCCGAAATAAGTTCCGCCGCCTTGTATCTGTTGAAATAAACAATTGATGTTTAAATAAATATCGGTAAGTTTCTGCCTCTGTTCGGCATATTTTTCAACACCGTTTTGTTGTTTCAGGAAGTAAGCATATAATACATAATAACCATCCTGTCCCGCTTCGCTGCCAAATCCTGTGCCGTAGGTGTGATATGTCCAATCGGGCTTGTAAACCCAATCGTCGTAAAATTCGGGATGATTGTCCACTATTGCATTAAATTCCTCTTTGCTGTACTTTATCGGTTCGTATTGATTATCAAAAATAACGATAGTGTCCGTAGTGGTGTAGAATTCAGAGTTATCGGTGTTGCCGGTTATTGTAGTTGTATTATCAGTTGTTTCGGTAAGTTGGGTTGTTCGCCCATTGCAGGCGACAAGCAAGATCAAGAGGACGAAAAAGTATTTGAGTGTATTCATGGTTGTTCTAATTTACTTTGTTCATTTATTCGACGAGTTGGCTTAAATTCAAATTTCAGAATGAATAAAATCCCGCTCAAACTCTTCCTGCCCCACAGTAACTCCAAAATAGTAATTGTCAATAAACCGGAATCCATCTGTTTTTGCTCCTTTAAACATGGCACTCTCCACCAAACAGTTTTTTATCAGCGCATTTGTCAGATTCGTGTTTCTCAGGTCTATCTCCTTTATATTGCAACTGATGAATTTGGCATTACTCAGATTGCTATTCCTAAAGTCAAGGAATAGAAAGCAGTTTTCAAATTCAACATCTGAAAAATCCTTATTCGAGAAGCCTTCCAAATATTCGAAATCAAGATTATCGAATTTCCTCTGTCCTTTCCCGAATGCTTCAAAAAACGCTGAATGTGTCATGCTGCTATTTTAGTTTTCATACTATTGGTTCTACTCTCCCGCAACGATAACACCACCAATATTTCATCCCGTTGTCAATCATATATGAATCTGATTTTTCATTGCTGCAAACAGGGCAGTCCCGCATTTTACTTTCATCCTCAAATACGTGATAACCACACTCACAAATCCATTGGGTTAAGGGCGATTCTTCTTCATCTATGTACCATATAAAAGATAGTTTTTTACATTTCGGACAAATTTGTAATGCCATTATTGTTTATTTGTTTATTTCGGCAACATCTAGAGACGGGTCGCGACCCGTCTTTACGTTTTGGGTTGCAAAATTATCCTTCCAATACACAACCTGTTATTTCGTTTTTGTCATTCATATAAACGCAAATACAATGCCCCGAAAAATAATCATGATTGTCAATAATATAAATCATTGTCTGATTCCACTTAAACGAAATAGCTAACTCTGACATGGCAAGTCCTTCAGCGAATCTTTCCCGCGTTACCGTTTCTGAAGTCCATTGTTGAATACTTGAAAAAACATCGCTGTGAAGTATTGCTTCTACTACAATACTTTTGTTTTCGTCTAGCCAGGACACTTTTTCATTTACTGCGTCTATACATTGTTCAAGAGTGCTATTTTCAACTTCCGGAATATCAACATAGAGCATAATTCTTTCTTCTCCCCATAGGGAAATGCTACTTACGAAATCACTATATTCTCCTTTGCTAAAATCTGATATAATTAATGTTTTCATTACATTGTATCGGTATTATGTACATTTTCCATATAATATCTGACTATTTTTCTCCACATATCTCCATCGACACCTTCTATTTTATTCCACTGCCGGTTAAGTTTGGATTCTCCATATAATTCTTTATTCGAGAAAATGTGATAAGAATCAAGCCATAATTCCAATTGTAGAGACGGCGCGTGCGCCGTCTCTACGGGAATAACATGCAAGAAACCGGATTGCCGAAAATAATAATCAGGATATTTGCCCTCTATAAAACTAAAGTATAAGAAATCTCCGGTACCATGTTCTTGTGCTTTTCCATACCATGAATCTTTCGGATACATCTTCGTTTCAACAGGCACTCTATGGATTTCCGTTAAATAAATTTTCCCTCTGCGAAACCCTTCGTATTTAATAACCGACAACGTATTTTCGGGAATATTCATGATTTTCTCCTTTGCTTGCGACAACTTTTCCTCGTCTTTCGCGGTTAATTCTCGCACAAAAGTTAGTGTTTGTTTTTCCGGCGGTAAAACCTCTGTACGTGTCATGTATGCCCCACCACTAAAAAAACCGGTAATAGCGCCTTTCACTACTTCAACAGTAATGTTTTTACCTGTTTCAACAGTAATATTCAACCCAATATTTTCATTTTCGGATTTATAGAAATTATCGGATTTCTTTTCTAATTGCAGGTAATAATCGTCCCTTATTCCCGAAAAATATGCAGGTATATTTTCAGATTCTTTAATATTTTCAATTTGGTAAAGAACTGCATCGTTTTTTACAATCAATATCCTATCAATTTTTGTTGTTTCCTCGGATTTGCTTGACGAAACTTGCATGCCTTCAAATTCAGTAATTTCATCAACAGAGTCAATAGTAGTAAAAAATTCATATACTCCGTTTTTTAATTCGGTTTGCCCGAAACTGTTGATACTTGCCATAATGAAAATGATTAGGATGACTAATTTTGTTTTCATTTATATCTTATTTTATTTCCAATATCACCGTCCACTGGCGAAAACCACAAAGTTTGGCGTTTGGTATTCTGCCATTCGTATAGCGGATTTATGTATGGTTCCCGGAAAAATTCTGCTCCCTTGATTTTTGCTTTCTCGCATTCTTTTGCAAAATTCTCAGTCACTACAAGTATTCCCAAGTCATGTTCTTTCGCTCTCACAACAGTATGCTTTTTCAGCGAGTTTTCTTTAAAGTAAAGTTTGGTGTAGTCTTCGACATCTTTATCAAAATGGGATTTCTTGTTGTCCACGCATGAAATAACATTGAGAATAACCGGAATGTAATAATCTGCAACAATGTCTCCGCTTTGCCTGACAGTCGCCTTTATCAGTTGAATATCGCCTTTGGCTGATTGTTCTAAAATTCTCGCAAGCCGTTCACTGATTAAGTTTACAGCGTCGCTCATCACATAGTCATATTTCAGAAATGTTTCCCGGTTTGCTGTCTTGTCGAGTTCGAACTCAACCGTCGAGCCTTTCGTGTCAATTCTCTTGTTGTCCAGAAATTGTAAGTAATCGGGATTTTTGTCCCAATTGTATTTCAACCAATATTTTTTCGGATAATTCCCCGAAACTGTCCATACATAATACATATCTTCGTTTTTATTCAATATCGCTAAATTTCATTTCTTTACTCCATAAGCCATGTTTGCGCAATACCTTTGTAAGGTATGATTTCGTGGCGCTGGTAATTTGTTTTTTCAGTAGAAACGGGGCACGCTCCGTCTCTACATATATCGTGATATTGGATGTCAGGGACGATAGGTAGATGTCGGTTACGATTTGCCCGTCTTTGTAACACCGGATATTGATGTCAGCATGTCCCAAAAGGACATAAGCATTGCGGTATGTGCCTTTTGATTTGAGATGCCTGTATAATTGCTTGTATTCCTTTCCCGACAACCGGCTGCTTCGGGAGAAATTTGGTAGAGACGGAGCGCGCTCCGTCTCCACGTCGAGTGATGTTTCCTTATCGAATACATGGTAATACGTAATCGTTGCACTGTCGGGATTGTTTATCAATGACATTCCGGCAATATTATCGACAATGACAAGACTGTCCGCCGGTTCGTTTCCGCCTGATTCAATCGTAGAGACGGGGCGCACCCCGTCTCTACCGGCATACGAAACGGTAACCGAGGCCAATATTACAATCATCGAAAGGATTTTTATCCGCATGGAATTTACATTTTGCGTCGATTCATCCTATTTCTTTTCGGCTGGTAATTCCACATCGTATTCGCCTTCATTACTGATTACAGGGCTTGTAACGTAGTATTTGTCGCCTTTTCGGATAATGGTTGCCAGCGTGTCCTGTTTGGCATGGTAACCGAAAGAGGTTCCATCAAGGTCTTTGAGGTAGAACAGGTGCAACTTATCGCCGTCAGTTGCGGCGGTACACAGGTCGAGGAAATAGAGTTGCACGCCTGCGCCCAAAAATGTGCAACTGTCTTTGGCAATGGTTATTTCGTAGGCATAGGTGTCGTCGTCCATGCTCTTTGCGTCTAAACCGTAACTACCTACCCAGCGATTGCCTATCGAGCGGTTCCGGCGCAGTTGCCACTCAGTGAGGATTCTTTCTGTTTCATGGTTCTCACCTGCCATAGCCCAAATGGTAGTTTCCCTGGCATTGTCGGCAGGATAAAAAGTGACGCCTTTGTCAATCAATAATTGGAACAATTTGGTATTGCCTGCTTTTACGGTTTCAAACAAGGGATAGACAACGTTGTATTCGTATTCGTCCCCGGGGTCGCTTCCGCCGTCCACGTCGGCGCCGACATCAAGCAGGATTTTGGCCATGTCGAAGGCAACATCCGGCCGGTCATATTGACAGGCAAGCGTCAAAGGTGTGGTTCCGTTTTCGTCATAAGTCCGGTTTACGTCTTCTCCGGCATCGACGAAATATTTCACGAGGTCCGTTTTGCCGAACGTCACGGCTGCGTACAGCACATCGTACTCGTAAATTTCGTCGGACATGCAACGGCTTTTACAGGCGCCTTCCCCGATGAGTTTCTTTACTGCACTCAAATCCCCGTCGTGGCAGGCCAGACCTAATTCGGTAAAACTGTATGCACCTATCGTTTTTACAAATTCATCGTGGCAATCGGCTTGTAGAGACGGGGCGCGCCCCGTCTCTACGGTTGATGTGCCTCTGTTGTTTTTGCAACTTATTGCTGTCATGCAGACTATGGCAAACATTAAAAGAATTTCTGTATTTTTCATGGCAATTTTATTTGATAGTATCATTTTCAAGCATTTCGATAAAATAGTCCATAATACGTTTTTTGTCATACTCATCAATCCTGTCGCCAGTAAGTAAATTTTTTGTAATAGACTCCATGCTCTTGTAATCGAATTCATAATACAATGCAATCACCTGCTTAAATTCGAAACAGTCCCCATAAGTGAATTCGTTTTTTCTCCTTATTTTTTTCAACTTGTTTAAATAATACGCTTTTATCTCAGGCTTAAAAGTGTCTTCGATAAAAGGCAACAACTTTTCGTTGCCTTTCAGGAATTTCTCTTTAGCAAGTTGCAGTTGCTTTTCTGTCAGCCGAAGCGTATCGCCAATCACGCCTTTTTGTTCGTAGAAGCCCATTACATACGAATCGGGGTAATCGTTATTGGCAATGTACCAGTCAATGGTTCTCGAATAGCGTACATTCAGGTCTTTAAGTTTATCAATCTCTTTGAGTTCATGTATGGTCGGTATGTAATAACGTAGAATATCGTTCCATTTCAGCGTGCCAATTCTGCCTATCAGCTGATATTGCTTGCCATCTTTTCTAAAAAACAGCAAATTCGAATACCGGAAATCGACGTCCTTGACGCTTACAATAGACACTCCATATATACCATCATCCCCCCAGAATAAGGGGTAGTTATCAAACGCTTGCGGCACTTTCATTTTAGCATCCGGCTTAAAACCAGAAGTATTCAAGATAATCGAATCGAGTTGTACAATGGAAAGCGCTTCTTCCTGTGTGTAATCGTTTATGTAGTTAATTGTTGATTTTTCGTAACCGGCCAAAATTACATCACTTTTCAGAATGGCTCTTCGCAACCTGTTTGCATCCGGTTCCATATTTTGCGCCTGCGCCGACATACTCAATGCAAACATACCGGCGATTAAAATAATTTTTGTTTTCACTTGTTGGCTTGTTTTAGGGTAACATTTATGAGTCTTGTATTCTGACTGGTGCCAGAGCTTCAATATGCTCTTTATTGTTTATCTTTTATTGTGTAATTTTTCATAGTAATTTATAAGTTCCGACTCAAAAACATTACGATTTTCTTTGTTAATAGGGTGACATTCGTCGAAAATATCAATCATATATGTTCCATCTATGAGAACCCCATTGAATTCTGCTTTACAATGTTGATTAACAGATAAATTCCATCTTGGTGGATTGTCGCAGGATTTATTAAATGAAATATGAGCAATGGGATACCTATTGTCTCCAAAGAATCTTTTTTTGACTCTTGAAAGAAATGTGTCTTCCTTTGTTTTTTTTATCTCATAAAACCAAATTGTATAAGAAGTTAAATTTTCTGTCTTGTTTTTCATTGTGCGAGGAATTTGAAAACCCGATGTGATATTGTCGGCATACCATAATATTAATTTCAACTGTACTAAACTGTCGTGCGGCAAATTGTGAATATATACATATTCGTGAAAATTTGGTGTTTCTATCCAAGGGCTATGCCTATCTGCCCTCATTTTATCGTATCCATAAGTATTTCGAGAAAATTCCGGTGTATCAGAGGTGCATGAAAACATTAATTGAGAACAAACAATTATAGCAAGGAAGCTGAATATTACTATCTTTCTCATTGCGATTTTATTTTTAAGTCATTTCACAGGCATAAAAACTTACTCATACCCCCATATTCTTATTTCTTTTATTTTCGAGTCTTTTTTGAAATCAGCCGGTTTTAATATGGTCATATCACTCTCAAATTCCGGTCCTCCTTCATGTATATAATCATTTCCGTCGAGGATAAATTGGATACCATGAAATGGCTGCCCTGCTTCTATTACATACCTGTCGCTTACATAAGAATACCAAATTGTAAAATCGGGATACGCAGCCGTAAATTCTTCAATGGTTGAATAAAGTCCTATATTTTCGGCGGTCTTGAATTTGTCTGACAATATGAAAATATTGCCAATCGTATCTGCTGATTCATTTCCAACATCGTAAGCAAAAGGCTCTATGTTCAACATTTTCTGTCCGTTTGCGGCAACCGTATAGACAAGTATTTCAAATTCCTCTCCTTCTTCTATTCTTGTTTCAATACTTTTAGTTATCGAGTATCCGTCTGCTTGAGTTGGAATTTTCTGCCCGATTAAAAATATGTCAACTCCATTATTTTTTATCAAATATTTTTGTCCGGGGAATTCTCTCTCATCTGCCGGAATCTCTAATTTATCGTTGTTTATACTGTGAAATAACTCATTCCCAAAACCAATAAAGGTCTCTTGAGCGTCCGGCATAAGCGATTCTAAAATATTCCCATTCTGACCTTCAAGTTCTATTTTTTGTATTTGCTTTAATTCGTTGTAAGTGAAAATATAAGTTTCATTGTAAGTGTCTGTTAATGCGCCATCAGTATGTGTTTCTATTTTAAATTTCACCTTTATTGTATTATTGTTTTGTGTGAAATTTCCTGCGGTGTATGTCATTGCACAACCGGAGCCACAGCTTAATACAAATGATTTATTGTTTATTTCATTGATATTTGATGAAACTTCCTCGTGATTGGTTGACTGATTTTGTTGTGTTTTATTTTTACAACTAGCCAAACTAATGGCCAACACTGCAATTAAAAGGATTTTTGTATTCATTATATAATTATTCGTTTTATTACTTAAAATTAATCATTTATATAACTCAGCATTGCTTTTATTCATTCAATTATGATAGGAGAATTGTTCTCTATCCATTCGGAATTTTTATCAACGTTAGGTGGGACTTCTTTTACTATCATAAAAAGTGGCGTAACATAGGCTACTTCAACCTCGCGTTTATTGTAGCCTAATGCTCCAATATCTTGCCATTGAAGTTCTATCGTCTTACATGATTTATGATTGTGTTTATAAAAAACTGCACGTGTTTCCCATGCGCTTTTTTGATATATGATTTTAAATGGATTCACGGCAATAATTAAACTCAAAGACAGTATTGGGTAAACAATCAGTAATATTATTTTAGAAAACAAATTCCAAAATAGCATAGTCGGCGTTCCGATTAAAAAACCAAAATATGCAAACGACTTCAAGCTTTGACTTTTAATGTCAAAACTTGTAAAAAAGTCCAATAAAAATAATAATACCATCAAGCTATAAATGATATTCAGTGTTATTGTCACTCGTTTCATTTTCTTAGTCATCTGTTTTTATATTTCTAATTTTTCAAATATTTTTTTGCTTCATCCTCAGTGATTCTACGCTCCAAATGGAAAAAGCCGTTTTTATCTTTCGCCAAATTCAGGTCAATTGCCTGAAAGGTTTCATAATCAGCGCCATCAACGATATCTAATACATCAGAGCAATAAATATGGTTTTTATCCCGTGAATATTCGTCTCCCAGATACTCAAAAGTGGCGTAATCCGCTTTGCCGTCGATGGGGTAAAATCCACCACCGAATGTATTGAACACATAAACGTAGATGTGTTTTTTGTCTTTGTAAAAAGAAGAATGACTTAGCCGGTGGAATGTAGCGGTGTCGACAAGGTTTTTCAATAGCGTATCAGCGGCCAACGCCGATAAATTGATATTGAAGAGCCCGGCATGTTCATCACTTACTTGAGTGATGTAATAATCAACTATTTCTTCTTCACTTACATGTGTAGAGGATTTGAAAGCGATATCGCCGTTTTTGTTTATCCAAAGTCCGCAGGGTAATTCCTGCCATTCCGGCGTGTAGGTCTTGTCGATAATGATTATCGCCAAGATGAGAATAATGATGAATGTGCCTGCGATTAAAAGAACTTTCGTATGCATATTGATTTTATTCGTTTGTTCTAATTTGCTTTGTTCGTTCATTTTACAGATTCCTCCACTTCGCACACTCCTATTGTCGTGTGCTTCGGTCGGAATGACGGGCGTTGTGGTGGGCAGGACGAGGATTTGTGGTTGGGGGGGTGGGCGACCCCCCAACAAAACACAAAAGAGGAAGAGGATAAGAAAGATGCTAGAGCGAGACAACCGGCGCTGCTACAAACGTGAAAACCAGCAAGAGAAGAGAAAAAA
>JAVBPN010000142.1:0-25857 GCA_031549585.1 Bacteroidales bacterium
TACACAATTGGCCGCTTTGTTCTCGTCCAATAATACCAATAACCTCAATTTTTCCGATTTCATGGGTGATGTCATGAGCAGCATGGGTGGTGGCGGACGTCGTGTAACCACAGGTGGTGGTGCTGGCGGCGGAAGAGGCGGCGGTATGGGAATGGGTATGGGCGGTGGCTTTAATATAGGCGGAACTAGCTATAATACCAATCGAGGAGGGCTTTCTACAACTACGTCGGGTGGAGCAAATGTCAATTATAGTTTTGGCCAAAAACTGAAAGTTGGAGGGAATTATTTTTTCAACATAGTAGACCGGGAAGTTGATCAGAAAAGTAAAAGAGAAAATATTCTTCCCGATAGCACTTTTTATTATGAACAACTACAAAATCAAAATACCAATGCACAAAACCATCGGATTAATTTGGAGTTTGATTATACCATTAATGAACACAATTCGATTCTTTTTCGTCCGAATTTGAACGTTGGCTCCGGTTCTTCAAATAGCGATTATGAATATTGGACATATACGCCTTCAGGTATCCGGCTCAATGATGGAAAGACCATGTCAAATACCAGCAATAACTCACTTTCTACATCGGGGACATTGCTTTGGCGCCATCAATTCAACAAGCCCGGGCGAACATTGTCGACCAATATCACTTACGGATATACGGATAATACGGTGGATGGGACTAACTTGCAAAGAAATATGACCTTAAGTTCAGCCAATATATATCGTACGGATACAGTAGACCAAAATTATACGAATAACAATCATAGCTATAATATCGGAGGCAGGGTGTCGTATACAGAGCCGGTGGGAACAGGGCATTATTTGGAGTTCTCGTATTCGTACAGCCGAAGCAATACCAAATCGGAAAAGCAAACATATGACTATAATAGAGCCACTTCGGCCTATGATTTGCTTGATTCAACCTATTCAAGCAGGTATGATAATCTGTATGTCAACCAGCAAGCCGATATCCGGTTCAATACGCGCCGTGAAAAATATAATTATACGTTGGGTATCGGCATACAGCCGACATCATTGACTAGTACAATTTGGCCGCAAGATGAACCGTTTACCCAGAATGTGGTTAATTTTTCTCCAACAGCTAACTTTACTTATGGTGTGTCGCGGCAAAATATGTTGCGTTTCGATTATCGAGGTATGACCCAACAGCCTACTATTCAGCAATTGCAGCCTGTTGCCGACAATAGTGATCCGCTATATCAGGTGGAAGGAAATCCCGGATTGAAACCGGCGTTCAGGCATTCCATGTCAGTAATGTACAATAATTTCAATCAAGGTACTTTGCGTACATTTTTGACATCATTGTCATTCAATACCACAAATAATCAGATTGTTAATTCGAGTACCTACGACCAGACAGGGAAACAGATTGTCAAACCGGTAAATGTAAATGGTGTATACGGGGTTAATGCAAGTGTGATGATGAATTTGCCGATACCAAAGACCAAGTTCTCTTTCAATAACACGTTGGGGGGAAATTTCAACCGTGGCGTTAACTTTTCCAATGGGATAGAGAATGTGACCAAAAGCACGAGCGTTAATGAAACATTCCGGTTGACATATCGCAACGAATGGCTTGAATTGGGTAGTTCATACCGATTGGCATACAATCGGGCCAACTATTCATTAGAAGACAAGGCGACTACCGATTATTTTGACCATCGGGTAGCTGGAGATTTGTTTTTGAACCTGCCTTGGGATGTGATTTTATCCAGCGATATCAATTATTATTTCTATCGCGGTTATGGGGACAGCTACAACCGGGATATGACACTTTGGAATGCCAGCTTGTCAAAGCAGATTTTTAAAAAGAAACAGGGGACAATCAAGCTTACTGTTTATGATATTTTGAAGCAAAATCAAAGCTATATCCGTACTACGACCGATAACTACGTGGAGGATAGTTATACCAATACAATGCCTCAATTTTTTATGTTGAGCTTCTCATACAGGTTTAGTTCGTTTGGCAGCAATAATCAAACTAACAGGCGGCCTGATATGCCGGGTGGTGGATTTCAAGGTAGGCCTGGCGGCCCAGGAGGACCTCCTCCCGGTGGTGGATTCCCCGGTGGCGGTGGCCCGCAAGGATTTTAGAATCGCAATTAGTTCAGATGATTTGGGCGGAGTAGGACAGGGCTTCGCCTGAATTTTTTAGGTTCAAGGTTTAAAATTGAAACGAACATTTTCAACTTTCAACTTTCCATTTTCAATTTTTTCTCGCTTGACAGTTACCGTTATCTCAGCCGAAACTGAATTATCCTCCGGAACGTTTCACTTTATATCCTTTTTGGGATAGCAGTTGCATAATTTTATCGCAAAAGTTACCCTGAATCATAATTTGTCCGTCTTTGGCCGATCCGCCAACCCCGCATTTGGATTTTAGTTCCTTTGCTAATTCGTTCAAATCATCGGCTGTGCCGACAAATCCGGAAACCAATGTAACCATTTTCCCTCCCCGGTTCTTTTTGTCAAGCATCACCAAAAGTTTTTGTTGCGCCGGAGGCAGCGTTGCTTGTTCTTCCGGCGCATCGTATTGATAATTAAAATCCGGATTTGTGGAATAAACAATATTGATTCTGTTGTCCTTTGCCATAAATTTTTGTTTTACTTGTCAAAAATATAAAATGTTCGACATCATTCAAAAGACACTTCCTTAAATCCAAATGTCTTTTTAACCTGGTCCGTTGTAGTCAATTCGAGCATTCCAAACCGGTTAATACCTGTAATCGCTGCTTCGAATGAACCTTCTTCCGACCGGAATTTTCCGGTTTTGCCAAAGCGATACATATATTTAAGATAATCCGCATCCAATAGGCGGGATTGTTCTTTGAGCATCTGGTAGCGAGTGGCAATGTGATTAACGGTTTCTTCCAAACAAATGTTTAAATCGTAATATTCCCCGGTCAATTGGTGCAATGAAACCGGATTGGGCGCATGGCTGAAAAACTGTTCCTGATTGATATTGATTCCAATTCCGGCGATCGTTTTAGTCAAAAAAGCGCCTTCCATATAGTTTTCAATCAAAATACCCGTAATTTTTTTGTCGGCCACATATACGTCATTTGGCCATTTGACAGATGTGCCCGCAACATAATTCCTAATAAAGTCACAGACGCCTAATGATATCACTTTGGAAAGGACAAACTGATTTTCAGCCTTGACAAAAGAAGGATATAGTATGATCGAAAAGGTTAGATTTTTTCCGGGCTCACTTTCCCATGAATTTTCTCCCAGCCCTCTTCCTTGCGTTTGGGTGTTGGTCAAGACTACCGATCCTTCAGGCAATTTCGTGTTTATCGAAAGATCTGCCAGACAGGACTTGGTAGAGGTTGTTTCATCTACTTTGATGATTTGTCGATTCGGGAAGGTGAGCATTGGTTAGGGTTTCATACCCACCCATTTTTTGATATCGTTCAGCTTTTGCAAAGCCTCTATGGGTGTCATATTGTTGACATCGGTTTTCTTTAATTCGTCGCGGATTTGTTTCAACACCGGATCATCCAGTTGGAAAATAGACAATTGGTATCCTTCGCGTTTTTGCCCTAAATCAGCAATAGGTTTAGCTGCGATGCCCTGATGTTCGTGTGTCGATTCCAATTCTTTCAATATTTCGCTTGCCCGGGTAACAATGCTTTTAGGCATTCCGGCCATTTGCGCTACATGTATCCCGAAACTATGTTCGCTGCCTCCCCGTTCCAGTTTTCGGAGAAAAATTACCTTATCATTTAACTCTTTGACTGTTACGTTGTAATTTTTGATTCGCTCAAAACTATTTTCCATTTCATTCAACTCATGGTAATGGGTAGCAAAGAGCGTTTTGGCTTTGGCGGTGGGATGTTCGTGTATATATTCGGCCATTGCCCATGCGATTGAAATACCATCATATGTGCTGGTTCCGCGGCCAATTTCGTCTAACAGGATCAAACTTCTCGATGAAAGATTGTTCATAATGCTGGCTGCTTCGGTCATTTCAACCATAAAAGTCGATTCGCCCTGCGAAATATTATCGGAAGCACCTACACGCGTGAAAATTTTGTCTACATAACCGATCTCTGCTTTTTTAGCCGGCACATAACTGCCTATTTGTGCCAACAAAGTAATTAGCGCAGTTTGCCTGAGCAATGCCGATTTCCCGGACATATTCGGCCCTGTGATCACCATGATTTGTTGTTCCGTGTTGTCTAGATATACATCATTGGCAATATATGGATTTCCGGGCGGCAGAAATGCTTCGATTACCGGATGCCTTCCTTGTTCGATACAAATGGACTCGCTGTCATTGATCTCCGGTTTTATGTAGCGGTTTTGAATTGCTACTTGTGCATATGACTGAAGACAATCCAATCGCGCAATCAAAGAAGCATTCAGTTGTATTACAGGAATATATTCTGAAACGGCAGCTACCAATGCTCCGAATAATTCGGCTTCGAGATGCAAGATTTTTTCTTCTGCACCTAATATTTTCGCTTCGTATTCTTTTAATTCTTCCGTCACGTAACGTTCGGCATTCACCAACGTTTGCTTACGGATCCATTCAGGCGGAACTTTATCTTTGTGTGTATTTCTTACTTCGATATAATAGCCGAATACATTGTTGAAGTGGACTTTCAAGGAAGTGATTCCGGTTCGGTCTATCTCCCTTTGCTGTAAATCGGCCAAATAGGTTTTTCCCGAACGTTGTATATGGCGCAAATCGTCTAGCTCTTTCGAAACGCCCTCTGCGATAACATTGCCTTTATTCAAGGCGTTGGGCGGGTCTGCCGTCAATTCGCGTTCAATGCGGCTACAAATGGAAGAGCATGGATTGAATTGTTCTGCAATTTGTATCAAGGAAGAATTGCCTGATTGACCACATATTTCTTTTACAGGAACAATAATCTGCAACGCATTTTTTAATTGCGCCAGCTCACGAGGGGTGACGCGTCCGGCTCCAATCTTGGCCATGATCCTTTCTATATCGCCTACTTGCCGGATCAATGTTCCCAAACGTTCTGTCACTTCGCCATTTTCATAAAAATATTCTGTTACATTCAACCGCTCATCGATCCGCTTAATATCTTTCAACGGGAGTGTAATCCAACGTTTTATCAGCCGGCTGCCCATGGGAGACAAGGTTCGGTCAATCACTTCACACAACGAGCGCCCTCCTTCCGAGGCAGAATACAGAAGCTCTAAATTACGAATGGTAAACTTATCCAACCATACATAAGAATCTTCGTCAATACGGGATATCTTGTTGATATGTTTTACCTGCTCATGGCGGGTAATGTCAAGGTATTGCAAAATTGCTCCTGCGGCGGTTACTGCAGTGGTGATGTTTTCAATACCAAATCCTTTCAAACTTAATGTTTTGAAATGATTCAACATCTTTTCCCGTGCCGTGTCGGGAACAAACGCCCAATCTTCAATAGTAGACAGGTAGAACTTCGTTCCGAATGTTTCCTTAAACCAGCTTTGTTTGCTACGTTCTACCAATACTTCTTTGGGATTGAAACCTCCCAGCAGTTTATCGATATATTCGGCAATTCCTTCGGCAACCAGAAATTCTCCGGTCGACACATCGAGGAAAGACACACCTACCACGCTTTTATCTGTATGGATGCTTGCCAGAAAGTTATTTTCCTTGTTTTCGAGCACTTGGTCATTAAATACCACACCCGGCGTAATAAGCTCGATAATACCCCGTTTTACGATCTTTTTGGTCAACTTGGGATCTTCCAATTGTTCGCAAATGGCTACCCGTTGCCCGGCACGTACCAACTTAGGCAGGTAAGTATCTAATGCATGATAGGGAAATCCGGCTAATTCGACAAAAGAAGCCGCTCCGTTGGCTCGTCTGGTCAGCGTGATGCCAAGTATTTCGGACGCTTGAATAGCATCCTCGCCAAAAGTTTCGTAAAAATCACCTACTCGAAACAGCAATATAGCATCGGGATGTTTCCCTTTGATGCTGTAATATTGTTTCATCAATGGCGTTTCTACGTATTTTTTATCTTCGCTCACTTGGTATTTTTTGGGAGGACAAAGTTAAATTTTTATTTTTTATATGATTGATGAGTAGAATTGAAAATGGAAAATTGAAAGTTGAAAATGTTCGCTTCAACTTTGAACCTTGAACTTTGAATTTTGAACTTTAAAGGCGAAGCTTTGCACTATGTTCTTTCAATCGTTACAAATTTTCAATCAGTGGATAGCGTTTTTTTGCTTCTTCTAGTGAACATGCATTGAAATGCCACCATTCACCACTAACACTGCGAAATCTTGCATGATGCATCACTTCATGCAATAATTTCCGGTTTTCTACTTGTTTAGTTGTTAAGATTCCTTGTTTTATTAGTTCTTCTTCATCGTTAATGCCCGCTGCTTTACCGAAAAAATCAAAATCTGTTCCCATATCCAAAGGATTCCATGCCGTATCGGCAATGGTTAAATCCACAGCAGCGCCATAGTTATGCAGTCCTGTTTTTTCCGGATTGGCCACATAATTTTTGTAAGGAGTGTCTTTAACGCGTTCCCACATGGTGCGTTGCACATTTAATGGCCTTGCAGCATCATATACCAGTAGCCGTAAGTCAGGCCTAATTTTTATAAGGTATTGGTTCGCTTTGGCTAACATTTCGGCAACATCTGTTTGAAGGTATGCTTCAAGATCATCATACAAAACTTGTCCGGTAAAATTATCTGTTGTAGCGTACTTTAACAGAATACCAATTGTGGGGTCGGCATCGTGTATTTTGACCAAATGTAATGCGGCAGCTCTTTGTTCGGATGGAGAGGCCGGGCTTATTGCCGAGATACTGTTTATTTGTTGTTCGAGAAGGGGATCCGGATGATCTTGTTTTGACTGCTTAATCAACAGATACAAGTAGAGAGCAGTCGAAATAATGATAACAAATATCGCGCCCCATACGATTTTTGAAAATGTACCGATCCGCTTTGTGTGATGCTTTTTCATTTTTTAGGAATCCTTGACAGATTTCAAAATTACAATTTTTCCAATATAAAAATTACAGCATCCATACCGAAAGACTATGTATTGAATTTTGCTCTACAAAGGGCTACTGGTAAATAGTGATGTTGTTTATGATTTGATGGTTATAATAAGCAAATTTATTATGTACATTTGAAATTTAATTTTGAAACTATAATTATTATTTGTTTTCATGGGAAAAGTCAGGGATTTAGCAAAAATGATCGATCATTCGATTCTTCATCCAACATTTACAGACCGGGATTTGAAAGAAGGATGCGAAATTGCAAAGCAATATGATGTGGCGTCGGTATGTGTCAAACCGTATATGGTAAAGGATGCTGCTGCTTTGTTGCTGGGATCAGATGTGAAAGTTGGTTGTGTGATTGGTTTTCCTCACGGCAACAGTACCACAAACGTCAAGGTTTTTGAAACTTTAGAGGCTTGCAAAGACGGTGCTGAGGAAATTGATATGGTGATCAATATTGGTAAGGCGCTTCAAGGCGATTTGGATTATGTGGAGAAGGAAGTAAAAGCGGTTGCGGATGCTTGCCATGCAAATGGGGCAATTGTAAAGGTGATTTTTGAAACGGATTTTGTTACCGATCGTGAGCTAAAAATCGCTTTGTGTAAGATTTGTTCGCGTGCCGGAGCCGATTATGTGAAAACATCTACCGGTTATGGTTTTGTGAAGAAGCCCAATGGGGATTATAATTATGTTGGTGCTACAATCGATGATTTGATTCTGATGAAAGAAAATGTAAGCGAAGGCGTAAAAGTGAAAGCTGCCGGCGGTGTACGTAATTTAGATCAATTACTTGCTGTGCAAGCTGCCGGAGCAGCTCGTTGCGGAGCTACAGCAACTATTGCCATATTGGAAGAAGCGAAGAAACGATTTGGGTAATTTTTCAATAAGTATTTGAAAAATAATCACATAATTCAAAATAATACGGAATAAAATTTAACACTAAACTGAATACACCATGAAACGAATGCTTTTTGTCGTTGCCTTATTATCCTTAATTTTCTCGGGATGTAAAAAGGGAGAAACTGTCATTACAGGCCAATTTATCGGTTTATTGGATGGTCAAACACCTCTTTATACTGTCCCTATTGCAGGAACAAATTATTTAGGCTTTAGTGATACCATCAAATTGGATCAAACAGGGAAATTCGAATTAAAATTGGATATTTCTGAATCTGCTTTTGTCACTATTTGGAATCCGGAGTCTTATAAAATTTATGCCAAATTACTGATTGAGCCGGGAAATGGTTGTCATATTCAAATAGATGGCGAAAATAGTGTGCAAATATCCGGAGCAAATGAAAAAGGACAAATGTTATATATGACATTGCCAAATCCTGTTTTTGTTGAAATGGAATTTAGGGATCTTTATAAAGAAACATCTTTAAACCTTATCCATGCTAGGATAGAAATCTTGAAAAAAGCTGAATTGATTGATTTTGAAAAGCTGTTGAATAACAAAGAAATATCATCATCTTTTTTTAATCTGATTCAAGCAGACAGGGATTGTTACTATGCATCATTGGAAGCCATAGTATCAAATATAAAAGTTTACAGTCAGTTTATACCTGGTGAAAAACAATATTTATCGGGTGATGGAGAAAATTTACTTGAAAATCTGAAAAAAATTTATACTCAATATTCGCCTAATGACCAAAGACTGATTGTATCTTCTTTTTGGTCAGAATATACAAAGTTTTATATGGGATTTTATCAGCGGTTTCTCCAAAATGAACAAAAACAAAAGGAATTAATGTCTAGTGGAGCGTTGAGAGATTTTGTAATCGATGAATCAAAAAAGCATTTAACAGGCAAAGCGCTTGAATTTTTTCAGGCAGGGTATTATTATTCTGCAAGCACAGAGTCTGATTACGAGAAAGAATTGATTTCATTGTTGGAGCAATTTGAACAGAGTTATCCCCAAAGTGAATATGTAAAATATCTTAACCCGCAAATTGATAAAATGGCCCATTATTTTCAGATTGTGGAACAGCCATTCGATCAAGCTATGATATTTATGGATCATTATGAACAAATAAATTCGTTGGAAGAGGCTGTTAAACCCTTAAGAGGCAAAAAAATATATATCGATGTCTGGGCAAGTTGGTGTGGGCCTTGCAAGAAAGAATTTGCGTATAATGCAGATTTGAAAAAAATGCTAGTTGAGAAAGATATTCAACAACTTTATATTTCCATTGATAGGGATCAGCGCGACCAATATTGGCAAGATGCCATTAAATTTTACCATTTAACCGGTCTACACATTCGCGCCAATAAAGAACTTTCTGACGACCTGATGAAACGCTTTGATAGAAATGCACAACGACCATATGTGAATATCCCATGGTATATATTGGTTGACGAGAAAGGAAATATCATAGAAGAACACGCAATAAGCCCTACCCAAATAGTGTCTGGAGAGAGCTTGATAAAAGGCAGTTAGTCAGTGTAATAAACTTTAACAGTAAGCTAAATAATATCATGAAACGGATACTTTTTATCATTGCCTTGTCATCTTTAATTTTCTCAGGATGCAAAAAGGGAGAAACTGTCATTACAGGCCAATTTATAGGTTTATTGGACGGACAAACGCCACTTTATACTGTTCCTATTTCAGGAACAAGTTATTTAGGCTTTAGCGATACTATTAAATTGGATTCAACAGGGAAATTCGAATTAAAATTAGATATTTCCCAACCTGCTTTTGTTACCATCTGGAATCTGGACCCATATAAAATGTATGCCAAATTATTAATCGAGCCGGGAAATAGTTCCCATATCCAAATGGATGGTGAAAATGGGGTACAAATATCCGGAGCAAATGAAAAAGGACAAATGTTATATACAGCCTTGCCAAGGCCGGAAGTCGTTGACTTGGAATTAGGAAAATTTTTTAATCTCAGAGGTGACACTACATCATTGATTTCTGTCCACAATAAACTTAACGATTTAAAACAGTCAGAGCTATCTAAATTTAAAGAATTATTGGAAAGCAAGGAAATTTCAAAATCATTTTTCAATTTGATTCAAAAAGACAGGGATTGCTATTATACATCGATGGAAGCAAGATTTTCGATCATCAGAATAATTGTTAAATCGCTTAGCCCCGGAAAGGAAATCGAAGATAATGTGCTCGAAAACTTGAAAAAAATCTATAATCAATATCCGCCCAATGATGAAAGCTTACTCGTTTCTTCTTTTTGGTATGAATATGCTGAAGGCTATGTTCGGTATTATAAGCAATATACTCAAGCGGATTTTAGTGCTCAGAAATCGCAGGATTTAACCACTTCTGGGATGCGTAGCACTTATTATATCGACGAGTCAAAAAAATATTTGAGCGGAAAGGCGCTTGAATTCTTTCGGGCGGCATACATGTATAGTGAGTGTTTTGGGAGAAGTTTTGAGAAAGGGCTTATATCATTGTCCGAACAGTTTGAAAAAGACTACCCCCAAAACGAATATTCAAAATACCTTAAGCCCTATATCGACAAAATAATCAGTTATCACCAGATTATTGAGCAACCATTTGATCCAGCCATGGTGTTCATAGATCATTACGAAACCATCAATACGTTGGAGGAAGCGATCAAACCATTGCTGGGCAAGAAAATATACATTGATGTTTGGGCAACCTGGTGTGGCCCCTGTATAAAAGAATTTGCCCACAACGAAGCACTGAAAAAAATATTGGCTAAAAATGATATCCAGCAACTTTATATTTCTACCGATAGGGATGAAAATGATCAGCAATGGAAAAATGCAATCAAATTTTACCATTTAACAGGTACACATATTCGCGCTAATAGAGAGTTTTATAGCGACCTGATGAAACGGTTTGATAGAAAAGCAGAACGCCCATATATTGCTATCCCATGGTATATATTGGTTGACGAGAAAGGAAATATTATAGAAGAGCATGCGATAAGCCCTACCCAAATAGTATCTGGAGAGAGTTTGATAAAAGGCAGTTAATTGATATAATCAAATCTATGCATATCAGAACAGTAACGTTAGATGACGCCCATGCCATTTGTAACATATATAATTATTACATTAAACATACGGCCGTATCTTTTGAAACATTGCCGGTTTCAGAGTCCGTCATAAAACAGCGGATCAATGAAATAACGAATGCCGGATTTCCCATTTTTGTTGGCGAAGTCAATGGTAAGGTAATCGGATATTGTTGTGTACATCAATGGAATAGTCGAAGCGCCTATGACTCCACAGTAGAAGAAAGCATTTATCTGGATCAAAATGAAATCGGGAAAGGATATGGTTCTGTCCTGCTACAACACCTATTAGACCATCTGGATAAGAGCAAAATTCATGTGGTCATTGCAGGCATATGCATACCCAATGAAGGCAGTGTGCGTTTGCATGAGAAATTCGGATTCAAACAGGTTTCTCACATGAAAGAAATCGGACGGAAATTTGATGAATGGAGAGACGTGGGACACTGGCAATTAACGTTTGATAAATAGGCTATTTTAAGTGTTTTGTAAGCAACAATCTCCTTTAGAATTGATTATTCATGCGAATCAAGGTTAAAAAATATTTTTTAATGTTTTGGGCTAAAGCCTTATAAATAGATTTCCTTTTTGTCCGTCAGCTAAAGCAGACGGCAATAATTTGAAATGACATCACTCATCATTGCCGTTGGCTTTAGCCAACGGATTACAAATGACAATTAAACAGGGGCTTTAGCCCAAATCCAACTCTTGATTCGCATTGTTCATGTTTAACTGTGGAGTTTTTATAAAATACATATCGATGAATATCAAATATTAATCTATCATTTGCATATTCGTATTGCGGGAAAACAATTGAATCATATGATCTCATATATCATCCGGTATGCATATGAAATATTAAGGGAATTGACTATTTTTGTGTAATCTGA
The DNA here is from genome assembly GCA_031549585.1 of Bacteroidales bacterium. Classification (GTDB taxonomy): domain Bacteria; phylum Bacteroidota; class Bacteroidia; order Bacteroidales; family UBA4181; genus JAIRLS01. The sequence goes on from JAVBPN010000142.1 coordinate 11,927, forward strand.
TAAAATGATACGATGCATTTTTATCTGCCACCGGGAAACGCGACACTATTTAGACAGTTGTGTGCCATTTGGTTGATCATATGGGCAATAGTTCCTGTATTGGCCAACAAACCCAATGTAATTAATTTTTATCATACGGATTATCATGCTGCTAACAAAAACTGGTCTATTGCGCAGGATCACCAGGGAATCATGTATTTTGGCAATGATGACGGGTTGTTGGAATTTGATGGTATTCGGTGGCATTTGTACCGGCCGCCGGCCGATAAACTAGTGAGATCGGTTTCCGTTGCACCCGACGGAATGATTTTTACGGGCGGTTATGAGGAATTTGGCTATTGGCAACGCGATATCAACGGCGAGTTGACCTATCATTCTTTAAGCGGTGGATTTAAGGATACATTCCATAACGATGAGATTTGGAAAATATGGACAAGCGACTCTTTGACACTTTTTCAATCATTTGGGAATGTATATTTCTATGACCGGAAAACTGTCTGGAAAACCAATCCCAACAACAACATCCTTTTCCTGCTCAAAGTGCGTGATGAATATTGGGCACAGGCTATGGGTGGTGCGCTTTACCGATTGTCGAATCAGCAAGAATTTGAAGAAATTCCCGGAAGTAAAACATTCAGTGATACCGAAATTCGGGTGATTCTACCTTTTGGCCGTCAGGATTATCTGATCGGTACTTCCACGCGGGGTATTTTTATATACGATGGAGTAAGTTTCCGGCCATGGGATGTGGATTTTTCGCAACAGGTACTTTCTTTTGAATTGAACAATGGTATACCTGGACGAAACGGTCATTATTATTTCGGAACCATTCTGAATGGTTTATTTGAAGTGGATGCTTCCGGAAATATTGTTAACCAATGGTCGGCCGATAACCTGATGCAGAATAGTACAGTGTTGTCGCTTTGTGAAGACCAATCGGGTAACATTTGGGTAGGGTTGGATCGTGGAATCACGTTTATCCAATATTCGCAAGGCATGGATTATTATATCGACGCCAAAGGAAAAACAGGTGCAGTGTATTCGGCAGCCCTTCACGATGGACAGTTCTACCTGGGCACCAACCAGGGATTATTGGTGGCTTCGCAGGACAAATGGGGTAATCCGGATATATTTCAGCAATTGAAACTCATTGATGGTACACAAGGGCAAGTGTGGGATTTAAAGGTAGTGGACGGACAACTGTTTTGCGGGCATAACAAAGGCTTAAAATTGGTCGGGAAAGAACAAATACTCGAAGATATCGAAGGTATAACTACGGGTGTGTATAAAATACAGACAATTAATTATATTGGTAATGACTATTTATTTTTGGGCACATATACCAATGCTCAGGTGATGAAACGCGAAAACGGCAAATGGCGAACGGTGCACAATGCAGATTTAGCCGAAATTCAAGAACCCATCACCAACATCGAGCGTGATCATATGGGTAATATTTGGTTGGAACATGCCCGGAAAGGCGTATATCGTTGCACTTTTTCAGAAGATATGTCACATTTGAATTACGTCCATTTCTATCGCTCGCGTGATCCTGGCCGGCTCAGATTATTCAAAATCGGCGAACGGGTTGTATTTTCCGGCAATGACAGTATTTTTGTATACAACGACAACACGGATCAGATAGAATTTCACGAAGGCTTGAATCGTTTATTCAATGGAATCAAGGGGTTAAAAAATATCATTACGGTGGCGCCCAATCGTTTCTGGGCGATGACGTCCAATAGCATATATAACATTCAATTCGACGGGCAAACGTCCAAAATAGATCAAAGCTATGATGTGAATAGCCAAAATCTTTCATTGGTCAACGATTACGAAAACATAGTCCGGCTGAACGACACATTGAATTTAGTCTGTCTTGACAGGGGTTTTATGCTATATCATGGGTCTAAGGCAATGAGACGCAATATCCTTGCATCTCCCCGTTTACGTACAATTACCGTAACAGGCCATACCGGTAAAAAAACATACCTCGACCCGGCTTTTGACCATTACAAATTGAATTTCAAACAGAATACCCTTTCGTTTGATTTTTTTTCCGGCGATGTTCTTTCCCAGAACCTGTTTTTTCAAACCTGGCTTGAGGGGGTGGATGCCGGTTGGTCCGCTCCTGCGCGTATTCATGAATCGTTATTTGAACGCTTGCCTCAGGGCGACTATGTTTTCCGGGTACGTACTTGCAACAGCTTGAATGAATATTCGCAACCGGCGACCTTTTATTTCAGCATATTGCCTCCTTGGTATCTCACTCCTGTGGCGTATATGGCATATTTTTTCATCTTTGTTTTGCTGGCGGTTATTGTATGGAACTTGTGGCTGAGGCGCCTACGCAACCAGCATTTATTGAAAATACGAATGCGTGAAGAACAACGCCTCAGGCGGCTAAACGATGAGTTGCTGCAGGAAATCGATGACAAAAATGCAGAATTATTGATCCAAACAACCTTCATCATTCAGAAAAATGAACTCATTGCCAGGGTAAAAAAGGAAATTGCCGGTTTCTATTATGGCCTTTCGGGAAGCCGCGCTTTTAAACCTTTATATGAGAAAATCATGATGTTGTTGGATAAAAATATGGATATGGATGAGGATTGGAAAATATTTCTCATCCAATTTGAACAGAAACATATAGATTTTTTCAAAAGCATCAAAGCCGAATATACCGACCTGACACCACATGACTTGAAACTCTGCGCCTGCCTGAAACTGAACCTTTCCTCCAAAGACATTGCTTCGTTGATGAATATTTCTTTGCGGGGAGTGGAGAATAGCCGCTACCGTTTACGCAGGAAATTAAAGCTTTCTCCGACCCAAAACCTCACCGAATTTTTCATGCGATTCTAATTTATGATTATCCGCAAAGTGTCCTGAACAATGCCATTGGCATTATCGCTTGGTAGAAATAGGGATAGCCCTCAACATGGCATCCTTACAGAATGCGGGTTATATTCTATTCTACCGAGCGTAAATCCCGATAGAGATTATAGGAGTGATTGCGGATAATTATTTTTACACGAAACAATTTGTAAATCTGATTATTACAAAGTTTGATGTAGTAATCGTGAGGTATGTTTTTGTCCTGAAATAAGACCAGAAGTAATGGAAGTGAGGCAAAAAACTTGACAACTAATATATTACAAAATAATTTTAACAAAAATTGAAAAACAAAAAGCACGGTAGAAGTGTCTATTAAAAAAAGACATTAATACACGAAACAATCAATAATGTCGATCAAGTCTCTTTTGATAATAAGGAGACATAAGTATAAATGAAGGAACTAATTATTCAGTGTCGTATGGAAAAAAATCAATCATTATGCAGGCACTTCCATCAAAAAGCCATCAGGTGGTTTGCCTTTTGTTTCCTTTTAATAGGAAATATCATTCAGGTATCAGCACAGACAATCACTGTATCGGGAACAGTGACCGATGCGCAGGGGCTATCCTTACCGGGAGCCAATGTCATTATTCAGGGAACCATGACAGGTACAGTGACGGATGTCGATGGCAAGTACTCAATAGCAGTCCCTGGTCCGGAAACCGTATTATCTTTTTCTTTCATTGGGCTTATTTCACAGGATATCACAGTAGGCAACCAGAGAACCATCAATGTTACATTGCTTGAAGAAGCGCAAAAACTCGAAGAAGTTGTGGTTGTTGGCTATGGAACGTCCAAAATGAAAGACCTGACAGCGCCGATTGCGGTGGTTAAAAAGGACGTTTTCGAAAAACAGACAACTGTCAATCCCATGCAGGCATTGCAGGGAAAGGTAGCAGGTGTACAGGTCATTAATAGCGGTGCACCAGGTGCCGGACCTGCGGTACGCGTTCGTGGTGTGGGCTCTATTGGCGATTATGCCAAACCCTTGTATGTGGTGGATGGTGTATTTGTGGACAATATTGACTTTCTCAATAACAATGATATAGAGTCGATGAGTGTGCTAAAAGATGCTTCTGCTTCGGCAATATATGGTGTACGAGCAGCTAATGGCGTGATTCTGATCACTACGAAGAGCGGAACGGGTGGAGGAAAGCCATCTGTCACTTATGATGGTTATGTGGGCTTGCAGGTTCCGGTCAATATCATGAAGATGACCAACACCGCAGAATATGTGACACTCCGTAATGAGGCCAATTACGACTGGGTGAACCGTAACTATAAATTAGGGTACACCCCAATCACAGCCGAACAATACAACGGGGCGGACACAGACTGGTACGACGTGTTGTTGCGCAATGCCTTAATCACCAGCCATAGCCTTGATGTTTCGGGTAGCACCGATAAGGTCAACTATTCCGTTGGGGCCAATTACCTGTATCAGGACGGGATACTCGATGTGTCCAATAATTACAATCGATTGAACATCAGAGCCAAAGGAGAATATCGGGTTTCGAAAATGGCCAAAGTCGGGTTCAGTGCATTGGTGTCAAAATATGACCATGCGAAACCCAATGACGATGCCTTTTTCAGAGCATTTATGAGTCCGCCTATATATAATGTATATGACGAAAATAATACGGCGGCTTACCCTGTTAGATTCGGTAGCCCGCAGTCGGTGGGTTTAGGTAGCGAATATTCCAATCCTTATGCCGCTGCTTATTATTATGATAAGCTGGAAAATGGCTACCATATGATTCCTTCTGTTTTTCTGGAATTGAATTTTTTGAATGACCGGTTGACTTTTAGAACACAATACAGTCAGGATTTGACTTTTGTCCGTGAAAGGACTTATTCGCCTGAATATTTTGTGGGAGGTTCGCAGGGTTTAACGACTTCTCAGCTAACCAAAAAAAGCAATGAATTTACTAAGGAAATTCTGGATAATACCCTTACTTTCAGAGATGTGATCAAGCAGAAACATTCGTACAGCCTCATGTTGGGTAATTCGATACGACAGGAGACCAATCCCTGGCTACAGGGTTCGGCCATGAATGTTCCCGGCAATACCGACGAAACGAAATACATCAAAAACGGTTCCTATAAAAACAGGGATGCAACCGACGACGGAAAGAGAGACAGGGGATTATCCTATTTTTTCAGGGGAACGTATGGTTATGACAACAAATATTTGGCAACCGTCACTTTTCGTGCTGACGGGAGTTCCAAATACCAGGACAAATGGGGTTATTTTCCATCGGTCGGTTTGGGATGGATCATGAGCGCAGAAGACTTTATGCGCGACCAAAAAGTATTTAATTATTTGAAAGTCAGAGCAAGTTGGGGACAACTGGGGAATGACAATATACCGTCCAACTCCACATATATTTTGGGAAAAATGGGCGCCTCTTCTTCCGGTGTTTTCGGCGACCAATTGGTGGATGGCGTGGGCGCACAGACCGTGTTGCAGAACTATCTGAAATGGGAAGTCGTTACTGAATTAGACTTAGGTTTTGATTTTGCCATGGCAGAAAACAGGCTTAACGGATCCCTCGATTTTTACCGGAGGCAAACAGACAATGTGGTATTCAATGCTCCGGTATCAAGTGGCGGAGGGACGGCAGAACTGCTTGGAAACAATGGTAGTGTGCGGAACCTGGGTATTGAATTGTCCTTGTCATGGAGTGAAAAAGTTTCGAATGATTTAAGTTATAACATCGGAATGAATCTCACAACGATTTCCAACAAGGTGGTCAAAGTGATGAATACCAGCACAGGAAAAGTTCCCGGCGCTACCATTAACGGATCCATTGCTACCTATTCTGTGGTAGGGAAACCCATCGGTGCATTCTATGGTTATCAGGTGGATGGTGTCTACCAATCGGAACGTGAAGTGTTGCAAGATCCCACTGCTCCGGCATGGGCTGGCCCCGGCTATTTCAAATACAGGGATGTGACCGGCGAAGGAAAAATTGATGCAGATGACATGACTTACCTCGGGAGTCCTACGCCTCAATTGATGGGCGGTTTGGATTTCGGGTTGTACTATAAGAGCTGGGACTTTGCCGTGGCGTTTCAGGGGCAATGGGGCAATAAAATCCTCAACCAGAAACGCATGAATCGGGGCGTATTTGCGACAGCGAATTACGATGAAGATTTTTATAACAACCGTTGGACGAGCGATAGCCCAAGTAAGGATTATCCTTCGGCAGAAGCCTATGGCAATGGGAATATACAACAACCCAACTCATTTTATGTGGAAAACGGGTGGTACATCCGTATCCAGAATGTACAGGTGGGGTATACCATTCCATTCCAGAAGACTTCTTTTCCTACCATCAGGTGTTATGTCGCCGCACAACGTCCCTACACGTTCTTTACCTACAATGGCTTTACTCCTGAAATATCGGGCGAGCCTAATAAAACAGGAATCGATAATGCGGTTTATCCCATGCAGGCCATATATAGCGTGGGTGTCAAAGCTATATTTTAATGAAAACAAATATCAAACATACAGCGATGAAAACAATCAAATATATTTTTCCGGTGGTTTTGTTTTTCCTGGCCTCATGTGATTATCTGGATATCGACCCTGAGGCCGCAGTGCCTGCAGGAGATATTGATTTCTCTAAAAAGGAAAACATGTTTATGCCTGTGAGCAATGTATATGCTTCGTTGCGTTCCAATAAGGTACATGCCTTCCCTTTTATGGGATTATTGGAAGTAACCAGCGATGATGCCGATAAAGGAAGCACCTCCGAAGACAGCCAGGCGATGATTGAACTGGAGCATTTTACATATGGCCCCAGCAATACGCTGATCACAGAATATTGGGATGGTTTGTACGATGTGGTGAGCGCTGCCAATAATTCCATCATCACTTTGCCCAACTTCTTGCCGGTTGTCAATACGGACGCTGATCGCAGAGATTATGCCACATGCATGGCTGAGAGCAAATTTATCCGCGCTTATGCTTATTTTAATCTCAATCGCGCCTATGGCGGTGTCCCGGTTGTGGAAACCGTCATGTCATCTGAAGAATTGGCACAAGTGCAACGATCAACCGTCGATGTCACATACGCTTTCGTTCATAAAGATCTGGATGAAGCAGTCAAGAACCTTCCCGGATCGTATAGTCCGGAATGGGCGGGCAGAGTGACCAAATATTCCGCCATGGCATTGAAAGCCCGTGTTTTTCTTTTTCAAAACAATATGGATTCAGTAGCTTTTTATACCGACCGCATCATCAATGAAAGCCCACATGATCTGTATCCCGATTTCTACAAGCTGTTTCGTATGGATGGTGAAAATTGCGAGGAATCGTTATTCGAAATACAAAGTTCCACGCTGGGAAAGCAATCGGGCGATGCCACTTATTGTGAATATGCCTATTACCAAGGGCCCAGAGCAAATTCGCCTAGCAATATGCAGGGTTGGGGGTTTAAAGTTCCCAGTCTGAAACTCATTACTTTTCTCGAATCGAGAAACGAAACCGAGCGCATCAAAGCTACCATCATGCGGCGTAAAAGCATGACTCCCGAAGGAGACAGCATCAAAGCCTCCTGTACCAATCCATTTTATAACATGAAGACCTACACGCCTTCGTCGCAAAACAATTGGAGTTATAATGGGTATGGTTTTGACTACAACATCCGCATCATTCGCTTTGCAGAAGTGTTGCTGATGAATGCCGAGGCGAAAGCCGTGTTGGGAGGAGATGCTGCAACCCCATTAAACAGGGTTCGTGCACGGGTAAACCTCAATCCCATTGCTGGCCCTACCGTTCAGGATGTTTGGGACGAAAGGCGAGCAGAACTGGCGCTTGAAGAAAACCGGTTTTTTGACCTGGTCAGGACAGGGAGGGCTACATCCGTACTTGGGCCTTTAGGCTTTAGGGCTAATAAGAATGAGATATTCCCCATACCTCAGAAGCAAATACAATTAAATCCAAATATAACTCAAAATCTTAATTATTAATTCAATTTTAAAAAGTAGATATTATGAAAACGTTCATTTCAAAATCTTTATTTCTATTGTTCATAGTAACAATGAGTAGTTTCGTGTTCTTTTCATGTAAGGACGATGATGATGGCACGCCGCCGGATGATGGCAAGATTGATCCTTCAACCATTGCTACCGATAATCTGGTTGCATACTGGGGATTTGAAGGTAAAGCCCAGGATGAAATAGGACAGAGAGGAACCGCCAACGCAGCCGTTACGTACGTTGCCGGCAGAAGAGGAAAAGCATATCAGGGAGCAGAAGGTGCCTATATTACTTTCGACTTGGCTAATACAGATAAGTTATTGACAATGAAAGGATATACTGCATCTGCTTGGATTAATGCCCCCAAAATCATCGATAGAAGGATTGGTATATTATTACAATTGACAGGCAAGGAATTTTTGGGTAGCTGGGCTTTTTTCCAGGAAAATGTGGCTGACGAAAATGGCGGCAACACCGCTGATATATTGAGCTTTAAAGGTTGGTTTGCCAAAGCAGGAGTAGAGTGGGTTGGTCAAGACTGGAAGCTAGATGACCCCAGTTTTCCTCCTAATAAATGGTTTCATATTGTTCAAACTTATGATCCTGTATCGTCAAAAGCAACTGTTTATGTAAACGGAAACTTGCTGAAAGTGACAACAAGTGCCTATGGTTTGGAAACCAGGTATCAAAGTGACCCCGGTGATGCAAATAATACGAATGGTGCCTTACCTTTTGGTAACTTGAATCCACCTATATTGGATTCTGGCAACAAAGGTATCATAGGCTTTTGGGCCAATAAGGCTTTTGGTACGGCAACAGATGAATGGATGGCATACTATTATGGCATGTTGGACGAGCTCAGGGTGTATAATCGCGCGCTTACAGCAGATGAAGTCAAGCAATTATATGATGCTGAAATATCGCAAATAGAGTAAATAAAACATCAGAGAAGAGGCTGTTGGGTATCAACGGCCTCTTTTCAATTGTCTTCATACTTGAGCACTGATTCATTCAGAAAAGTTCCTAAATTAAATTTATCCTTCTCCTCATGAGAACCGTGAGTAGAGATCATTTGTGAATGAAATTTCAAAAATCTAATAAATCTATGCCTGTAATGGCTCCGAATTCTTTAAAAATATTCCGGCTGGTCTTTTGGGGATGCTTGGTTTTATTCTTGTTTTCCTGCAAAAGCAACGATGACGATACTTTATCCAATACAAAAATTGCGGTTGAAAGTATGTCTATCAATGGTATTTTCGTGGGATACAACCAGACGGTCAACAATATTGCATTGACTCCAAATCCGCAGATAAAAATCCAATTGGTTCAGGAGGTCGATCCCGATTGCTTTTCGAAAGAAAGCCTGAAACTGTCGGGAGGACTTGATTATGTGTACAGTTTTACCGACAACAAAACCATTTTATGCGATGTCACCACGCCGGTCAAGGAATTGACGGCGTATAAGGTGGATATTCCCGAAGGAGAAAATTCCAGTGGCGGGAAAGTGGTGGTTGGTTATATGGCCGGGTTTGTAACAATGCTTGATTCCATCGATAAATATCCGCGTATTACCGATGACGAATTACTGGATAAAGTCCAGCAGCAAACCTTCAAATATTTTTGGGATTTTGCACATCCTGTATCGGGGCTTGCCCGTGAAGGAACGTCACACGACCCCAATTGGGTGACCATGGGCGGAAGCGGTTTCGGTATAGCAGCCATCATTGTGGGTATCGAACGTGGATTTATCTCACGAAGCGACGGCTTGGCAAGGATGCAAACCATTGTTGACTTTTTAACCAACCAGGCGGTGACGTATCACGGTGCATTTCCGCATTGGATGGACGGACGGAATGGAGCCACAGTGAGCTTTGGCGGACAAGACAATGGCGCTGATTTGGTAGAAACAGCTTTCCTGCTGGAAGGGTTGATCATCGCACGGCAATATTTCAACGGAAGTGGTGCGGAAGAAACATTGCGAAATAAAATTACCGCTTTGTACGATGCGGTAGATTGGGATTTTTTCCGTCAAAATAGTTCCAATGTATTGTATTGGCACTGGTCGCCCGATTACGGGTTTGCCATGAATATGCCGGTCAGGGGTTGGAACGAGGCGTTGATGGTATACCTACTGGCAGCGGGTTCTACCACTTCTTCTATTCCGCTGGATGTTTACACGCACGGCTGGGCAAGAAATGGAGACATGAGGAACGGAAAATCATTTTATGGCATTACGTTGCCATTGGGTTCCGATTATGGAGGCCCTCTGTTTTTTGCCCATTATTCATTCATCGGGCTGGATCCTCGCGGCCTATCCGACCAATATGCCGACTATTGGCAACAAAACGTGAATCACACCGGAATCAACAGGGCTTATTGCATCAATAATCCTAAAAAATATGCAGGTTATAGTGCCGATTGCTGGGGTTTAACGGCCAGCAATATTCCTACTGGTTACACTGCATCATCGCCTACCAATGACATAGGGACCATTGCTCCGACGGCGGCGTTGTCTTCCATGCCTTATACGCCTGATGAATCGATGCAGGCTTTACGGTTCTTTTACTATAAAATAGGCGACCGAACCTGGAGCGATAGCAAATATGGATTTTATGATGCTTTTGATTTGAATAAAAATTGGGTATCTAACGCATACCTGGCCATCGACCAGGGGCCGATCATTTGCATGATCGAAAACTACCGTAGTGGCCTTTTATGGAATTTATTTATGACAGCACCTGAGGTGCAACAGGGTTTGGCAAAATTGGGATTTGTGATAAGTGGTCATTAGTAGCCAGAGCCAAACCCTGTCCTGATATAAAATCATCAACCATGAATAGAATCATCTTGGTCATCTTATCCGTTGTCATCCTTGGCGCATGCCAACCGGGAACGGACAACAAGCAGGACGTAGCGATGAATCGTTTTATCGACGACCTGATGCAACAAATGACACTTGAAGAAAAGGTCGGACAACTCAATCTTCCGGCGGCAGGAGATATAACTACCGGACAAGCATCCAATGCCGGTATAGCCGAACAAATCAAAGCCGGAAAAGTAGGTGGGTTGTTTAATATCAAAGGTGTAGAAAAGGTCAGGGAAGTGCAGCGGCTGGCTGTGGAAGAAAGCCGTCTGAAAATACCCTTGTTATTTGGCATGGATGTGATCCATGGTTATGAAACCGTTTTTCCCATTCCATTGGGATTGGCTGCCACATGGAATACGGAGGCCGTAGAATTATCCGCTCGCATAGCCGCGATAGAAGCCAGTGCCGATGGCATATGCTGGACATTCAGTCCCATGGTGGATATTTCGAGAGACCCTCGCTGGGGGCGTGTTTCGGAAGGTTTCGGTGAAGATCCTTTTTTGGGAGGAGCTATGGCAAAAGCCATGGTTAAGGGATACCAGGGGGACAATACATTTCCGGATAATACCTATATCATGGCTTGTGTGAAGCATTACGCCCTGTATGGTGCAAGTGAAGCCGGATTGGATTACAATACAGTAGATATGAGTAGATTGCGCATGTTTAACGAGTATTTATACCCATACCAGGCTGCTGTGGATGCGGGTGTAGGAAGTGTGATGGCTTCTTTCAATGAGGTAGACGGTATACCGGCAACAGCCAATAAATGGTTGATGACCGATGTGTTGAGAAAAAAATGGGGATTCGGTGGTTTTGTGGTAACTGATTACACGGGCATTGCCGAAATGGTGGATCATGGCATAGGTGATCTGAAGACAGTATCCGCGCGTGCATTGGATGCCGGTATCGATATGGATATGGTAAGCGAGGGTTTCATCAGGACTTTGCCACAATCCCTTGATGAAGGTAAGGTAACCATGGAACAGATCAATACGGCCTGCCGGCGCATATTGGAAGCCAAATATAAGCTCGGCTTATTTGACAATCCATATAAATATGTTGATCAGGGGCGCGCTGCCAATGATATATATACGTCCGATCATCGCAATGCCGCACGGAAAATAGCGGCCGAGAGTTTTGTATTACTTAAAAACCAAGCCCGTACCTTGCCGCTGAAAAAACGGGGAACCATTGCTGTGGTGGGTCCTTTAGTCGATACACGTGCCAACATGCCTGGAACATGGAGTGTTGCAGCCGATTTGACCAAACCAGCCACATTGGTGGAAGGAATCAGGGAGGTGTCCGGTACGGATGTCAAAGTCTTATACGCCAAAGGCAGTAATCTGGTCAATGATGCCGCTTATGAAGAAAATGCCACCATGTTTGGCAGAACCTTGAATCGCGATCATCGTTCGAATAGGGAACTGCTGGATGAAGCGTTGCGGATTGCCCGTAGCGCAGACGTTATTGTCGCTGCGCTGGGCGAGTCTTCCGAAATGAGTGGCGAGAGTAGTAGCCGCACCAATCTCGAAATGCCTGATGTGCAGCATGAGTTGCTTCAGGCTTTATTGAAAACAGGTAAACCTGTTGTTCTGGTACTCTTTACGGGTCGTCCTGTGGTGCTTTGCTGGGAACAGGAGCACGCGCCTGCTATTTTAAATGTATGGTTTGGGGGAAGCGAAGCAGCTTACGCCATTGCCGATGTATTATTTGGAGATGTCAACCCGAGTGGTAAATTGGTTGCCACTTTTCCGCAAAATGTCGGGCAAATACCTATTTATTACAACCACAAAAATACGGGCCGCCCTTTGGGTGAAGGCGAATGGTTTCAAAAATTTCGCAGCAATTATCTTGATGTGAGCAACGACCCTTTGTATCCCTTTGGCTTCGGATTGAGTTACACGACATTTGAATACAGCAAGATATATCTGAATAAAGAGGCTATTCATTCGAATGAATCTCTGCAGGTATCCGTAACCGTTACCAATACAGGCAATGTTGCAGGACAGGAAACGGTGCAGTTATATATCCGCGACATGGTGGGTAGCATCACTAGGCCTGTCAAGGAACTCAAGGGGTTTGAAAAGATCCGTTTAGAGCCGGGAGAATCGAAAACGGTCAGTTTTTCCATTACTCCCGAATTATTGAAATTCTATAACTATGACTTGGAATATGTCGTAGAACCCGGTGATTTTCAAGTACAAATAGGGAGTAACAGCCGTGATGTGCAAGTGGCAACATTCAGTTATCGCTGAATGTAGATCAGCGTCAGGCTGGGAAATCGGCTGAGACATAGTGTCGCGTCAATGATAAAATGTCGGTTTTGTCATTACGAGATTTAATCGCTGCGTTGAGCGGCAATTGTATTGCCGCTCTTCATCTTTACCGAATTTCAAATTCGACAATGTTGGACGACGGCATTACAACTTAGCGAAGCGTTCTCACGAAGCGCCAGCGAGTAAATGCCGCCGAGCGTGTAACATTCCGTCGTTGAAACGACACTTATCTTTTGTGTAGAAATGAATTGAAAATTATCATACATAACACCCATATGAATACGATTAAATGGACTATTTTCGGAATGCTTTTCCTGGTGTGGATGGGGTCATGCAAATTCGGAGGCCGGGATAAAAATAGCCAGGTATCTTTATCGGATGAACAATTAATGGATATAGTTGAAAAACAAACTTTTAATTATTTCTGGAATGGGGCCGAACCGGTCAGCGGCTTGGCTTGTGAACGGATTCACATGGATGGCATATATCCGGAAAATGATCAGACAGTTATTACTTCAGGAGGAAGCGGATTTGGCATTATGGCGATTCTTGCTGGCATAGACCGGCAGTATATTTCCCGCGAGCAGGGAGTGGATCGCTTCAACAGGATCTTGGATTTTCTGGAAAAAGCCGATCGGTTTCATGGCGCTTTTCCTCATTGGTGGGAAGGAACTACCGGGAAAGTAAAACCTTTCAGTAAAAATGACAACGGTGGCGATTTGGTGGAAACGGCATTCCTGATGCAAGGATTGCTTTGTGTCCATCAATATTACTTGGATGGAAGTGAAGCTGAGAAATCCATTGCAGCTCGCATCGACACACGGTGGAAAGAGGTGGAATGGGACTGGTATCGCAACGGGCAAAATGTCCTGTATTGGCATTGGAGTCCTGATCAGGGCTGGAAG